>CACYCR010000114.1 GCA_902772935.1 Oscillospiraceae bacterium
GACGTTTGTCAGTGCGCCGTCGGCCAGTTTGTTGAAGAAATTGACGAGCACCGTGGGCAAAAAGAAGAACAGCGCAAACGCCAGCGCAATCCCGAGCACCGAGGCGACCGCGGTCAGCACGCTCATCACGCCCTTGCTCAGATGCTCGCTGAGCCACTTGTCCAGCTTGGAGGCGTTCTCTTCCGCCTCCATGTCCTCCATCCCGGATTTTTCGGCGGATTCCATCAGGCATTTGTAGCCGAAGATCATGGACTCGATGAAGTTGACGCAGCCGCGCAAAAACGGCCAGCCGAGGAACTTCACCTTGTCGCGGATGTGTTTGACCTCTTTCATTTCGGTATCGATGCTGCCGTCCGGCAGGCGTACCGCAAGCGCGGCCCCTTTCGGTCCCTGCATCATGATGCCTTCGATCAGTGCCTGTCCACCAACCGAGGTCTTATGGAGCACACAGGCTTTGTTTTTTGCCATGGAGATCCCTCCCTTGAGCGAAAATTCAATAATAATTTATTTTACCATATTTTGAAATAATTTCAAGTATCTGCAATAAAATCTCGGATCACGCCGCAATCCAGCAGCGCATATTTTTCCAGAAGCGCCAGTATCGTTTCGGCGATCGCCTTTGTACCGCCGGGTGCGTCACTTTCGATGTTCAGCGGCATAATCGGATCATGCACACTCATCCGCAGCAAAAACCAGCCGTCACGTACCGCATCATCAAAGAAGATGCGGATGCCTTCACGGTTGTCATCTGCAACGCGCCAATCCGCTGCCGTCTTTGCGTGCTGTTCAATTGCCGCGATAACACTTTCGCCGTAGGACTTGAACGCATCCGTGTTGATTTTGAGACGCAGCTCTTTCGCCTCCAGCGGATCCTGCAGCGCATCAATCAGCCCGGTCAGCTTCTGACCGGTTTTTCCCATTTGCGCGGTTTTGACTACGATCTTTGTAATCAGGTACGCGCCGTCATCCAGGTAATAATTGTCGCGGAATGCAGCGTGTCCGCTCGTTTCTATGGCCAACGGGCAATTGATGCCCTTTTTATTCAGTTCAAGCTGTTTATTGATAACATTGCGGTAACCGCGTTTATAGCGGTAGTGCACGCCGCCGAGCGTGTCGTTGATGAACGCAGTCAGACCGGTCGACGTCACAGAGTCCGTAACGATCGTACCGCCGGGATTGTTTTCGAGCGCAATGATCGACGCGAGTGCGACAAGGCGGTTGCGGTTGATCTCTTTTCCGGTTTCGTCAACGCAGGCTGCACGGTCTACATCGGTGTCAAAGATGATACCGATATCGGCGCCCGCCTGCACGGTTGCGGCGCTGACGGCATCCATTGCCGCTTTGTTTTCCGGGTTCGGCGCGTGATGCGGAAACATCCCGTCCGGTTCGAGAAACTGACTGCCGGAAACATCCGCGCCAAGCGGTGCAAGCACGTCTGAGGCATAAAAGCCGCCGACGCCGTTGCCTGCATCCACAACGATTTTATAGCCGCGCAGCGGTTGTTCCGCCGCCGTTGTGCCGAGTTCTGCACAGATCATGTCACGCAGGCGTTTCGCGTATACGGTCATATAATCCGCACGCTCTGCAGATCCTGCCGGCGTGTCCGGAACAATGCACGTCTCACCGAGCGCAATGATCTGATCGAGGTCGGCGCTGTCGACGCCGCCGGCAGGCGTAAAGAATTTCAGACCGTTGCGATCATAGGGATGATGGCTCGCAGTGATCTGCACCGCGCCCGCGCAGTCAAAATCAACGGTCGTCATGAACATCGCCGGTGTGGACGCAAGACCGCAGTCCACCGCGTGAAATCCAAACGCCATCAGTGCGGACAACACCTGTGTTTTGATCCGCTCTGCCGAAATGCGCGAATCATGGCCGACAGCGATCCGACTGCCCGGCACCACACCGCGTGAAAGCAGCCAGCGGCAAAAACCGCCGGTCAAATCAAAGACGGTCTCATCCGTGAGCTGCAGCGGCGAGCCTTCTGTTGCAACGGCAACGCCGCGAATATCCGTTCCGCTTTTCAGTGCTTTATAGGATTTGTTCATACTGTTTCCCCTTTTCCGCCGTCACCGTCTCCATGACCTTCAGCAAAAAATGATACATCGGTGCATAAGCGGCGATCGTTTTTTGTAATATCGGGTAGATGCTGCCGTTAAACAGCGTTTCCATTTCGCTGTCATATCGGATAAAATACAGACTTTTGACGTTGTAATACGGCCGCAGATCTGCCGCAACCTTGTCGCTGCCCGGTTTTTCCTTCGCATAATGCTCCGCGTCGGGCAGTGCGCCGGCACTTTGCACGGATTGCAGCGCCGCGCGGAATTCCGTCTGGTTTTCCATCAGCACTTTGCGGAAGTAAGCCATAAAGGTCGGATCTGTGTCATAGGTTCCTACGCCGATCGTATATCCGCCCGGAAAGATCTCGAACCACATGCACGGCTGATAATGCCATGCGGATTTGTGCCGCATGAACATGGTCCAGATGTTGTCTCGGTACATATTTTTATCCTTGGCGCGTCGTGTGTCGCGGCGGATACGGGACACCATCTTGACCGGGATCAAGTTCATCTGTTCGTCAATGGCAAACAATTCATCCGCCAGCAGCGAGCATAGCTCCCGCATCGGCAGAATCGCCTTTTGCTTCAGTTGATCCTTGACGGTTTCGTAGTATGGTTTACTGTCGTTGAATTTGTTTTCCGCGAGCAGAAAAAACGTGTCGCGGTCAAATCCCCGAAACGTGTCCATTACGTCCACCTCACTTTTTGACCTATACAGTATTGCATTTCTTCCTTAAATTTACTTATTGTTTTCCTGCTGCATAACCCGCTGCGCTGCACAGAGAACCGCCGGCTTGGATGCGAAGAAATGCAGTCCGCCCTGGAACCAGACCGCAAACGGCTCGCGCAGCGGCGCATCCGCCGAAAGTTCGATCGAGGAACCGAGGGTAAACGCGCCGGCGGACATGATGACTTTGCTGTCATAGCCGGGCATTGCCGACGGTACAGGCGTAACGAAAGAATCCACAGGCGCTCCGGTCTGCAAGCCCTGACAGAACGCGATCAGGTTCTCTGGGGTTTTCAGTTTGATCGCCTGGATGATGTCGTGGCGCACTTCACCGGGAACCGGCGTGGTTTCAAAGCCGAGACGCGAAAAGACCGCCGCAGTAAACGCCGCCGTTTTGAGCGCCTCACCGACAACGTGCGGCGCATGGAAGATACCCATAAACAATTCTCGGTTATTACCGAGCGTAGCACCGACTTCCCGGCCGAGGCCGGGCGTGGTCAGCCGGTTGCAGCATTGTTCCACAAGATCACGCCGTCCGGCGATATAACCGCCGGTACGGGCGATGCCGCCGCCGGGATTCTTGATCAGGGAACCCGCGATCAGATCGGCGCCGACCGCCGTCGGCTCACGATCTTCCACGAACTCACCGTAGCAGTTGTCGACCATGACAACCGTATCTGGCGACTGCGCCTTTGTGATTTGCACGATACGTCCGATCTGCGCAACGGACAGCGACGGACGAAGGCTGTAGCCGCGTGAGCGCTGAATGTAGACCATTTTCGGCTGCTGCGCCTTGACAGCGGCAGCAATTGCCGTTTCATCCGGGCAGCCGTTTTCATCCAGCGCAACTTCCGCGTAGTTTACGCCGAAGTCCCGGAGCGAACCCGCCGCCGCTGTTTTGCCGATCCCGATGACCGGCTGAATCGTGTCATACGGCGTTCCGGTCACGCAGAGCATCGTGTCCCCCGGACGCAACACACCGAAAAGCGCAACGGTCAGTGTGTGCGTACCGCAGGTAAAATTGTGACGAACAACAGCGTCCTCGGCGCCGACGGCTTCGGCGAACACAGCATCCAGCGTGTCCCTTCCCACATCGCCGTACCCATAGCCTGTGGAAGCGGCAAACATGGTTTCACTTACTTTGTTATGAATGAACGCTTCAAGCATTTTGCGCTGATTGTGTTCCGTGACGCAGTCAATCCGCCGGAACTCATCCGCACAGTCACGCAGCGCAGCGTCAGACAGTGCGATCAGTTTTTCGTCAAATTCAAACATCGGAAATTCCTTCCATATAACAAATCGTTTCTGTTTTTTCAAAGCCGATGCGCTGATAAAATGCTTCCGCGCTTTTGTTCAGCGCAATGACGTATACATCTTTTCCTGCTGCCTGCAGCGTATGAACCAAAGAAAGCACCACACGCCGGCCAAGTCCTGTTTTTCGTGCAGACGCCGCAACGGCAACGCCGCTGAGCACCGCCGCGGTTCTTGTCTCCGCCGCCGTCAGTGCGCAGCCTTGCAGTACGCCGTTGTTCAAAACAGCGCACATGCGTGCGGCATGTCGGTTTTTGCGGAATGTATAATCGGAAAGGAATCGAAGATACGCTTCTTTTGTATTGTCAAAACTGCCGGGGATGCTGCGCGCAATCAGTGCATACACCTCTTTCATTTCTGCACTTTGCGCTGCGGGTTCCACCTGCGGTGCCGCGCCGACAAAGCGAAATGCCGTCTTTCGTTCTGTCACGGCAAGTCCGCAGCGCACGGCAGTCTCTTCGTTTGCCATCACAGACGAAAAGCCCTGCATCCGCAAAAAAGCCTGCAGTTCCTCCGAGTCTGCCTCTGCATCCGCAAGCAGGACGGCTGCGCCGTCGATACTGCCGATCACAGCGTGCAAGGTTTCATCCTGCGACGCATACCAAAAGCGCACATAATCATATGCCGTTCCATAGCATTGCGCGCGACAGGCAAGGTAGGTCCCTAGAAGGCTGCCGCCGCAAAACGCAATGATACGCGGCAGGTCCTTTTCTTCAGCCAGCTTAAGCATCGGCAAACCGGGCAAGCATCACATTCAAAAGTGCAATGCAAGCGTCCATATCCCTGCGGTCTGCCACCGTGGAACCCGCATGCAGATAGCGACACGGCAGCGAAACATTCAATACACGCACACCGCAGCCATGTTTGTGAATCTCCCCGGCGTCATTACCGCCGGCAACCCGCGTTTTGGTCTGCACGGCTATGCCGTTTGCTTTCGCCGCAGCAAACGTCGTACGGAACAGCTCCGGTGCATAAACCGTTGCACGATCCATAAACGGAACGACTGCGCCGTTTCCGAGACGGCAAACCGCTTCCGCACCCTTTGCGCCGGCAACATCCGCCGCCGTCGTTGTTTCCAGAATGATGGCATACTCCGGGCGGATCCGGTCTGCGGCAACGCCGGCGCCGCGTAGGCCGACTTCCTCCTGCACCAAAAAAGCAACCGTGCAGTCATATTCTGCGCCGTTTTCGATCAGATCGAGCAGCACAGCACAGCCGAACCGATCGTCCAGTGCTTTGGATTTCACCTTCGACGTGCCAAGGTCACGCCACGTACTGTCAAAGTACGCCGCGTCGCCGACACTGACCAACGCTTCAGCTTCTTCCTGATTTGAAGCGCCGATGTCAATATACAAGTCATGGATCGCCGGTACTTTCTCCGCTTCTGCCTTGTCGGTCAGGTGGATCGGTTTCACACCGACCACGCCGGGAATTGCTGCGTCGCCGACCAAAAGCGTTTTGCCGCAGACCACCTTGCTGTCGATCCCGCCGACAGCTTCAAACCGCAGATAACCCTCCGGCGTGATAAACGTGATGATAAAGCCGACTTCATCCATGTGCGCGGAAAGCATCACGCGGTTTTTCGCCCGCTGTTTTCCTTTGACGCTGCAAAGCAGATTTCCGAGCGGATCAATAATGTAGTCGCATTTTCCCTGCATACGGCTGATCAGATAATCGCGCACAGCGTCTTCCCGACCGGACGTTCCGTTCAGCGCACACAGATCCTTCAGCGTACGCATAAATGCATCAGTCATTGCAGGACGCCTCCTTCCAAAGGATAAATGCCGCAAGCAGCTTTGCCGTGTTGTCCACATCCTCAGTGTCAATCACTTCAACAGCCGTGTGCATACTGCGCTCCGGAATCGACAGCAGCGCCGTCCGGACGCCGCCGCGTGTGATGTTGATCTGATCGGCGTTCGTGCCGGTCCGGCCGGACATCACATCATGCTGAAACGGAATCCCGTTTTCTTTGGCAAGGCGTTTGAGTGCCTCGGCCATCCCGCGGTCAAGCACCGGCGACAGACCGATGGACGGTCCCTTGCCGAGCGCAATGGTCTCATGCGGCTCGCAAAACGGATCATCGCCGAAGCCGACGTCCACTGCGATCGCGTAATCGGGCGCAAACGCATAAGCGCCGGTGCGCGCACCGCTTCCGGTAACTTCTTCCTGTACAGAAAGCTGCACACACAGCGTCACGTTCTGCAATTGATCGTGCACCAGCTCCACCGCCCGCAGAATGGCTGCAACACCGCAGCGGTCGTCAAAGCCGGCCGAGCTGATCCGGGTACCCTGCAGCACACATTGCTGCGGGACAAACGAAATGCGGTCGCCGACGGAAATGCAGGCAGCCGCCTCCTCGCCTGTCATGCCAACGTCTACTGTAAGGCTGTCGAGCGACACGCCATCTTTTTTCTGTTCGTCTTTTTGCAGATGCGGCGGTGTGGATGAGATGACGCCATAGACCGGCGACGTGCCGTAAACGATGACTTCGCTGCCGACCAAAACCCGTGCGTCAACGCCGCCGACTTTGCCCACATGGAGAAAGCCGTCTTCGTCGATTTCTGTCACAACAAGACCGATGCGGTCCAGATGGGCATCCAGAAGAATCCTTGTCTTTCCGCAGCCGCAGCTGCCGCGCAAACTGCCGAGCGCATCCTCTTCCAAATGTATATACGGCGCAAACAGGTTCTGCACCGTTGTTTTTGCTGCCCGCTCATCGCCGGAAGTACCGTTCTCCCGTGCCAAAGCAAAACAGAGTTCTGCTGTTGTCAAAACCAATCACCTCAGGGAAAAGATAATATCAGTTTATTATACGCTCTTTTGCCGCAAAAATCAAGGGAAGCGGTGCAGGAAAAGGAGCAAATGAAAAATGAAAAAGCGCCGCAGCAGCGGCGCATGAAAGTCAAACCATAGAATCTATGCCGATTCAGCAATCATCAAAGTGATTTCCAATAAATCAACACTTCATTTTGATTCCTGTTTTTATATATTTGTCCGTCCGTCTCAAATCCAAGTCGTGTATGCAGTTTTATACTGGCTAGATTGTTCACCCGGATTTGTTGACGGATCCTTGTATACCCTTTTTCGCATGCAAGCTTCATTGCCATCTTCATCGCTGCTGTTGCATAGCCATGCCGCCTGTGTTCTTCAAACACTTCGGGACCGATCGAAACAACAGACGAAGAATGCGCAAATAATGAAATCGCTCCGACGCTTATGCTGCCAACGGAAATCACGTACATTTCAAAGAATCTGTCTTGAAAAAGGCTAGCGTCAGACTGGTCAATGAGTCGCTTTGCCGCGTCTGATGACATATGAAACCTTTCGGAAAGCATTTGCCGGTCTTTTTCAGAAATTTTCCGAAGTGATACCATGCAAAAAACTCCTTTCCAGACCGGCGCCTGGCGAAACTACAATCAGATCAAAAAGTCACACGCCACGGATGCGCTTCTGACCTCATGCATCCGTTTGCGGACCGGCTGATGGACCGGATGCGTCTGATACGCCTGAAACGATTCCATGCTGTCAAACACAGTCACCAGGGCAAGGTCGTAGGAACGATCGCTGTGCAGCACATCCTGCCCTGCCTCCAGGTCAAGCAGACCTTCTATTTTTCCTTTCATTCCGTAAAAGTTTTTGACAAGCTGCGGAATCTCCGCTTTGTAAGCATCCTTGATTTTGAATAATACAATGTGACGAAGCATAAACTGCCTCCTTTCGGTGAATTGCGCATGTATTATAGCAGGTATCGACGCAAAAAGCAAGGCGTATGAGCGCCTGCTGCATCGCAACGGCAAATCAATAAGAAGTCTGTACTGCAAAAGCAAAACGCAGCGTCCTGCAGGGCGCTGCGCAAAAGATAAATATTTTGATTAAGCTGCAGTGCTTATTGATCTTCAGCAGACTGAAAATCATGTAGAAAATGCAGTGAACCATGCGAACCCATTTTACATCGGGTGTCTTGCTGCACGGCAGACAGGCGCCCTCATCGGTTGCCGTCCGCAGTGCAGGTTGCCGGAACCACATTTTCGGCAACGGGGGCGCCGTCCGTGTGTTTACCGGGCGGCGGTTTTTGTTTTCGGTTACGGAACTACACAGCGGGAATCTTGAACACGGTCTGCGCAGTGCGATGTTCCCTGCCGTGGCAGGATAGAAATGTCAGGCGATAGGTGCCCGGCAATTGGTCAAGTCGCCGGTATCATCTGCGTACGCACGGGAGACCGTGAATTTGGTCTGCGTACTGTGCCGCTCGCCTGCGACATGATAGAAAAACGTCAGGCGATAGGTGCCCTGCTGCAGCAGTCCCCCGTAGAGGGTTTCCAGCGGGATCTGCTCGGTCACGGTAAGTCCGTTCAGCTGTTCATACATCGGCTCGATGACCGCATGGTCGAGGACGTCGAGGGCCGCCCAGCCGGTATCCGTCTGCGTTTCGAGAAGATAGGACTCTTCCGGGTAACGGATGGTGCGGCGGGTATGGTTTTCAATTTCAAAGCGGATACTCGATGTGTCGGTTGTGACGGGCGTATGCACGCGCAGCGTGACGCTGTCCGGTTTTGCCGGCAGCAGCATCAGCAGCATTGCAAGGATCGCAAGAAAGCCATATCGGATGAAATACAAGGGATTGCTTGCGGTTTCTGACATAAGAATCGCTCCTTTCGTTGTTTGTATGTTCAGTATAGCATATCATAATTGAAAAGTCAAGAATATATTTACAGAAAAGGTATTTACAAATTGAGTAAATGCATTGTATAATGGATGCGGAAAGGGGAGATCCGGCATGGCACAGGCACAGGACAATTTCAAGCGCGGCACAGCGGAATTTTTGATTTTGTCGCTGCTGCAGGAGGAAGAGATGCACGGCTATCGGATCTTGCAGGAGCTGCAGACGCGCAGCGAAGGACGGTACACCTTGCTGGAAGGCACGCTTTATCTCATCCTGATGCGGATGGAAGAGGACGGTCTCGTCCAAAGCCGTGCTGAGTTGGTGGGAAAAAAACGCACCCGCCGGTACTATACGGTGACAGAGCGCGGCAGGCAACGGCTGCAGCAGTTGCTGCACGACTTTGATGAAGTGATTCTGGGCATTGCACTGATTCTCGGACGAAAGGAAGGCGATGACAATGACAAAAGCGGGAAAACAATACCTGACTGCTGTCAGACGGACTCTGCGCAGTAACCGCGCACAAAAACGACAGCTGCTCTCGGATCTGCGCACACGGATTGAGGAGTTTACACAGCAATCGCCACACGCGAATTACGATGCTCTTTGCGGTGTGTTCGGTGCGCCGCAGGCATTGGCGGACGCCTATTTGGAAACTGAGTGCGGCGCCGTGCTTTCCCGGCGAGTCGCGCGCAAGCGGACTGTGCTGGCGGCGGTAATCGCTGCACTGCTGGCAGCGCTGCTGCTGTGGGGCGGTATGGTCTGGTCACTCTGGCGGGAAGGGCACGCCAACCTCAACGGCACCGTGCAGGACGTCTTGGTGGATGGCACGGTTGTGGAACTGGAACTGGGGGCGGCATTATGAAAAAACGGTTGCTTTGGATTCTGATTGCCGTGTTGCTCTGCAGCATTCTGCTTGCACCGGCAGCGTGCGCTTTTTCAGCAGAGACACAGCCGGCGCCGGACGGCGGTACCGTGGAAACCATTCTGCTCAACGGTAACTGTCCGCGCAACCCGGATGCCCCGACGTTTCCTGACGAAGATGTTCATAACGAAAGCGCAAATTCGAATAATGTAACAAAGACACTACTGCGACGGTATTACGACGGGAACGGTCATCTCGACTGGGTGGCTGCGCTCACGGCGACATTTCGTTTCACCGGCATCAGCGCGGTCTGCACCAAGGCAACGCAATCCTATCATATCTATGACAACGCTTGGCGCGTGACAGCGGCCGATGCAAAAAAGAGCGGCAATCACGCGTCGGCGACGTTTCGGCTGACCTGCAGTGTAACCGGCGTTTCGATCCGGACCGAAGATGTAACGTTGGATTTGTACTGTGATCGCGACGGCACGGTCTCCATCACACCGCAAAGCGCCGGGTTGACAACATCGTTTTTGCGCCGGTGGCTGGATGCGGTGACGGCATTGCTGCGCCGCTTGTTCGGGCAATGAACCAATGAAACAATGATCCTCCGGCGATGGACAGGTCCAGTAAAACCAGACAACAGAAAAAAGATCCCTCCTGTGATACAATGACAGAGCGTATCATAGGAGGCATATTTATTCCTTCCATGAATTTTGAAGTGTCCAGATGCTTTCCGATAGCTCGAAAATGTTGTGAATAGGTGTCCATTGTTTTCTGTGTGATGCCGTCAGCACGCTTGACTCTCAGAAACCGCTCAAAACATACATCGGTGTTTCCCTTGATTTTACAGGGATTTTCAGCTTTTTCTTCTTCATAAAGGGAACGCTTGACTCCTTCCGTTTCAGCAAAAACACCGATTGAAACACACAAATTATAACCGCCGGTTCAACCGGCGGTTTGCTCTGCCCCTAAAAGGGGCTATTACTAGCTTAACCCCTGGAAGGGGCACTGAATGATATTATCGCATTACACGCACT
The DNA here is from genome assembly GCA_902772935.1 of Oscillospiraceae bacterium. Lineage (GTDB taxonomy): Bacteria > Bacillota > Clostridia > Oscillospirales > Acutalibacteraceae > UBA6857. The sequence continues at coordinate 10,664 of CACYCR010000114.1, forward strand.
GCAACCCGTAAACGGGTCAGAAACCTTATTCCCCGGTGTTTCTACTATTTCAAAAACATCTTTTGCCTCTTCGGCTTGCATAAAGCTCGCCGGTTTTATTGCGGCACTACTGTTTATTGCCCCAGTAAAACTGTTGGTGTCTTCTTGTTCTGCAGATACTGCACAACCAGCTTTTCGTTGACGTCGATCCTATTTTGCTCATACAGGCGAATCATGTCGGAAAGGTCTTCCCAGCCGCGCGCCGTAACAAATGACTTGCCATCCACGGTGGTCTCGATCCGGTAGAAATCCTGCTTATGTGCTGTCGCCTTTCAAGGCGGCATTTTTTATATGACAAGCTTCATTTTTCTCCATACGTTTCCGATGCTCATCACCGGTGGAAACGATATAAATCCGTGTAGTGTTGATACTGCTATGGCCGAGAATGTCCGCGAGTTTGGCAATGTCCTTTTCAATGCCGTAAAATGTGCGCGCAAACAAATGCCGTAGATTATGCGGAAAAACCTTGTTGGGGTTGACATCTGCGTCTTTACAAAGCGCTTTCATCTCCCGCCAAATGTTCGTCCGGCTGACAGGATTTCCACTGCGCGTCACAAAAACTGACCCTGTTGTAATGTGCTTTTCCTTGGCATATTGCAGCAGTTTTTTCTTCAGGCTTTTCACAATGAAAACCGTGCGGATCTTGCCCTTGCAGTTGACCATCGCTTCACCGCGTTTGACCGCTTCTATTGTAATGAATTGCAGCTCGCTGACACGAATGCCTGTGCCGCAGATCGTCTGGATGATGAGATTCAGGCGGTCGTTTTTCTTTTGCTGCGCTGCGTTGATGAGGCGAACATATTCCGCTTTCGTCAACTCTTTGTCCTCGCTGCAAAAAATCTGTTGCTGTAACTTGATTGTTTTTACCTTACAATCGTACCAGCCGAGAAAGGAAAACAGACAGTTGATACTTGCCAGCATGGAATTGATGCTGCGCACAGCGTAGCCATCGTCTATCAGTTTTTGCTTGTAGGCGACAGCAAGTTCTTTTGTCACCTCGCGTTTTGTAAGATACGCCATAAATGCTGCCGTGTCACGAAGATACTTCTCAACTGTCACTGTGCTCTTTTCTTCTTCAAGCAGATATTTTTTGAACTGCTCCAATGTTTCTTTTGTTATAAATCGTCCTCTCATGTATAGAACAAACCGCGAGCAACTTTATTCTGAAAGAGCAAAAGCCCGTAAAAGATCGTTCTGACCTTTGAAATGCACCAATTTGTATGAGCAGAACAAAAGTGACACTTATGATACAATATTAGGTTTTCAATCGACGAGCCGGCGCCGATACGTTGATAGCTTCTTAGCAAAAAATCCTCCTATGATGCTTTTTCCATTGCATCATAGGAGGTCTCGTTTTTCTATTATCCGTTTTTCCGGACTTGTTCACTTCTTTGTTTCGGCGGAGATAAGGGAGGACTCGCGGAGCGCAGAGAGAAAAAAGAAGGACAACGGCTCACGCTTTTTCAGCGCGGCAGCGGTCCTTTTTATTATCTCTCTGCGCCCTGCGGACGTCCAGCGGAAGGCCCTTACCCCCAACAAAACGAAAACGCACCGGTACGGATCACCCGTATCGGTGCTGATTCTTTCTTGGAGGAACACCCGCACGGCAAAGCCCGTGCCGCAACAATCGGTGTTCGTCTGGGATGCAGTTGGTGGAAACGTGGCCACCCTCTTCCCTCTTGAACACCAAACAGCAGCGCCCTTTTGGACGCTGCCGCTGTTGTTATGCTGTTCAATTCACCTTCTCATACCGAACAGCGCCAGAATTCTGTGGAAGATCTTGACGAAGAAGCCGAAGAAACCGGTGTGGACTTCGCCGCAGTATTTACAGACCTTGCCCTGGGACTGGTTGTTGTTGTCGCCGTTGCCGGGGTTGTCGGGCTGAGCGGGCTGATCCGGGTTGCCGGGCTGGCCGGGTTCAACATGCGCGCCGTCATGATAGAGATGGAAAGCCTGTTCATCATAGAACTCGTCACCCGGGCCGAAGGTTGTAATGTCTCCATCGCTGAAAAGGGCGCAGAACACGCCGGTCTGCGGGCAGTACCAGAATGAAAGGATCGAATCTCTGTAGGCGGAAATCCGACTTTCCTGCTGCTCCGGCGTCAACAAGTCCCAATATTCATTGATAGATTTGACGTAACCTCTCCAGTCATAATACCAATCGCCGGCGTTGATCGTGTCGAGTTCCTTGTCTTTGATGCGAACATACGTGTAGTTTTCAGCCTGCGGAGCAACGTAATGAAAGACCTTTGTGAACGTAAGCGGGAACACGTCTCCCGTTTCATCGTTCATGTCATAAAAAGCATACTGACCGACTTCAATATTGTTCCATTCGGCTTCGCTTCCCTCATAGTTCACGGTCTTCAGTGATCTGTTCAATGCAAAAGCAACTCCTCCGATGCTCGTTACGCTCTTTGGAATCGTCACGATCTCAAGAGATTTGAACTCATAGAAAACTAAATCATCAATTGCTGTAATACCGGAAGCGATCACGATCATCTTGATGCGATCACGGTATACATTCCAAGCTTCAGGGTACTCATTATTAACATGTGGAATGGTTCCTTCGCCGGTGACCGTCAGCGTTTGTGTGAACGCGTTGAAAGTCCAGGTGATATTCTCAATTTGTCCGGTGATCTCCGAGAGATTGAAGTAGACAGTATTCAAGAAGTTGACGGTGTAGTCGAGCGGACGTCCTACCTCTCCACCCGTCGAAAACGTGCCATCTTCCTCATCCTCATCTATGTCGATTTTGCTCCAAAGGGCCTTGTCCCCGGCGTAATTGATCGTAAACGGTTCTATGCAGCCGGTGAACACCTTCGGTCCCATGCGCGTCACACTTGCCGGAATGGTGATGCTGCTCAACGAATCGCAGTCCTCAAAGGCAAAGCCCTCAATCTCTGTCA
>CACYCR010000115.1 GCA_902772935.1 Oscillospiraceae bacterium
CACGGGTTGCCGTTGATGAAAGCGCTGTTCACGGCGACGTCCAGCGTCTGTGTCACAGGATTGACGCTGATTGACCCGGCGGTGACACTGACGCGATACGGACAGATTCTGCTGCTGATCCTGATCGAGGTCGGCGGCATCAGCATGGTGACGTTTGCGACTTTTTTCATTTTTGCATTCAAGAAGCGTTCTGCGTTCCGCAGTATGCGCCTCGCGCAGGAATATACCAACATCGACACCTTTTCCCAGGTCCGGCCGCTGGTACGGACCATCGTGATCACTGCCGGGCTGACGCAGCTGCTCGGCGCGGGGGTGTTGTGCATCCGCTTTGTTCCGCAGCTCGGTGCAAAAGGCGTCTGGGTCTCGGTCTTCACGGCGGTTTCCGCGTACTGCAACGCGGGCTTCGACCTGTTCGGTCTGTTGCACAGCTTCGGCTCGCTCTCACCGTTCAACGGTGATCCGCTTGTGATGTATACGGTAATGGCGCTGATTGTGACGGGCGGTCTCGGCTTTTATGTGTTTTACGATCTGCTGACGTACCGCAAAACGAAACACATCAGCCTGCACACGAAGGTGGTCGCGGTTTTCACAGTGGCATTACTGCTGTTTGGTTTCCTTTCGGTTTTTTCTTTCGAATACTTCAATCCACAGACGCTCGGCGCACTGCCGCTGCCGGAAAAAATTACGGCGGCGCTGTTTCAGTCGGTCACGACACGGACGGCAGGGTTTTCGTCCGTGGACATTGCTGCACTGCACGATGTGACAAAAATCATCATGATGGGTCTGATGTTCATCGGCGCCGGCAGCGGTTCCACCGGCGGCGGCATTAAGGTCACGACCTTTGCCGTGCTGGTCATGAGCGTCATTTCCGTCCTGCGCAATCAGAACGACACGCGGATCTTCAGCCGCCGGGTTGACCACAAGGTGGTTGCAAAATCGCTGGCGGTTGCGCTGCTCGGGATGGTGGTCGTGTTCCTTGTCACCTGTGTGCTCGTTGCGGAGCGTCCGCTGACGGACGGCATCGACGCTTTTTTTGAGGCGATTTCCGCCTTTGCGACAACAGGCCTCTCCGCCGGTGTTACCGCACGCACCGGCCTTGCCGGACAGATCGCGCTGGTGCTTGCCATGTATATCGGTCGTGTCGGACCGGTCTGCTTCATCATCGCGCTCAATCGCAGTGAGGACGACCGGGTCAACGAAGTCCTGCCGGAAGGCAGAATCATGGTCGGTTGACGCATATTGTCTGTTGCGTTGTCATATAGATAATGCGGTGATACTATGGACGAAAAGAGAACTTTTCCGCAAAACAACAAACCTTCCCGCCGCGATTATTATACGGCGGTGACATGGGCGCAGATTGTTGTCTGTACGCTGCTCGGCCTGCTTGCTTTTTTGTTGGTGAAAACCGATTCACAGGCTGGACAGCGGCTGCGGCGCGACTTTCAATCCATGATGGCGCTGCAAATTGACAAACAGCAGATCGAAGATGTTTTTGCTTCGGTGCGTTCTGCATTTACGCAGGAAACGACGTTGCCGACAACTGCGCTGCCGACAGAGGAAACAACAACCGCAGCAGTGATGTCGACAACAGCTGCAGAACCGGAACCTACGAGCGCAGCGGCGTCAACCGTTGCCGTTCAGGAAGGCGGCGACGCGGTAAAAGAGAACACGACAAAAGCGGACACAACGCCGGTGATGGCGCGCGCAAAACTGCCGATGGTGCGCCCGGTCAGCGGCGGCCGGTACAGCTCTTATTACGGATATCGTACCAACCCCATCACGAAACAGTATGCACTGCACACCGGACTGGACATTGCCGTTCCGCTCGGCACGAGCATCAGAGCAGCCTATGACGGCACTGTCAAAAGCGTCGGCGAAGACGACCGCAGCGGAAAATATATCCTGCTCTCTCACGGCGACGGACTGGAGACGCTTTACTGCCATTGCAGTGAGATTCTTGCGTTGCAGGGAGAGGTTGTGCAGCGCGGAACCGCGATTGCGAAGGTCGGCTCAACCGGCTGGTCCACCGGACCGCATCTGCATTTTGAGGTCCGCCGCAACGGCGCACGTGTGGATCCGCTGCCGCTGTTGAACGAAATTGAAAATTGAGTTTTGGCATACATCGGTCGAACTGCGCTTTTCGTTCTTTCTCGTGCTGGCCGTTATGTTGCTTTGCGGCGACGGCAGCGTTGCGCTGTTTTGCTTCTTTTCGTCGCTGTTTCATGAAAGCGGTCACTTCCTGATGATGCTGCGGTTTCATTGCCCGCCGCAGAATGTGATTTTCGGCGCGGGCGGGATCGTCATCACCCGTGCGGGCGGTCGGTTTGTTTCCTGCCGTGCCGAGATCTTTATTGCGTTCGGCGGAATCATTGCAAACGCAGTTCTCGCGATGCTCAGTCTTGCGGCGTTCTTTTGGCTTCAACGGCAGCAATGGCTGCTGCTGTTCTGGGTCAATCTGCTTCTGCCGGCGCTGAATCTGCTGCCGGTGCAATCGCTGGATCTGTGGACGGCGCTTTCGGCGGTGTGCGCTGCGCGGCTTGATGATCTGCGCGCGCAGGCAGTGCTCAAACGGATTTCAAACATCACGACGATCGCCTTTGTCGTTTTTACAATTGCATACTTTATTTTTATATCACAAAATTTCAGTCTTGCCGCGGTCTGCGTTTATCTGATCCTGTTGAACGCCCGTGCAGACTGAACCCGCAGAAACGGAGTACGGACTATGGTCAACAAAGAAGTCGAAAAAATCCTGCCGCTGGTGCAGAAGCCGGGACGCTATATCGGCGGCGAACTCAACAGCATTGTCAAAGACAAAAATGCTGTTGCGTTGCGCTATGCGTTTTGCTTCCCGGACAGCTATGAAATCGGCATGTCGCATCTTGGCATCAAGATTCTTTACGCAATCGCGAATGAACGTGACGATGTCTGGTGTGAGCGTGTGTTTGCGCCGTGGCATGATATGGAAGAAGAGATGCGCAAAAACAACATCCCGCTCTACGCGCTGGAAAGCGGCGATCCGATCAAAGACTTCGATTTGATTGGTTTCACGCTGCAGTATGAGCTTTGCTATACCAATGTGCTGAACATGCTCGATCTCGCCGGTTTGCCGGTGCGTTCGAAAGACCGGCACGATCTGACGCCGATTATTGTGGCCGGCGGCCCGTGTACCTGCAACCCGGAACCGATGACGGAGTTCATTGACGTGATCTCTCTTGGGGAAGGGGAGGAGATGTATGACGCGTTTTTTGATCTGCTGAAGGACTGCAAAAAGCGCGGCGCGACAAAGGATGAATTTCTGCGCAAGGTTGCGCAGATGCCGGGCTTTTATGTGCCGTCGCTCTATGACGTCAGATACAACGCGGATGGTACCGTCGCTGCCGTGACGCCGCAGGACGGCGTGCCGGCGACGATTCAGAAGCAGGTCATTTCCGACCTGGATCATGTCCACTATCCGGACAAGTTTGTCGTTCCGTTCATTGAAGTGGTGCATGACCGTGTGGTACATGAGATCATGCGCGGGTGCATCCGCGGCTGCCGGTTCTGTCAGGCGGGCTTTTTGTATCGCCCGATCCGTGAAAAATCAGCGGATACGATCAACAGTCAGTGCCGCAGACTTTGCGACGTCACCGGCTATGATGAGATTTCACTGTCCTCGCTGTCCACAAGCGATTATACGCATCTTGAGGAATTGCTGGACAAGCTTTTGGACTGGACAATTCCTGAAAAGATCAATATTGCACTGCCGTCGCTGCGCGTGGATAACTTCTCCGACGAATTGATGGAAAAGCTCAAAAAGGTGCGCCGCAGCGGTCTGACCTTTGCGCCGGAAGCCGGGACGCAGCGTCTGCGTGACGCCATCAACAAAAATGTTACGGAAGAAGAAGTTCTGCGCACGGCACGCATGGCATTTGCCGGCGGCTGGACGGCGGTGAAGCTGTATTTCATGATCGGTCATCCGACGGAGACGCTCGATGACGTTGCCGGTATCGCCGAACTTGCGCAGGCGGTCGTCAATGAATTCTACCGTAACCCGGACAAGCCGAAGGGCAAAGGTGTCACCGTCTCCATCAGCGTTGCGTCTTTCGTGCCCAAGCCGTTTACGCCGTTCCAGTGGGAACCACAGGACACCCGGGAGATGCTCATTGAAAAGCAGGAGCATCTGCTTGCAAGTGTACACACGAAAAAGATCAATGTCAGCTATCACAAGGTGGATATTAGCTTCCTCGAAGGTGTGTTTGCCCGCGGCGACCGCCGCCTTGCCGACGTGATCGAGTGGGCGTGGCGTCATGGCTGCAAATTCGACGGCTGGGATGACAGCTTCCGTTTTGACACCTGGATGGAGGCATTTGATGCCTGCAACGTCGATCCCGCGTTTTACGCGAATCGTCGACGCAGCTTCGATGAGATTCTGCCCTGGGATCATCTGGATTTCGGCATTCGCAAACAGTTTTTGCAGCATGAAAACGAAAAAGCACACCGCAGTGAGACCACGCCGCACTGCCGGTTGCAGTGCGCGGGTTGCGGCGCCAACAAACTGAACGGAGGACACTGCGATGCGATGCGTCAGAGTATGGTTTAACAAAACGGGAACGATTCGCTATATCTCCCATCTTGATCTGATGCGGACCATGACGCGGGCGATCCGCCGCAGCGGGATTCCGCTCTGGTACACCGAGGGATTCAATCCGCACCCGTATATGACGTTTGCGCTGCCGCTGTCACTCGGGATGCAGAGCTTGTGCGAGTCCATGGACATCCGCATTGAAGGCGAGATTACGAACGGCGAGATCCTGACCGCGCTGCGGTCGGCAATGCCGGAAGGCATTACGATCACGGCAGTTGCAGAACCGCAGATTGATCCGAAATATATTGCGTATGCTGCATTTGACGTGGACTTTTTCGGTATATCCGACGTGTCGGCGCTGCAGACGGCAACCGAAACACTGCTGTCCGGCGAACATCTGCTTGTGCAGAAGCTCGGCAAAAAAGGACACAAGAAGGTATTCAAGGAGATTGATCTGCTGGAGTATCTGCGGTCCTATTCGACAGCGCTGTCAGACGGTGTGTTACGGCTGCATCTTGTGCTGCCGGCAGGCAGTACGACAAACGTCAATCCGGCGCTGCTTTGTGACGAGATCATGAAATGCGCCGACGGCGGATATTATGTGATTACACGCAAAAAATTGCTGACAAAAGATATGGAACCGTTTGCGTAACAGGGGAGAGACTATGAAACTGCATTACATGGGTAAATTTGACGGCAACGAAGAAACGCTGCCGCATGATGACCATCGCCCCGGGGCGATACAGTTCCGTGAGCCGGAAGCAAAAAAGTTCACGCTGATCGCAAACATCGGCTCGATTATTTTGTTGGTGCCGCTGTTGATTTTGTATTATTTCCGGCAGGGTGCACCCTATTATTTCATTTTCCTCGTGCGTTTTGCGATCGGTGCGGTCCTGGCTCTGCTGAGCTTGTTTCCGCATGAGGTGCTGCACGCGCTTTGTTTTCATGGCGACGTGTACCTGTATACCTGGCTGAACCGCGGCGCGCTGTTTGTTGCCGGTGCGGAGGACATGAGCAAGGGTCGGTTCATTTTCATGAGCCTGCTGCCGAATCTGGTGTTCGGCGTTCTGCCGTTCGTTGCCTTTTTGATTTTCCCGAAGCTGGTGCTTCTGGGCGCTTTCGGCACGATCGCGATCCCATGCGGCTTCGGCGATTATCTCAATGTGTTTTACGCACTGACACAGATGCCGAATGGCGCACGCGTCTACCCGTACGGGTTCCATTCCTACTGGTATCTGCCTTAATGAGAAAACGGTGCCTTTGCGGCGCCGTTTCTTACGTTTTTCTGAAGTTTTGAGGAACCAGCTTGTTATTCTTTCCTGCTTTCGGTATAATCGGACATAGGGAAGGAGGCAAGCGACATGAAAAAGCTTCGCATCGTCAAAATCATTCTTTCATCCGTCTGGCTCGGCGGAACGATCGCTGTGTTGGTCTTTTGGCTGTGTATTTTGAAATTTCCGTGGAACACAACGAATCTGTGGTTGATTCCGCTGTTTTTGATTTTTCCGCTTTGGGCGTTTGTCGGCGCATTGCGAAAAACGGTCAAGCCCTTGGCCCTGCGCGTAATCAAGGGCGTGATTCTCTGCGTGTCACTGCTGCCTTTGCTTGTGGTGAGTGGTTTGGGTGTCGCGGTGTCTGTCAGAGACAATGATGCATCCAATCTTTTACTTCCGGTCACGCTGTATCGGCTGGAATCCCGAACAGACGATCCCGCAGACTACGGCGTCTGGGATGTCTGGATTCCACAGGAAGCAACGGAACTGTTTCCGAAAGAGCTGCCCGCCGCAGCAAAAAATCCGCAGTTTTCGTCGGTGTTTTACAGCACGGTGACGTCCGTTTGGCAAAGCAGAAACACGCTGACACTTTCCTATTCATTGGACAAACAGACATATCAGCAAGTGCATCTTGCAATGGCTGAACAATACGGGGAATCGGATGACAAAGCAGCATATAAGGCATCGCTTTCCCGGCTGGATGGGGAGCAAACCTATCAGTTGATACAAACGATCTATTCTGATACCGGTGTGTCCCTTACCTTTGACCCGGAAGAGTATTCTGTCTGTTACCGTTACGGTGAAGCGATTTGGCCGGATTGAGACAAAATAACAGCCCCGGCGCGATTGCGTCGGGGTTGTTGCTATGTCTGGATTCTTGACAGTAGTTCGCTGCCATGTGCTTTCAGCCAGCCATGCCATTGGTCGTATGCGGGATATACGCTGCGCACCAGCGCGTAAAAGCGCGGACTGTGGTTCATTTCTTTTCGGTGGCTAAGCTCGTGGACGATCACACTGTCCAGGACCTCCGGCGGCGCGAGCATCAGCAGGCAGTTGAAATTGAGGTTGCCCTTGGACGAGCAGCTTCCCCATCGGGTCTTCTGACAGCGGATGGTGATGCGGCCGTAGGTCACGCCGAGCAGTGCGGCGTACCGGGCAACGCGCGGCGGGATTTCCGCAGCAGCATTCTGCATGAGTATCTGCAGCTGTGCTTCGGTGAGCGGCGTGACAGCTTTTGCGGCTGCAGCCTGCTGCTGTGCGTGCGAAAGATGCGTGAGAATCCACGTTTGCTTTTTCTGCAGCAGTTGTTCAATTTGCTGCACTGACACGCGGCGCGGTGCCCGGACAAGCACGGCGCCGTCTTTGATTTCGATGCCGATGGTGCGGCGGTCGGAGCGGATGATCCGGAAAGAGAAGGGGAGTGGCATCATAAAGCCTCCTTTACAGGCCAATCAACAGAAAAGCGAGCAACAGAAAGCTGAAAAGAGTGCTGTTTGTTCCAAAAGAGCTCTACTGCTTATTGACTTTTATTGCGCAAATCGATATAATAATTACATAGAAAGAGGTGTATGGTATGTCTTTTTTTAAGAGAATTATTGCATTCTTTATGTCGATTATCGCTTTTTTCGCTGGTTTGTTTTCGGACGGGAAAAAACCGGTGGATCCTGTGCCTGTTCCGACGAATCCAACCGAAAATTCATATTATGATTATGCGTACGGAGCGGATTCGAGAGAAATCCTGGATCTGGTGCTACCAGAGAACGCGGTCGGCGAAACAGGACTGATCCTCTTCATTCACGGCGGTGCATGGATCGCCGGTAACAAAGATCAGTACCGCAGCGCGCTGCAGTCCGCTGCCACGCTCGGATATGCCGGGGCGGCGATCAATTACCGGTACCTCTCCGACACGGTACACATGGACAAGTTGATGGATGATGTGACAGCTGCGCTTTCAAAAATCAAGGCCCTTGCAGCCGAGCGGAACATTCGGCTGAACAAGGCGCTGCTGACCGGCACTTCTGCCGGCGCGCACATGTCGTTGCTGTATGCATATCGGTACGCGGAGGTTGCTCCCATTACGCCTGCTGCTGTGGTCAGCTATTGCGGCCCGACAGACCTTTGCAATCCGACGTTTATTGAACAAAATGCACTGGGCGATACCGCGGCGATGATCGGCCTGCTGAATCAGATTGCGGGGATTTCGATCAGCGTACAGGAGTACACGGAACAGAACGGACAATATGCCGCATGGCTTGCGGCTCTGCAATCGTATTCACCGCTGTATCAGGTTTCCTCCGCGTGTGCACCCACCGTGCTCGGCCACGGAATGCAGGACACGATTGTTCCGTATGCAAATGCAACTGCGCTGGATGAAGCGCTGACGGCTGCCGCGGTACAACACGACTTTGTTATCTTTCCGAACTCCGGGCATGGATTGGATCAGGATGCCGATGCTGCTTCGCAGATGTACAATCTGCTGATTCAGTATGCACAAACCTATCTGAAGTAAATCAAAAGCCCGAATCAATCATTCGTACGAAAAACAGCCGAATGGCTGTTTTTTTGCTAAGCAGCGTTGCGCCAATTGACGTCTAAAGAATTACCGGAACGTTTTGTACGGCCGGACGAATCGGCGGCAGCCGGATAATTGTTTTTTTAATAAAAGCAGCCGTAACGATACGTTACGCCAAATCGCTGCATAACTGCCTGAACGTCCGCTTCCTGTTCAACTGCTTTTCGGTTTTGCGCGGATCTCAATCACGTCACCCGGCGCCGTTTCGACCCCTTGTACCAGATCCGCTGCAGTCAGATCTGTCATGCCGCCGTTTACGGTGACCATCATCGCTTCTTCGGGACAGGCGACACGGAGCGTACCTCCCTTTTCGGCAACGATCTTCGCGTGCAGAACAATCCCGGAGCGGATTGTTGCGGACACAAGGAATGCACCGTCCGCCCGCAGGTTTTGAAATGCACAGTCCAGACGCTTATCCCAGTTGGGGAATATGCGTACAATTTCCTGATGGCTCTGCATTGCCATTTCATTAAGTGCCAGTGCATTGACAACGCAGTATTCAAGACACCCGCCCGGCATATTATGCAGCAGATTTGGCAATGCCGTCCGTTCGTTCCATTCCCGCAATCGGTCGATCATATATGCCGGATCGAACCCGATTCTTGCGCCGATGGCATAAAACGACGATACAGCGTTGCCGTCGAGAAAGCCATACAGCCGCTGTTTCACTGTGTTTGCTGCGATCGTCAGATCCTGCGCGCGGGAGGACAGTCCCACGCAGCCGCAGGGATAGATGTGCTGCTGTCCCACATCGTTGCCCACGACCCATTCTTGTCCCTGCTCGGTGTAGCGGTAAACCGTTTGTCCTTCCCGGATAAACGTTGGAAAGTCAGGCAATCCATTCAGAAGCGCTTGCCATTTTGCACGTCTGTCCGCATCCACGCCAAGCTCTTCTGCCATATCGATGGCAGCGGGAATACAAAGGCGCAGCAGACCGAGCGTCAGAATGTTGTTTTTGTCATGAATCTCCGGGTAATCCTTTTCTTCGAACCCCTTGATGTAGTACGGAACTTCATGGATTGCGTCATCCGGGATTGCGTAGACACCGTCTTCACCCCGGACGGCGTAGTCAACAAAAAAGTCCAGACATTCCCGCAGATAGGGGTATGCGTGATCTCTGGCATAGTCAACGTCCCGCGTCGCATTCCAGCGGAAAACAGCAATATCCGCTGCGTGAATCGCGTCGTTTTTTTGTCCCATGAATGGGCGTTCAAATTCAAATCGGCTTCCTGGTACCGCTTCTGTCATGTAGGCGTCCGGCGCGATTCCGCAGGGGAAGAGGACTCCTTTGCATCCAAGCTTTGCGGCAAAGACTCTTCCGCGCGGAATGAATTGTTCCAACGGGGTTAGATAGCCGTCCGTCAGCTCCGGGTGGTTGGAGGCGCAGGCCGCGTAAAACGGTGCCTGATAATTATAGTTCAGATGATAATCACTGTGCCAGTTCGGACGCTCCACGGTGATGAAATTGCCGTAAAGACCGGGCGGAAAGTCCGGATTGCGTGCACAGACAGCCAAATAATACTGGGAGGCGTACCACAGGTTTTCCAACGACGGGTCGGACAACTGAAAGCATGATCTGCTCCAGAAATTATTCCAGAAAGCCGCATGCTTTTCTTTCATCTCATTGAATCGCGCGCCGGTCAGCTCGTCTGCTTTTGTACAGACCGCATCTTTCGGTGCGGGGACATCGTGGTTTGTAGCAACAAAAATGCAGAGACGGCCTTTGTCAAGTTGGCGGCAGACAGCATACACATGCGTCTCATACAGACACGCCGTACCGTCAAAGCTGCGGGAAATCCCGGAAATACCGTTTTTTTCAAAGCGTTCGTTTCTTCCTGTAATATCGCCGAGATCATAGGCATGCAAAGCAGGATCCGGTTTCCAGTCACCGTCTGCCTCCAACAGCACTGCGTTTTCATCCGCCGCTACGCGAATCTCCAGATGCAGCAGTTGCGATCCTTCTGAAAAAACACATCGAAGCACGCCCGCATCCATGTCCTGTTCCACGCGGTAATTGTCATACATTGCCTGCGGGACAAGAAGATCGAGATATCCCACCGGTCGAAGACCACCCTCCGGTTCGTTTTCAACTGCATGCCAAACGTCGGTTTTGGACAAAAAGATTCGCAGACCGTCCGGGCTGTTCCCGAGAATGATGGCGAGATCGCCGTTGCCCGTGATCGCGCCATCCGGAATGGAGGCGCACCCGCTGCGCTGCGGTTTCGTCGTGATAACCGCTATATGTTTCATTGTTCCATCTCCTTCGTGCTGCTTCGGGGGGTCTGTTACGAATGCAAGTACCTGCCTTGCCGGTCAGAACTTATCAACAGATAACTCCATTTTACCAAAGGCGAGATGACCTGTCAATGTCTGACGGGCGCATCTTTTTTCTTTTGCGATATAAAAATCGCTGCGTGAGAAAATAAAAAAGACGCTTATGATCCGGCGCAGGATCAACACGTTTTTCTGTATACGGAAACACTTTTTCGCAGCATGCAGACCTTCCATCTTTTGGAGATCATCCGTTGCCGTGCAGCCGCAATCGCGGACGACGCCGGAAGATCTGAAGAAGAAAACGAAACGGGTGTCGATGCTGTCTGCAGCTTTGCAAAAACGTATTTCATTATTGCGAAAAAACGAAAAGCATGATATACTTTTCACAAGAATGCATCTGCTGCGTTTTTACGGACGATATCCGTTTGCAACAGGCCGCAGAACCAACCCGGAAAGGGAGTAAGAATATGGTTTTCAAAAAAATAACGGCATTTATTATGGCACTGCTTGTGCTTTTGACGAATGGGGTTGCGTCTGTGATTGGCTCTACGGACGCCAAGCCGATCGTTGCAACCAAACATGACTACCGCTTTGACCGCGACAGACTCCTCTTTGGCACTTACTGTTTAAAGGTGGACGATCAGTTTGAACAGACACGCGAATGGTTCAAGGAGGCGGGACTGCAGTTTCCCGTGGCCGTCAGCGGCAAACAGCTCACAAAAGCGGATCTCGACTGGTTTACTGCCAACGGCATGGGTATCATTGCACCCAGAAATGACTATTACCTGAACATAAAGCACGACGCGATTTGGGGCATCGACCTGTACGACGAACCGTCGGCAGACGCTTTTCCTGCGCTGCAGGAACGGGTACAGGAACTCTATGCACAGGACCCGAACCGCCTTCCGCTGATCAACCTTCTGCCCATGTACGCGAGCCCCGAGCAGCTGGGCGAAGCGGTCGAGCTGCCCGGCTTCATCGGGGATTCACCGCTGGATACCTTCAGCGACAGGGCCGTTTATTACCGCATGCACGTTTCCGATTATATCGGGACGGTCGACTCGGATATCATCAGCGTGGACATTTACCCGCTCTCCGTCAACGAAAAGGGCGAACTGGGTACATATATGCACTGGATGCGGAACCTCGACATCCTGGCCGAAGCCTGCCGCAAAACCAACCGGGATCTGTGGGTCATTACCCAGGCTGCGGGCATTGCCGACATCGACGAAGGGCAAAACGCCTACCGTTTCTGCGGTACGGTGGAGGATCAGCGCTGGCAGAATTATACCGCGATCGCTTTCGGCGCGAAAGCGATCATTTACGGCTGCTACTATGGCGGCTGGTGGCGCGCCGATTCGCACATGCTCAACAACGACGGCGAGCGTACCGATACATACTACGCTGTCAAGCAGGTCAACGAGGAAATGTCTGTGTTCGCCGAAGAATATGGAAGGTATGAGAACCATGGTGCGGTCATGTATAACCGCATTCATCCGAACGCATCCGGTGTCAGCCTTGGCACCACGAGGGTTGGAGCGAAATACAAGCCCGTCATGCTGACCGTCGAGCCCGTGCTGTGCGGCTGCTTCAGCGAAAAAGAGGGGAACGGCAGCGCGTTTGTGTTCACGAATATGTTTGATCCACAGACCGGCAAAACTGCCTCGTTTTCAGCGAGTTTCCCCGGCGCGGAAAGGATCACGCTTTACCGCAAAGGTGAAAAGACCGTGATCAACGGCTGCACACTCTCCTTAACGCTTGACAACCGCGAGGGCGTGTTTGTCACAGTTGAAAAAGTGAAGATAGGGTTTTGACATGAAAACGAAATCGGATATTTATGCGCGGGCAGATTCGCTCGTCCGGCAGATGACGCTGGATGAAAAACTGCAATTGATTGTTGAAACCGCTGAGCCTGTGGAACGGCTTGGCATTCCAAAGTATTATCACGGCAACGAAGCGCTGCACGGCGTGGTGCGCCCCGGCAGATTTACAGTCTTTCCGCAGGCGATTGCCTTTGGCGCGATGTTTGACGACACGCTGCTTGAAACAATTGCAACGGCGATTTCCACAGAGGCTCGCGCAAAGTATTTTCACGGCGAACGGGAAGAAAACGGCGGCAAGCCCTATGAGGGGCGTTATAACGGGCTGCTGACATTCTGGAGTCCGGATCTGAACCTGGCGCGGGACCCACGATGGGGCAGAACGGCTGAGACCTATGGGGAAGATCCGTATCTTGCCGGCAAAAACGGCGCCGCTTTTGTGCGCGGCATCCAGGGGTACAACCCGGACTTTCTCAAGGCCATTGCCACGCCAAAGCATTTTACAGCCAACAACGAAGAACATAACCGTTTTTCCTGCAACGCCGTTATGAGCGAAAAGACCTTCCGCGAATATCACCTGGAACCGTTTCGCATGGCTGTGCAGGAGGGCCATGCGGAAGCTGTTATGGCGGCTTACAACGCGGTGAACGGTGTACCCTGCCACGAAAATTACAGGATGCTGACACAGATTCTGCGGGAAGAATGGGGCTTTGACGGTTACGTTGTTTCTGACTGTGGCGGTGTGAGCAGCCTGTGGGATTCCCATCACAAGGAACCTGATGAGGTTTCGGCCGCCGCAGCCGCACTGAACGCCGGCGTCGATCTGGAATGTGGAGAAGGCTTCTTTCGGCTCTTTCTGCGGCGGGCGCTGAAAGACGGTCTGGTGACGCAAGAGCGCATTGACCAAGCGGTGCGCCGTGTGTTGATCGCGCGGCTGAAGGCCGGTCAGTTTGAAAAGCCCGAAAGTCTTCCGTGGTATCACACGCCGTTTTCCGTGATTGGTTGCGAGGCGCACAGACAGCTTGCCTACGAAGCGGCAGTCAAATCGGCGGTGCTTTTGAAAAACAACGGGATCCTTCCGCTGAAAACTGAGAACATTACCGTGGCAGTGTGCGGCAACAACGCCAATGCGGCACAGTTCGGCGACTACAGCGGCGTACCTGTGCATCCGCCTGTAACGCCGCTGCAAGGCATTCGCTGCTATCAAAACGTAACGGTACGGTTCACGCCATGGCGTTTTACAGAAACCGGCGAAGACTACCGGTGTGTGCCGAAAGCCTGTCTGTTTCACGGAAAAAAAGCCGGCGTGCAGGGGCGCTATTACGACAACCCCGCGTTTCTGGGCGAGCCGAAAGAACGGATCGACCCGGTGCTGGATTTCAAGTGGGACGACCAGATGCCGGACCCGCTGATTCTTACCCCTTCCTTTTCTGTGGTGTGGCGCGGAGAAATCCAGGCACCCTATACCGGTACGTATCGCTTTGGAGTGCATGCTGAAGGCAGCGCAAAATGCACGCCGCCGAAGCTGACTTTGCGTGACGGTGCATATAAAAGCGGTGACGCAGTTCGGCTGCGTCACGGGGAACGCCTTGGCTTTGAGCTGCGATATGTCAAGAACACCGACAAGCCCGGCTGCACGCTGCTTTGGCAGATTACCCCGGATGAAGCTGCGGACGAAGCGTTTGCTGCTGAAGCTGAAGCTGCTCGCAACGCCGACGCTGTGATCGCTGTGGTGGGGCTGGGCTTGGAATATGAGCGTGAGGGACGTGACAAAACCGATTTGTCTCTGCCGCGTGAGCAGATCTCCATGCTGAAAACGCTGAAGGAAGTCAATCCGAATCTCATTGTCGTGCTGGAAAACGGCAGCGCCGTGGCCATTCCGTGGATTGCCGAAAACGCCGCCGCGATTCTTGAAGTGTGGTATCCCGGCGAAAAAGGCGGCACCGCAATTGCCGATCTGCTGTTCGGCAAAGTTTCTCCCTCTGGCAGACTGCCGCTTGCCTTCCCCGAAAAAACAGAAGATTTGCCGCCGTTCGACGATTATGAGATGTCGCACGGAAGAACCTATATGTACCGAAAGATCAAACCTCTGTATGAATTCGGCTTTGGCTTGTCCTATACGCAGTTCTCCTATGATAATTTGCGAAAAACAGAAGACGGCGTTGCCGTAACGGTGAACAACTGTGGAACGTATGAAGCCGATGAGATTGTGCAGCTTTATATTGATTCCGCCGGCCTACCGAATCAGCCGAAACTTCGTCTCAAAGGGTTCCGGCGGGTCCATCTGTTGCCCGGAGAAGCAAAGGTGGTTGCATTTGCGCTGAACGATGAGAGCTTTTCGCTGTTTGACGAAGACGGTGTACGCCGGGTCTACGCCGGAACTTACCGCCTCTATGTTGACGGTCATCTGCCCGACAGCGCTTCCTGCCAACTGGAGATCACCAAATGATCTCTTTGTGAAGGCAGCGATGATCGACAAGCGCCGACCCGGGACTTAAGCAACACGTAAGCGTTATGCCGGTTTTGGAAGCGGCGGCTGAACCGCGAAGACGTTACGGATTAACTCTGAGGGGCGATGCGTTTTTTTGTAATTCTTTGCTTTTTGTGAAGATTTATTACAAGAAACATTGTCCAGAAAGCAATGAAGGTCTTGTGACTCATTACATACAAAAGTGGAGGAGATCAGATGCGTTCTTTATTTAAAAAAATCATGGCATTCTTCATGTCCGTACTTGCCTTCCTCGGTCTGATTCAGCCTCCGGCGACTGAACCTTCGCCGGAAGAGCCTGCCGTACAGATCATTTCCGGACATAATATGTCGGTGGACGTTTCTGCAAAAGGCGTGATTGAACGGGCCTATTGCACGGACGAACAATGCGGAGAATCTTTCGAGGTGGGAATCATCCTGCCGATGAAAAACACGTTGCGCGGTTCGTTTGACTGCTCTGACGAAAACTACAGAATGGTTGATAATTCAACGGTTTTTGTTTACAACTCAACCGATTTTGACGGCTATGTGAGCGAAATGAAAAACCGCGGCTGCGAATTGGTTCGCACATATTCGATGGGGGATAATCGTTATGCCTTGATGAAGCATCCTTATTTTACCGTCTACATCTCTCTGTTGTGCGCCGAAGGTCAGCTTCGCGTAAACATCGGAAGAAGTGACGAGCTCGCTCCCCCGCAAATGACCGGTACCAATTCAGGTGAAACGCCCCCGAAACTATGGCAGCTCAGCATTGCCAATGTATCTGCAAAACAGCACGGCGGAATGGGATACATTCTCCAACTTTCTGACGGAAGCTACATCATTGTTGACGGCGGATACGATACAGACGCTGACGCAGAAGCCATTTTTGACGTTCTCGTCCAAAACAAACCACTCGACTGTGAAAAACCGGTCATTGCCGCCTGGTTTATTACACATCAGCATGCCGACCATTACGGCGCACTTTACAGATTTACAAGGAATTACAAAGATGCCGTTGAAGTGAACGCGTTTTTCTGCAATTTTCCCTATCGGGATTTCGACGATATCCATCCGCAGAACTGCAGAAATCTGGAAGGCGTGATGGCGTCATGGACAGGCGCTGCATTATACAGAAAACTGCATAGTGGTATGCGTTTTCGTATTTGCAATGCAGATGTCACGGTCATTTGCTCTTTTGAAGATGTATACCCGTTTGATTTTAGTGACGGAAACGATACGTCTCTTGTCTTTCAGGTTTCACTCGGCGGACAGCGCATCCTGTTTACCGGCGATGCGGAATACGGCGAGAGCGACCGCATGAAATATCTTGACGCTTCTGTTTTGCAATCGGATTTTCTTCAGTATCCCCACCACGGTTACGACAAACAATGCAAAGAGAACTTTTATGAGAAAGTGAATCCTGCTGTTGTTCTTTGGCCGATGCCGTTTCTCAATCATGTCACCGGAGAAACGATTTTCGATTGGCGGTATGAAGCGCGAGCCGAAAATGCGTGGGTGCGGAACGCGGCATGCGTGAAGAAGATCGTGGTCAACGACGAAGGGCTGACATGTTTTGATCTCCCCTATATGCCCGAAGGCGAAAGAATCTGTGATTATTCGAGTTTGACCGGGAATTGACGATTTTTCAAGCAACCGTTTCACAGCAAACAGCGCCGCTCAGAAGGTCCAGGGAAATGAGAACATCATCCTGTTTATTCGGCATTCTTCAAGCGGGTGGAACAAAAAGCGTCGATATCGAGCAGCACGTCCGATCTGCAGAGCGCAATTTGTCAAACGGATGCTTTCATTTGACCGGAAACGTGACAGTGTCACATATTGCAAAGATAATCAGGGAAAAACGGGAGTGGTTTCATGGATTTTCCGCAGCAATTCATCTGCGCGTCGGCGGAATACACGACTTATCAGCGTTTCGTACCGGCGCCGTATTTCAGGAAAGTCTTCCGCGCGGATCCCGCCGACTGCCGTCTGCGCGTCACCGGGCTCGGATTTTACCGGGTCTGGATCAACGGCCGGGAGATCAC
>CACYCR010000116.1 GCA_902772935.1 Oscillospiraceae bacterium
AGAAAACAGATGAGCAGTCTGCGCAAATACAGCGACAAGGCAAAACAGCGCGTCGGTGATGCCAGCGCGGCAGCGGTGGAGGCCATTCTTCCTTCAGATTACGGTCTTGCGCTTGAAAATGCAGATCCTCTGCGTGCGGCATATAATGTATTTGCGGTGCTCAGAGACAAGCATCCCCTGGTTGCGCGGTACTTCCTGTACTATCTGCGGATCCATCTCAAACGGGAAATGGACCTTTGTGAGAGAAACATTCAGGACTGCAAAGATGCACAGGCAGACGATATTTTCCATCGGGATTTCTATGAAAAAGACAAGCAGAAAGATGATCCTGCAGCGGCTATCGGCAAAGTAAAGCCCGGTATTTTCAGCCTGATTGAAGTTTATTCACCGAAGTTCAAAAACTTGCAGCAGTCCATTATCGATGCGGCGGAAGAATACATCAACAATACACATGAGTTGTATTTCAATACGCTGAAACGCAATGTTTATGATTTCGTTATCAAACGTTTGGACATTCTGATCGAACTGTATGAAAAGTTCTTCAGCGAACTGGAGAAGCTCCTTTTGTCGAGACAGGAAGAGCGGGCACGCCTTGAGCGCGATCAGCCGCGTCTGCGCGACACCAACATTTATGTCTGCTGTGATACCGTTTGCAAAAAATGGCTTTACGACAAGTTCGAAACACAGATGACGGGTGAAGAATCTATTCTTCCGGATGATGTGAAACAGACGCTGTTTGATAATCTGTTCCAGGAGTATGTAAATCAGCACAGAGCCCTTACAGAGAAAACGGCATTTGCGCCGAAGCCGATTTCCATGGAAGCGTTGTTTGAAAAATCGATCCTTGCACCTTTGACGGAACGCTTCGAGGACAAAGAATTCAAGCATATTCACATGGACATCCTTGCGGCGATTCAATTGGAGTATCAGATCCACAGCAATCTCGGCATGCTGCGCGTGAACGGTACGCCGGTTTCGGGCGAAGAATATGATTTCGGCGCGTATTTCAGAGCACTGGCGATTCAGCTTAAGGGGCTTGCGCGTCCGTATCTTTCCTATTCTACACTTTCACATGAAGTCAACCGCCTGTTGACGCCGAACGCAGACGTTACCGACATGATGGGCGATGACGCTGCGCCCGGAACAATCGAGGCGCCGACAAAGGGCCGCGTCCTTTGCTATTGGGGCGTGAACAACGGCGCGGTTGCACGTTTCCAGAACCGTGAAAACGAACCCGGTGCGGTTGACCGCGATGCCCTGCGGCAGATGCTCGGTGAACCGAACGAAGGCGAAACCTATTTCCCTGTGAACGACGATTCCTTCGATCCGCGGGAACTGGAATGCTATTCCTCGGTGTATGATTTTGTGATCGAAAACCTGAACAAGTATAATGCGCAGAGCAAGGCGTATGAAGAATACAGAAGCCGTATCCTCCGTGTGATTCGCAGCGATTTCAATGTGGGCAACGGTGAAAGCGATTATCTGGATACGGTGCATCCGCATCTGGATAAGTCTTGGCATGCACACTCGTATCTGCCGATGCTGCGGATTGATGACGAGATGGCTGAGCGGGAACGAATCGCGAAAGCGTTCTTACTTGCGGTTGCCTGCAAGCGTATCTGGTATATCGAAATCGACAAGACGCTGTGCTGGGCGTTCCGGCAGACTGGTTCTCGGATGCCGCGGCCGCTGACGCTCGGTTCTGAGGCAGCAACGCAGGCAATGTTCCATACGCTATACAAGGTTGTCGACGAGAATACACTGGTGGTCAATGATGTTCTGCGCCAGGCAAAACTGGATGAAGACGAGGCCTATAACGGCATTCGCTTCGGTGGCGCAACAGTACAGGATCTGCTGCAGCAGCCGATCATCAAAGGCTTTGTCGGTGATAAATATGCGCCTGAAGAAATGAATGATTTTGCTGCGCTGTACAGCAAGATCTTCGGTCGTACGGGAAAAGACGGCAAAGAGCCGATCAATATTCTGGATGTGATTTATTCCATCTATCATGATACATCAGATCTGGAACTGGTCACAACGCTTTTGGAAAACCTGACAGCGTATCTGAAGGCGTACTGTCTTCACATGACAAACGACCGTCCGGGTGCTGCAAATGAACTGTTTACACAGATTGCAAAAGCAATCGGGCAAAACTTCAGCCGGATTCCGGCGAATGCAGGTTCACTCTCCTCGTCTGATCTTCAGTTTACAATGCTTTGCGAAGACTATTTATAATCGTGCAGCAATTGGTTAATTCAAAATTCTGCCCCGCCGATTGTACCTCGGTGGGGCAAAAAAGGGAATAAGATATGAAGATATTTCTTGTTGACATCCAAAACTGTCTGGAATTGGCCCATTACGAGACTTTTTTCTATAAAGGGATTCGGGAGGGTCGCACAGAGATCTACGATCAGCCTATTGGTTCTCTCGACGAATTGGATAAAGTGCGTGCATGGCTGACGGCGGAAATCAACCGCAATCCGTTCTCCCTGAAGGAAGGTCTCGTCATTTTCTTCTTGCCGCGTGACCTCAGAATGCCGCGTGTCGTGGAGGATTATGAGGAATATGTAAAAATCTATGTACATGAGCTGATCGGGAAGCATCTGGATCAGCGCTTTCGGTATGTTTGCTTTTTTGTTGATGGGACAGATGCCTTTTCCAACAATGACCGCGCTTATAAGCAGATTAAAGCCGTGCGGGACGCGCTTTCTTCCGAAGACGCTGCGCTGCGGTCCGCTTTTTTGCCGAAGACGCTGCCGGAAGACAGTGCACCCGCGGATGCGCTTGCCGGTTTGATTGCGCAGCTTCCGGATCGGGTAGCCGCAGGCTTCTATGACAGTATTTTGCGAACGATCACGTTGCCGGAGAATGCGGATGGCACAGAGATTCTGGACCGGGACGCATGGTACAACTCACTGTTCTTGGCAAACTGCAAAAGTAGGATTGCGAAATACAGGGATTTTCATGTCTCGTACTTCACTGATGATATTGCGAAAAAAATCGAAGTTGTTCTGAAGATTGTGACTTATATTCGCGATTTCACCGATCTTTATGATTCCAGCAAAAAGCTGGATGACCGGATTCAGATGTTTTTGTCAACAGATCGGTTCAAGAAGCACACGATTGATCTTGATGAAATCAGACGGCTGATTGTGACCTATAAGAATCGGCTGCAGTCCTGGCAACCGGAGGACAGTTGGGAAGAGAAGACGCCGGAGATGTTTTCACATCGGGCGACGGAGAATTATCGTGAATTTGAAGAAAATGTGCGGGACGTCTCGAGGGAAGACCTGAAAAAAGCGCTTTCGCCGTCTGCCAAAGAGCTCACCACGTACAACATTACAGACCATGTTTTCGCATCTTTGGATCAGCTGTTGCAGAATGTTGATAAGCTGTTGCTGTCCTTTTGTGAGAAATGTGTTTCCGATGCGCGGACATTCTGGCGGCAGGCCAATCCCACAGAAACAGAGGCGCCGGATCATATAGCCCGCACAAACGAGGAGCACGAAGCAGAAGAAGCTTTGTCGGCAAAGATGAATCAATATACCGTGAATGAATTGCCGGGCTTTTCCGCGGAGCTGCAGCTTCGGCAGGAACTGGATCTTCTCGGCCGGAAGATTCGCCGATATGGGACCTACATCAAAAAAATAACGGTCTTTACGTTCGCTTTCGCGTTGGCTTTTGCGCTTGCTGCGATCGGCGGGTATTATTTCGGCGTGCAGTATACGGTTTTTATCAAAGAAAATACATGGTATGTTTTCGGCGGCTACCTTCTTTTGTTCCTGGTGCTGTTCGGATTTACGGCTTTTTTTGTTCGGCATCACTTCAGGAAAAGGATCAACCAATGTCTCGGGGACAGTATGGAAATGGTTGAAATCTTTCTTGCAAATTATATCAGCCGCGCGAAAGAGTTTGAAACAAATATTAACGCGGCAATTGATTATTATTGTCGGGTGGATGCGGATCATAAACAACGGAAACTTCGTGCGGAGCATAACGCACTGGATGAATGTGTGCAGTGGCATCAAATGAAAATTCGGAAGATCTTAACCAATCTGAAGTTTTTTGACGGTCTGGTTGGAAATGCCGAACCATATGAAGAGGCGAATGTTCCGCCGTTAAATCCATATGAAGACGATGCTGCACACAGCAAGTTTTATCAGATGCAGCCCTTTTTCAAACATATCAGCGATGAAGAATAGTTGAGGTAATCCATATGTATCTTGCCGTTTCCGTGATAATAACGCTGCTGATCGTTGGTTTGGTTTTGCTTTCTCATCGGATGAAGTTGGCCATCGATCACAGAGTCTTACAGATTCGATCTGTTTTGGCGAGCATTTTGTTTGGTGCCGGCGCAGTTGTACTGTTTGTGCCGGTGCTGCAACTGCTGCATAAACTGCTTTCCATGCAGACGGTTCAGCAGGCGTTGTTCTATGTGATGCCTGCCGCAAATATTTCGGCGTCGTTCTTTTGGATAGTCACATTGCTCGCTTGTTTTGCCGAAAGTTTGCTTTACTGTTTGTTCCTGTTCTTGATTTACAAGTTCTGGCTGCAGCCACTGTCAAAGAAGAACTATCTGCAAAAGAAAAATATATTTACCAGTGTTTTCTTCTGGTTTGCTTCGTTCTTCTATGATCATGTTCGGGAGCAGCCGAAGCCAAAACCGTTTGCTATAGTGCTGGGTCATTGGCTGCGGTATATGCGTAATATTTTTGCCGTGTGTCTGCTGCTAGAGGCGGTGGTTGTGCCGCTGTATCTTCAGTTCGGTCTTTTGCTGATTGATGATGAGCTTTTGGGAAAATTGATTAAAAGCCTGTATATGATTCCGGTCATTACGTACTTTGTACTGGATAGCGTTGTCATGTTTCTGCAGGCGGATATTGACGAAGGTGAAATTGAACTGGAAACTGAGGATGGGCACCTGACGCATGACGGCGACTACAAGGAGCTTGTATCGATTTATGACGACCTTTTCGGCGGCGAAGCATTGATTTCATATTATATCAATGATCATGCGCCAAACAAGGGTCTGTTTTCGGGACCGGATTCCGAGCAGCTGAAACGTGCGCGGGACCCGGAGCTTTTGTCCGCGGTTTGCCGCAGCGTAGACAACCTGATTCAGCCGCTTGCACCGAATTTCGTGGATGCACTCGTGGATCTTGTCAATGGAAAAAGTGTTGCGGTTTTTGATTCTCTTTCGGGTGAATTTCTGCTGTATTATCTTGCCTACCTGCAAAAAGATCTGTTCTTGCGCCGCACGGCACTGATCATCTGTGATTCCGAAGAACAGGCAGACAACATGATCGATCAGTTGCACGAGGTGTTCAAGCGGCTGAACAAGGTACACAGCATCTGGCGCATTCACACGATCAAAACACTTCCGCTCAACGATGAGGAGGCTGACATTCTTGTTTGTACGGAAGAGCAGCTTTTGCGCTGTCCGTTTTCATACAAGTATCCGGCGTTCAGTGAACGGCTGCACAATGTGCTCGTGCTGCACGCGTATGATATCATGTGCCGTCCGAATCCGTTTGCGTTCCGGTTCTTTAACGCCATAAAGGCAAAAAATGTTCAGTTTGCCTTTTTGGTTCCCGAAACAAACAGAGATATTGACAGCGGACTTGAGGTTCGCCTCGGCAATGATAATATTTGTCTGTATGATAATTTCCGAGAGGAGGACGGCGCGTGTATCCTCTGTTGGAGAGGCGAATCCTTTTATAAAACACAGCAGGCTTTTTCTCTGGATCTGTACCATGATTTCGGTCTGGCATATTCAATTGCTCTGATCGCAATCAAAAACGGTGTTTCGAAAATCTCAATGCATGCGCCGATGAGTGTTCCGCTGAAGTCATACAGAGAGACCGTGAATTCGTATATTTCCGTGCTTTCAAGATCGTATTTCCAGATCGACAACGTCAGTATAGATTCCATTGTTGCCCACAATCCGGTGGTTGGATTCCAGATCCGCGACCTCTCATTCGACATCTTCTATGATGAATACAATAATCTGCTGAATGTTGCAAAACAAGCGCTTTCCGGATGCGCGGAATTGACGTCGATGGTTCATATCATCTCGCGCCCGTATATGCTGCGCGATTATTTTGCGTACCACCTCAACGGGTTTGTCCGCAATGAGAAAGGTATGCAGATGTTTGTGCCGACCTATTATGCGGATCTCAAAGCGCCGTCGATCGCCCTGCTGATCCGCCTGCGCGAAAATGGCATGACCATCGAGGAAATCGTTGCATATATGAACCTGTTCGGCGCAAACGAGGACAATGCGGAGCGTGCACTGACGCTGGCATTGGAAACGGTTTTCGGCAAGAGCCAGTTCGTTCAGATTTATAGTTACTTCTCCTTCGGAAAAGAAGAAATCCGGTTTTATAATGGAGCTTTCCATCATACACGAATGGTGAAGCTGACCAATGAGGCCATTTATAAAAAAGTCTGTGCGATGACAGAGAACAACATCGTGGTAACAAATGCGCATTCGGAAGTCTTGCCGATTGATCGTGCGTCGGTCTACAATCGCTTTTTGCCGGGACAGCGCTTTTCTTTCAGCGGCTCCAGATACGAGATTCTTTCCATCAGCAACGGCACGCTCTCCGTTCGGGAAGAGGAGTCCGTAGAGCGTGAAAAAGAATATACGCAGATTTATGATTACCCTGCTTTTACACTTGCTTCAGAGCCGGAGCGGTCCTGGAAAAACAATGAGCATTACAGCCGGGATCTGTTCAGCGCAACCGTTACAAGAAAAATCAGCGGTTATTTTTCGCATATTAACGGCATGGACTTCAGCGAAAACAACACCATGCGGTTTAAGCTGGATCATGAGATTGTTGAAACGCGTACGGTGAAATGTCTGCGTCTGCGGTTTTTCTTCCCGTTTGGCGAAGAGTATGACGCTGCGGCGGCACTGCTGGTCGTTTTGTTCCGCGGTGTTTTGCAGACAGCTTTGCCGAAAAATTATCCAGACATTCTGGTTGCTTCTCATCTGGGCGAGAGGGCATTCCGGGAGGATCTCTTTGATCAGACGCCGGACGGTGCCCTGCGCAAAGATCCACTGCCGTCAGACTGGCTTGAGACCGGTGATTATGATCTTCCGCTGACAAGATGGCTCAAGATGCTGTTTCCTGCTTTTGAAAGCGGAAATGTACCGGAAAATGATCCGCAGCAGATCAGTTTGTATCTGGTAGATTTCAGTCAATCGGGCAATCATATTCTGTCGGCTGTTGCAGAGGAAACAACACGGCTTTTGAATGTGCTTTATGGCTATCTGGAATGGGTGATTCAGAATCCGGACCTGAAGCATGTGTATTTGAAATTCGGATACAATCAGGTTCCCGAAATTTTCAATCTGCCGGTTGTTCATGCGTTCCTACAGCGGGTTGCTGATTATGCCCCGGAGGTTTCCGGCGATCTGCACGGAAAACTTGTAGTACCGTCACAGTCCGAAAAACATTACTGCAGCTTCTGCGGCCGTCCGATTTCGGTCTCCCGGTGGACATTCGAAGAAGATGACCGGATCATGTGCGAGGATTGCTATAAGCATCGGACCACAGAACGAAAAGAGATTCAGGTTTTGCTTCGCCGCGCTTATGATACGCTGGAGAACAAGTATCAGATCACATTACCGCCGGGAATCAAGATCCGCTTCAAGAGCGCGAGCTCCATCGCCAAAGCAGGCGGTACCGTTCATGGCGGCCGCATCCTCGGATTCTACTCTTTTGCAAAGAAAGAAGTCTGGGTTGAGCGCGGCGGTCCAGAGCCCTGCGTTCTCGCAACGCTTATGCATGAACTCACCCATGCGTGGCAGCATGCAAATCTTCCTGATATGGATAAACTTGCGCTCAAGTACATCGAAGGTCATGCGACCTATGTGGAAATCGAATGCACGCGGTTGCTGGGACAGAAGATGTACGCAGATTTCTGGGAGAGAAATGTTGAAGCCGGGAACGATGTTTATGCCGAGGGTCTCCTTTACTGGAAAGAACGGCTGAAACAGGAATCCGACAAAAACATCTTTAAGCATATCAAAGAAATGTAGGAGGCGTACAGTGATGAAGAAACGACTTGCTTTGCTTCTGGCATTTTTACTGATGGTCTACGCCTTTGCAGGATGCGGCGGACAGAAGACAACGCCTTCGGATCAGCTCGATGATACGTTGTCCATGCTGGAACTGGATTTCAGCCGGTATCTGGATGAAAACGACATCCCGAAAAGTGTGCTTGATACGCTTGACATGATGCTCGATCATTTTGTCAGCGGTCTTTCCCGACCGGCACCTTCTGACATTCCCGTTTCACAGGTTGACCCGGGCGATACCGAAGGACAATCCCTGATTGCCGAAACCCAATCAACGGTAACGTCGGAAGCGGAGTTGGAAGCGTTAATCCTGAAAACGATGCAGAATTTGGAAACCGAAGTGAATTTTGAGGCAACCCCCGGCTGGTTGGATGCCGATTTGCTGTATGATATCATCTTTTGCCGGACACACGATGTGTATATGATCGACGCTTTCGGGTATTATTCCTATATGGTGACGACAACGACAACGCCGACAGAAGAGGTCTATGCCATCTCGTTCCAGTTTTTTGACGACCATACCGCTGATGAGATTAGGACGATGCGGCGCGACATCGATCGAAAATCGAAAGAAGTTGTCCGCGACCTGAAGCTTGGCGGGAAAACAGACTACGAAATTGTGCGTGCAGTCAACGATTATTTATGCAACACGGTTTATTATCCGGATGAGCCGTATATCCAGATGGATCATAATCCATACGGCACATTGTTTGACGGACGCGCCGTTTGCGAAGGCTATGCCCGTACCGCAAAAATCCTTTGTGAGTTGGCAGGCGTGGCATGCTATTATGTTGTGGGATATTGCAACAACGACCCGGTCAACGGCGGACACGCCTGGAATCTTGTGAAAGTCGACGGGAAATGGTATCAGCTGGATATCACGTGGAACGATGGTGAAAGCAGCGATAATTATTTTCTCGTTACGGATGACTTTATGTCACTTTCCCGTGCCTGGGAGCGCGGAGATTATCCGCCTTCCGAAAAAACAGCCTACACACCTTGAGCGTGCGAAAGAGAGGTTTGAGAGATGTCAGATATGCAGACGGAGCAAGACTTTGCGGTACCGGAGCAAAATGAAGATCTGAATAAAGATCATTTTGCTCTGGCAGCAAAGAATAAAGGCTCCTCCGGACAATTGCTCGGCAATGTGGTGCTGGTCGGTTTTTTGGTTCACGAGCGCAACAGCGCATGGAAAAAAGAAGATGTTGATGCCATGAAGCTGGTACTGCAAAAATCGGCGGAGATCCTGAAAACGCAAAGCGGACTTTCCAATCATCGACTGAAGGTTTCTTATGCTTTTGATACCGTGCCGGTGCAGTTTCGTTATGACCGGGAAGAGTATTCCCGTGTTGTGAATGCCGTGCTCAAACAATACGGATACGAAACCGCTGCGGCGTATCAGGCGCATTATAAAAAGAAATTTAAGAAGGATGAAGTGGCACTGATCTTTTTTATCAACCGGGATTTTCGGTCATTTGCCTGGAATACCGAATCGGAACAAAGCAAGGGAGAGTTTTCGTTTGTTTCGTTCAATGAAAGCAAAGACGCCTGCATTCGCACGCTGATTCA
Source organism: Oscillospiraceae bacterium (assembly GCA_902772935.1). Classification (GTDB taxonomy): domain Bacteria; phylum Bacillota; class Clostridia; order Oscillospirales; family Acutalibacteraceae; genus UBA6857. The sequence continues at coordinate 9,656 of CACYCR010000116.1, forward strand.
TGAAGTGCTTCATCAGTTTGGCGCAATTGATTATTATATTCCTGCGCGTGTGAAGGCAGCAGCGCAAAAAATCTTCCCGGAGAGCATCATGCTGCACGGCATGGAAATTGATGACCTGACAAGGTATATCATCGGCTGGGACGAAGAACCTTCAGCCGCTGCTGCGCATTTTCTTGAGGAGATCAAAGATGTCACCCCGGAAGAGATCGCAAAAGCACGTGAAAAAGACAAAGACAATGATTGGTGAATTTGCATGAAAAAAGGAAAGTCCCACGTCAATGATGCGGGACTTTCTTTTCTGCAATCGAAGTACTACTGTGCTTCAATTTCTTTGATAATGCATTCATTGCCTTTGAGCAGCCATGTTTCGCCGGAATGGCAATAGGGACATTCTTTGCCGTACTTGACAGTCTCGTAGGTGCCTTTGCAGCTGTCGCAGTACGTCACGGCGGGGATGGTTTCCAGGATCAGTTCACTGTCCTTGAGTACCGGATGCCGGCCCTTGAAATAATTCCATGCGTCGGTGAACAGGTCGGTCATAATGCCGGAGACTTCACCCACCTGCAAAACGACTTTGCCGATCTTTGTCAGTTGCTCCTGCTTTGCTGTTTCATCCAGCGTTTTGGCAAGATGCAGAACGATTCCCATTTCATGCATGGCTTACTTCTTTCTGCCGGTGGCGATTTTTGCCATACGCTTGAGCGCGTACGGGCCGACCTTCAGCAGCTTGTCTTCGCAGCGGATCATGGTCGAGCATTCCGGAAGGTCACGGGACAGATGGATCGCATCGAACTCGCAGCGTGTTGTGCAAAGACCGCAGCCGACACAGCGGTTGATATCGACTACAGTTGCGCCGCAGCCGAGGCAGCGGGCAGCTTCGATTTTGACTTGTTCTTCCGTCAGCGGCAGCCGCAGATCGGAGAAGGTCTCGGTTGCCTTGCCTGCTTTGTGACCGGGGACCTGACGCTGGGCGTTGTCAAAGGATTCAATGATGATGTCATCCTTGTCAAGTTCGATGAATTCTCGCTTGTCACGGGCGATGGTCTGCGACTGACCCGGGTGGACAGAGCGGTGCATGCTTTCGCAGCCGCGTTTGCCGTCTGCGATTGCGTCAATGGCGAAACGAGCGCCGTGGCCGATATCGCCGCCGACAAAGACGTCGGGTTCCGCTGTTTCAAAGGTTACCGGATCGTGGTCAACCGTGCCATTCGGTTTGATCTGAACGTTGGTGCCTTTGAGCAGGTCGCCCCAAACAGCGCTCTGACCGATGGCCTGCAGAACATTGGCGCAGTCAATGGTGATCGTTTCACTTTCGTCATACTTCGGGCTGAAGCGATGGTTTTCATCGAAGACGCTGACACACTTTTTGAAGATGATGCCGGTGACTTTGCCGTTCTTGGTCAGAATCTCTTTCGGGCCCCAGCCGTTCATGACCATGATGCCTTCTTCTTTGGCTTCCGCAACTTCATCGTCAGCCGCAGGCATTTCATTTTCGCCCTCAAGACAGAGCATGGTCACCTTGCCGGATGCGGCGCGGACAGCGGCGCGTGCGACGTCAACGGCAACATTGCCGCCGCCGATGACAACAACATCACCTTTCAGGTTCAGCGCGGGATCCGCATTGATGTTGCGCAGGAACTCAACACCGGACTGCACGCCCTTTGCATCTTCGCCGGGGACGCCGGCCTTGCGGCCGCCCTGCATACCGATGGCAAGATAGAACGCTTTATATCCTTCGTCACGCAGCGACTGGATCGTCACATCCTTGCCGACTTCAACGCCGCAGCGGAATTCCACGCCCATCTGACGCAAAACATCGATTTCGGCGTCGATGACGTCTTTTTCAAGGCGGAAGTTCGGGATGCCGTAGACGAGCATACCGCCGGGACGTTCTTCTTTTTCAAATACGGTCACATCGTAGCCGCGGGAGCGCAAATAGTACGCGCAGGAGAGACCTGCCGGGCCGCCGCCGATGATGGCCATTTTATAGTCCGGACCCCACATACCGCCGTCGTCTTTTTCACAGATCGGGACGAAGCGTTTGTCGGCATGGAGCTCCTGCGCGGCAATGAATTTCTTGATTTCATCGATGGCGATCGGCTGATCGACCGTGCCGCGCGTGCAGGCGTCTTCGCAGCGGCGGTTGCAGACTGCGCCGCAGACTGCCGGGAAGGGGTTATCCTGTTTGATGAGCTTGAGCGCATCCATGTATCGGCCTTCAGCTGCCATCTTTACATAACCCTGAACGGCAAGATGTGCCGGGCAGGCGGTTTTACATGGGGCAGTACCAGTGTCATAGCAGTTGATCTTCGCGTCGTTCCGATAATTCGGATTCCATTTATCGGCGCCCCACTTTTTGCCGTCAGGCAGTTCAGACAGCGGATACGTCTGTTCACCGTGCTTGGTGCAGAGTTTCTGGCCGAGCTTTGCTGCGCCGACCGGGCAGACCTCAACACATTTGCCGCAGGCGACGCACTTGCTCTTTTCCACATGGGCGCGATATGCCGAGCGGCTCATGTTTGGCGTATTGTAAAGCTGGCTGGTGCGAAGCGCGTTGCAGACGCCGGGTGCGCAGTTGCAGATAGCGACGATTTTATCTTCGCCGTCGATGTTGGTGATCTGATGGACAAAGCCGTGACGCTCCGCGCGTTCGAGAATCTCCAATGCTTCGTCGTAACTGATGTAACGACCCATGCCGCGGTCGACGCAGTATTCCGCCATGTCGCCGACACCCATGCAGAATTCACCGTTGATTTCGCCGCTGCCTTCGCCGCGCATTGTCTGCTGCTTACGGCAGGTGCACTGACCGACGGAGTATTTGTCATACTTGCTCAGCCAGTGAGAGATGTGTTCGACAGAGGCGGAGTTGTTCTCATGCTCGATTGCTTTTTCAACGGGAATGACGTGCATACCGACGCCGGCGCCTCCAGGCGGGACCATTTGGGTGATGTTTTCCAGCGGCATCTGCGTCATCAGATTGAAGAATGTTGCAAGGTTCGGATGCTGCGCCGTCAATTCGTCGTTCATCATCATGAACTCGGCGGAGCCGGGAACAAAGATCGGCACATTGTAATGCTTTTCTTTGTTGGCGCCTTCACGCGTCATCTCCAGCACGCCGACCCAGCAAAGATGGTCAATCATCTTTTTGGTCTCTTCCATCGACAGTCCCGTACGCGCAGCAATCTGCTCCGGCGTATAGGGCACGCGGGTCTTTTCGAAGCTCAGCAAAAACTTGACCTCGTCCTTTGTAAGCACTTCGTCGAGCGCCCAGTATTCGGGATCGTCGGTCTTCATGCTGCGGGTGTACTTCACAAGATAGCGGTCTGTGATCATCATGGCCAGCTTCAGAACCAGCTTTTCTTTCTCTTTGTCAGGCGCGACATAATTCGGGTCCTGCACAAAGTCACGTTCGTTTGTCAGACGGTTTTTCTGTTGTTTCATAAAACGCATCTCCTTTAGCCTATACTTGTTTTATTATTGTGTTTCATCGTAGCGGATCAACAACCGGAACAGCCGTTTTTTTGCTGTGCCGGACAGCCGGACTTCAGTGGCATCTGCCTGTAGCTGCAGCGCCAGCAGTTCCCCGCAGGGCGCCTCTCCCGTGTATTCGGTCAGAACCTCCCGTACGGCTTTGTTTCGCATTGCATCCGGCATCAGATCTTCCGCAAGATCCAGATAGCGGGTGTTGTTCATGTGACCGTTGAGGTCCACATAGCTGTATGGAACGCAAAATGCAGATGTCTCTGCGTTTTCCGGCAACTTCGGCGGACGCGGCAGAAAAGTCTGCCACGGCACTTTAGCACCCGGGACAGAGACGCCGACGCGGTCCGGAAAAACCATGCCGCGCGTTTCGCAATCCATCAGCGCCCATAAGGCGGATGCATTGACAAGTTCATTGCCGTTTTTGTCCGTCATGCGATAATACCGCGGGAAGAAGGTGTGCATCGTTTCACCCGGCAAGGATTGCAGCGTCACGGTTTCGTCGTATTCCGGCAGGCGCGTGATTTTTGCCTGCTGCAGCGTCACAATCCAGAGCAGTCCGCGGTCGAGTGTTTTTGCGCGGCCGGCGCCGAGCGCTTCGGTGTGCGCGATTGCCGCTTCCTGCAGGAACGTGAACAACCGGCTCAGTCGCAGCCGACGCAGGCGATCCGTATCACTCGATAAAATTTTGTATGTGATTTCGTAGGGTTCCATATGGTTTATTTCAGACGCTTCTCAATGGCGTCAACGACATCGCCGAGCGTATACAGCTTCTGCCACTGACGATCGGGAATTTTAACGTTGAATGTTGCCTCCAGACGGCAGATGATCAGCGTGAAGCCCATGGAGTCAATCGCGGTATCCGTGTTGATAACAGAGCTTTCTTTCAATTCCTGTCCTTCGGTTTCCGGTACACATTCGTGTACGATCTCCAAAGTCTGTTCCAAAATTTCCTGTCTTGTCATTCTGTAACCACCTTCTGTTGGAGTACCCAACGTTTTATTTTACCCGTTGCCGTGCGCGGCAGCGGTTGATTTACAAAGCGAATCTGCTTGATGCGCCGACCGAACGGCTGCGTCTGCATGACGGGCTCGATCGCACGCTGAACGGCGTCGCGCTCGCTGTTGTCGCCACGCAGAACCAGCGTGATGGTTCCGTTTTCTTCAATCACGGCAAAGTCCTTGCCGGCGAGCGCGGCGGCAAGGTCGCGTTCATATTCCGGCAAAAAGATTTTCGTTCCGTCGCGCAGAACGAGGATCTCTTTTTTGCGTCCGATGATATGCAGCAGTCCCTGCGCATCAAAGGAACCGAGGTCGCCGGTGTGCAGAACACCGTTTTGCAAAACAGCAGTTGTTGCTTCGGCGTCTTTGTAGTATCCCTGCATCATGCAGGACGGACAATGAATCAGAATCTCGCCATCCTCTGCGAGCGTGATAGTGTCATCCGGACAGACCGTCATGGCGTACGGATCGCTGCCGAGCGACAGCGCAACGCCGGAGGATGTCTCCGTCAGCCCGTAACCGAAGCTGACGCGAATGCCCATCGCCTGCAGTGCTGCGGGAATCTGCGTAGGACAGTCGCCGGCACCGATCAAAATCAGCCGCAGCGAATCGGAAAGCAGGTTCTTCTGCAGCAAAAAGCCAAGCAGCAGGGGAACGGCGGAAAGTGCTGTCGGCCGGAAAAACGCACAGTCATCAAAGTAGTGCCGCGGGCCGCGGCCGAGCGCAACGCACGCGCCGCAGGACAGCCCCCATAAAAGACCGCAGACAAAGCCGAACACATGATCGATCGGCAGCATACAAAGCAGCCGGTCCTGCGGGGCCAGCGGCAAAAGCGCACCGCCGTTGTAGGCGCTGGCACAAAGGCTTTTTTCTGTCAGCGCAACAGCCTTTGTTTTTGCCGTTGTACCGGATGTGAAAAACAAGAGCTGCCCGGCGCCGTTTGGTGCGCTGCCGGTACAGGCGGACAGCAGCGGCTGTGTCAGATCGTCGTCACCCCAAAGTGTATCGACGTCCGTCAGCTGCAGCTGCTGCGCGGTTGCATTTTCGTTCAGCAATACGACCTGCAGCCCCGCCGAGACTGCGGCGAACAGTTCGACAACGCAGGCAAAGCTGCCGTCGCAAAACAGACCGAGACAGGTGTGCCCGCTACGTTTGAGAACTGCGCTACGTGACTGAATTGTCTCATAGAGCGCGGCGTAATCCAGTGTCTGCAGTTTGCCGGCAGTTTCGAATTGCAGTGCAGGCGCCTGCGGTGTGTTTTTTGCGTAATACCGCAGCAATTCATCAAAGCTCGAAAATCGCATGGGACACCTCCTTATTTTCTCATTTTATATTATCATAAACAAAAGAAAAATGGAAGAGCAAAACGGAAAAAACCCCGACGCACCTGCACCAATTTTGAGCGAATTCAACATTTATTTAATATTTTGCAACAATTACAGTTGATTTTTTGGAACATCTCTTGTATAATATAAATAATTACAGTCGGCTTTTTGTGAAAACGAATGTAATTCATTAACAAAATCAGGAGGTCATTCAAATGGACAAGAACATCCGCATCTGTATTGTCGGCGGCGGCCCGGCTGGTTTGTCGGCGGGTATGTATCTGGAGAAGAAAGGCTATACCAATTATACGATCCTGGAACGTCTCGATCGTGTCGGCGGCAAGTGTTGGTCTCCGCACTACAATGGCAGACGCTATGAAATGGGTGCCATCATGGGCGTACCCTCTTATTATGCTGTTCACGATGTCGAAGAATTCTGCGGCATTACCCACGACGGTCCGAAACTGAACCGGAACTACAAAGATGCTGCCGGCAACGTCATCGAGCCGTTTGAGCCGAAGAAGAACATCACCAAGATTCCGCGTCTTCTCAAAATGAAGAAGCAGATCAAGAAACTCGGCGAATTGTTGGAAACCAAGTATAAGGGCTATGACCTGAACGGTCACCGCGGCGTTTCCGAAGGCCGTTATGAAGGTTTTTCTCAGCGTTCCGCAAAGCGTGAACCCGTCAGCGGCGTCAACCCGAACCTGAAAGATCTTGCGCTTCCGTTTAACGAGTTCTGCAAAAAGAACGGCGTTGAACTGACCCAGGATGTCTGGATCGGCCCCTTCACCTCCTTCGGCTACGGCTATTTCGACGAGATTCCCGCTGCGTACGTTTTGAAGTATCTTGACTTCCAGACCACGATGAACTTTGTCAAGGTCAACCTCTGGACATGGAAAAACGGTACACAGTTCATTTGGGAAAGCCTGAATGACCACCTGAAGAATCCGGCACGTCTCAACTGCACGATCGACAAGGTCGAACGTAAGGACGGCAAAGTCTATGTCACCGTCAACGGTGAAGTGGAAGAATATGACAAGATCATCGTCACCGCGCCGCTGTACATTCCGAACAAGCGCGCAGACGGTCAGATCGGTATGGTCGATTATTTCGACGCCCGCCAGGACGAAAAAGATCTGTTCTCCAAGATCGACTATGAGCGCTATGACGTTCTTGCCGTGGAGACCAAACCGGAAGATCATCCGGAGATTTCCTATTATGTTTTCGATAACATGGTTCCCGCAAAGCTTGGCCGTCTGATGGTTTATTATCGCCGTTGGAAAGACACCAAGGATCAGGTCATCACCACTTATGCGCTGCGTAAGCACAAGGATAAGCCGGAAATCGATTATGATACCTGCAAACAGATGGTCCTTGACGATCTGAAAACGATGCACAACCCGGCGTCCAACGTGGTCAACGAGTGGAGCGTCTATTACTTCCCCCATGTCTTCTCCGAAGACTATGCAGCAGGCTGGTATGAAAAAGTCGAAGCCATGCAGGGCAAGTATGACACCTTCTATGCCGGTGAGATCATGAGCTTCGGCGATATGGACGAAACCGCAGAATACTCCCGCGAACTTGTGGAGCGTTTCTTCTAATCAAACAACCCGTTTTCAGGAGGGACAGCGCGACTGTCCCTCCTGATTGAACGAAGAGAGGATAAAAAGCCTATGAAATTTTACAAAGATCATTATGACGTGATCGTTATCGGCGGCGCGCTCGCGGGTCTTTCGTCCGCGCTGATGCTTGCTGAAAAAGGCAAGAATGTGCTTGTGCTGGAACGCCATAATCTTCCCGGCGGCATCGCATCGAGTTTTGTACGCGGCGGCATCGAGATTGAAGCGGCGCTGCACGAAATGATGAGTATCGGTGACAAGAACAACCGCCTGAAAGTCGGAAAATTCTTTGATGATATGGGCGTGGACATCGAGTGGCTCAAGGTGCCCGAGGCCTATCACGCCTCTTTGCCCGGACTGGAAGTAACATTGCATCCCGGTCTCGAAACCTTTGCAAAAGAAGTTGACGCTGTGGTGCCGGGTACATATCAAAAAGTGCTCGACCTGCTCAACCTCTGCAACACGGTTTTTGATTCCGTGAACGAGTTATCCATCCACCCGATGAGCAAGGCGAAGATGCTTATCAAGCACGAGGCCTTTGTCAAGACGGCCGGCTACACAACAAAAGAAGTCATTGACAGCTTTGATCTGCCGAAGAAGGCGCAGGATCTGCTCGCGCCCTACTGGATCTATGTCGGCAGCGGATTCTCCGATTTGCCGTTCACGATTTATTCTGTTCTGATGGCGGACTATGTCGGCTATGGTTCCTACATTCCAAGAAAGTTCAGCCACGAGATGTCGCTGAAAATGGCGGAGCGTGCCGAAGCGATGGGCGTACAGATCGAGTACCGGCAGCACGTTGAAAAGATCCTTGTCAAAAACGGGCAGGCATACGGTGTACGCACGGCGCGCGGCGATGAGATTTTTGCAGATTACGTCATCTCCTCGTCGTACCCCAACAAGGTGTACACCTCCATGATTGAGCCCGCGTCTGCAGTGCCGGAAAAGGCAATCAAAATGGTCAACGGCCGTCGTCTGAGCCTGACTGCGTTCTCGGTCATCATGATTCTTGACGATACCGCAGAAAATCTCGGCATCAAGGATTACAGCGTTTTCCGCGGCGATACGATGGATACCGATGCGCTGTATAAAGATCTTGCAGGTCTCGGTCCCTACCGTTACCTGACATGCATCTGTCACAACCTCGGCAATGACACAGCGACCCCGCCGGGAACCTGCTCTTACTCCATTACGACACTGCCGCGCGTCAATGGTTGGAAGACCGTTAAGGCAGCGGATTACGACAAGATCAAACATCAGGTCGCAAAACAGATGATTGATGATATGTCCGCTTATCTCGGTGTGAATTTGCTTGATCACATTCTTGAGATCGTGATTGAAACACCGATGACGGTCAACCGTTATACCAATGCGTGGAACGGCTGTATTTACGGCTACGCCCATACGATGGAGGATCATATCATCGCAAGACTGCAGACCGCGGAGGAAGAAAGCTTCATCAAGCACCTTGAGTTCTCCGGTGCGCACGCAATCTCCGGCGACGGTATGGGCCCGGCGGTCACCAACGGCAGAAAGGCCGCAAAGAACGTACTTGATACGATGGCAGCAGAGGAGGCGAGCAAATGAAGATTAAAGGATTCCTGAAAGATGTCACGGGTGCATCCCGCGTCACAAAAGCAAGACTGGAGGCATTTGCCGCCGGCTCCGCGAAACCGGAAACCGTCGATCCGATCGCCGAAGTTGTCAAAGAGTGGCACCCGAAGAAATTTGATGTGGTCGTCACGGAGATTCGTGACGCAAGTCCGACTGCAAAAACCGTCCGTTTCAAAAGAGCGGATGGACAGAAGCTGCCGTATTTCTATGCCGGTCAGTTCATCGTTCTTGATTTCAAGATCGGCGAGAGCATCATTTCCCGCCCGTATTCCATCAGCTCCGCGCCCTATCAGGCACGGCAGGAGGACAGCTTTGCGGAAATCACAGTTCGGCGATCCAAGGGGGACGGTTTCATTGCAGATTATATCAATGATTCCGTCAAGGTCGGCGACAAATTCCAAGCCATGATGGGCTGCGGCCAGTTCTACTGGGAGCCGCTGCGCGACGCAAAACACGTTGTTGCGCTTGCCGGCGGCGTCGGCATTACGCCGTTTGCATCTATGGCAAAAGAGATCGCGAACGGCACGCTCGACTTTGACCTGACGATCCTTTACGGTTCTGTTTCCGCTGATGACATCATCATGAAAGATGAACTCGATGCGCTCAAGAGCGACAAGGTTCACGTTGTGCATGTCCTCTCCGGTGACGATCCGGACTGGAAAGGCGAAAAGGGCTTTTTGACTGCCGATCTCATCAAAAAGTATTCAGCGCCCGATACGACCTACTTCATTTGCGGACCGCAGGTTATGTATACCTTCCTGCGAGAAGAGCTGAAGAAACTCGACGCGCCGCAAAGACGCATCCGTTTTGAGGTCTTCGGTCAGGCGAAAGATATCACCACCTTTGCCGGCTATCCGCAGGAACTCAAGGACAAGACCTTCCGCCTGACGGTACGCCGCGGCATTCATGAGGATGTCATTCCCGCCAAGGCGACCGAGTCGCTGGTTGTCGCACTGGAACGCGCCGGCATCCGTATCGAAACGGCGTGCCGCAGCGGTGAATGCGGTTTCTGCCGCACGAAAGTGTTGTCCGGTTCGGTTTATGTCTGTCCGGAGAACGACGGCCGACGTGCCGCGGATAAAGATTTCGGTTATGTTCACGCCTGCGCGGCCTATCCGACAAGTGACATCACAATTAAGATCCCGATCGAATAATTGCATTTACAACCGCAAACAGTTTCCCCGTCTTCCGAATGGAGGACGGGATTTTTTGCACTTTTTTCCCGAAAAAGATCATGTATCCTTTTTCTTGTCGAAACGCACAAGGCGATCCGGAAAATTTTATGGAAGTTGCAACTGTACATATCGGTGAACGCTGTGCTATAATGAAAACGGTGGTATTACCACCGAGGAGGGCAACCCATGAAGCAAAGTCTGACTGAACAGGTCATTGAAAAACTGAAAATCGCAATTCTGTCCGGCGAATATGCGCCGGGCGACCGGTTGCCAACCCTGCGGGATATGACGGAACTGTATGACGTCAGCCGCTCGGTCATCAACGCGGTTGTGGTGGATCTTGAAACGACCGGTTACATCAAGATTGTCCCGACAAAATGGATCGAAGTTGCAGACTGGAAAACCGAAGGAAACCTCTCGATTCTTTCCGATCTGGTTCGCTTTGGTCTGCTTAATAACAAGCAACTCGAAGATCTGTTGCAGGCGCGGCGGTTTTTGGAACTGGAATGTGTGAAAAAAGCGTGCAATAACGCGACGCGGGAAGATATCGGCAGGCTCTTTGCTCTGCTGATCGAGGAGGAGACGGAAGACGATCCGAAAATGCGCAGCCGCTATGATCTGCAGTTCCATTATTCCATTTGCAAAATGAGCGGCAACATGGTCTACGGCATTATTATGAAAGCCTTTGAAAACAGCGCCTTCCCGTTGATTGCACTGTTCTATAACGACCCGGAGGTTTACGGTATCGTTTTGGAACGGCATCAGCGCATTGCGCAGGCAATCAAAGAGCACAATGAAATTGAAGCCGAAACACAGATGCGGCTTTTATTGGAACACGGTGAAACCATTCTTTTACAAAGGAGGTCATGAAATGGCAGCAAAGTACGAAAACGCAGTAAAACAACCCGGCAAGCTCAGCCCGCGTGTCAAATGGCTGAGAGATTACTACTTTGAAGGCACCCATCGAAAATGGAACAATGAGTACAACCCCTATACGACCGGCACGCCCTGGGACACACAGTTCGATGAACTGACCTATTACATTGTGCCCGAAACCTACACCTTTTTGCCGACGTTTACCCAGTCGTTCAAACAGATTTCACAGGTGGTTCCGGTGGATGGCGCGTTTTGGAAGAAGTCGCTGGTGGAACGCAAGGCGGACTTCACGAAGAAATGCGTTGTGGAATATCTGCCCATGGAAATTCTGCCCGGCGATCTGCTGTGCGGCGCACGGTTCAACATGATGTATTCCATGTGTCTGACCAAAGCGCAGCAAAAAGAGCGCGACAAGCTGGTCAAAGAAGCGCGCAAGAGCATGCTGTTTTTGTTTGAGCACGGTTACGGCAACAGCGGCGCAACAAGCGGCCATTTAATTCCCGATTACAAAAAGATTATTGACAAAGGCTTCAAAGCGGAGTATGCCTATCTCGAATCGCTTTATGACAAACTGCCGCAAGCCGACAAGAACGGCAGCAAGGGCGCCCAGCTGCGCGCCATGATGACAGCCTGCACCATGCCGAAAGAACTGGCAGAGAAATATTCCGCCTTTTGCAAAGCGCAGGCGGAGAAATGCAGGGATCCGAAACGCAAAGAAGAGCTGCTTGTTATGGCGCAGAACACCGCAAAGGTGCCATGGAACGGCGCCGAAAACTTCTATGAGGCGGTGCAGTCGCTGTGGCTGACCCACATGCTGGTCATGTCCGATGAAAAATACCCCGGCCCCGGCGTGTCGTTCGGTCGCATCGACCAGTATCTGTATCCCTACTATCAGAAATCCATTGAGGATGGCATGAGCGAAGACTTCATGAAAGAGATCCTCGGCTGCTTCTGGTTCCATTGCAACACCGCCTATGACGCGCAGATTCGTGTCGGCGGCAACCAGGGCATCACCGCCGGCTTCGGTCAGCTGCTGACGCTGTCCGGTATGGACAAGGACGGCAACGATCTGACCAATGACCTGACCTATCTGCTGCTTGATGTGATCGATGATATGAGCCCGATCCTCGAACCGAAGCCCAACGTGCGATTGCATCGCGGTTCTCCGGAAAGGCTGCTGAACAAGGTCGTTGATATGATCTCAACCTCCCAGGGTGCGCCCTTTCTGCTCAATTTTGACGAGCGTTCCATGGCGGGCATGATGCGTGAGGCGAAATACTATCCTGATAAAATCAACCTTGAAAATGTATGCGATTACGCGCCGGTCGGCTGCCTGGAAAACACGATGGTCGGCAATGACCGCAGCGGCACCGTGGACAATAATCTCAACTTGCTCAAGGCGCTCGAACTGGTCTACGCCAACGGCAAGGATATGGAGCCGTATGAGGATAAGATGGGCGGCAAACCCTCAAAACTTACGCAGGACGGCCCGATGACAGGCGAATTGAAAGACCTCGACACATGGGAAAAATTCTATGACGCCTATCGGATCCAGACGAATTACATTGTCAAAAAGATGGTGGACAACTACGAGAAGAGTGAATCCATCCGCGCAAAATTCAATCCGACGCCTTATCTGTCCACACTTGTGACCGGCTGCGCGGAAAAGGGACTCGACGTTACGCAGGGCGGTGCGGAAATCTCCTTCGTGACGATGGAGGGTGTGACCTTTGCAACGACGGTGGACAGTCTGCTCGCCGTGAAATATCTCGTTTATGATCAAAAGGAATGTACGCTTGAGGAGCTGGTCAAGGCCCTGCGCGCCAACTGGGAAGGTTACGAGGTGCTGCAGGCAAAGGCGCAGTTCCGTGCGCCGAAATACGGCCGCGATGATGACGAAGCGGACGCCATGGCGCAAAGGGTAATGCACGACTGGTCCGAAGAAGTCTGGAAATACAAGACAAAGAGCACCAACCGCCAGTTCCGTCCGGGCATGCTTTCCTGGAACTACTGGATCGGTTCGTCCTATATTCTCAAAGCGAGTGCCAACGGACGCAAGAATCCGCAGTTCCTGTCCAACGCAATCTGCCCGTCCAACGGCGCCGACATCAACGGACCGACGTCAAACGCAAACTCTGTCGGTACTGCACTCGGCGGAAAAACCGAACACGGCGACTGGGGCGAATATGTCAACTATCTGCCCAACGGTGCAAGCCATACGATCACGTTCAACACCTCGCTGATTCGTGACCCGGCACACAAAGAAAAGTTCAAGTCCTTCCTCAAGGGGTACATTCAAAACGGCGGTACGGCGCTGCAGATCAACATTCTTGATCCCGATGTGCTGCGTGATGCGCAGGCCCATCCGCAGGATTACCGGCATCTGCTGGTACGCATCACCGGCTACAACGCGTATTTCGTTTCCGTCGGTAAAGAGCTGCAGGATGAGATCATTGCCCGTGAAAGCCATAAGGGATATTGATATGAAAGTACTTGATATTCAGCGCATGTCCACCGAGGACGGCCCCGGCCTTCGCACAACGGTGTTTTTCAAAGGCTGTCCGCTTTGCTGCACCTGGTGCCACAACCCGGAAAGCATTTCCCCGAAAAGCCATGTGGAATGGCTTTCCGTGCGCTGCATCGGCTGCCGCATTTGTGAGAGCGTCTGCCCGCAGAAGGGGATTCATCTTGACGAAACGGGTGTGCATACGTCCGAACGCTGTGAAGCCTGCGGCGCCTGCACAACAGCCTGCCCGACGCAGGCGCTTGAAATGAAAGGCAAAGACTATACCGTGGACGACCTGTTCGATATTGTGATGAAGGACCGCGCTTTCTGGGGCGCGGACGGCGGCGTAACGCTGTCCGGCGGGGAAGTGACCTTGCAGTGGAAAGAGGCTGTAAAGCTGCTGCGAAAGTTCAAGGACGCCGGCGTCCACACAGCAGTGGATACCTGCGGGTTTGCAACGCAGGCGGTCTATGATGTGCTGTTGCCGGTGACAGATCTGTTTCTTTATGACCTTAAGCTGTTTGACGATGATTTGCACCGTATATTCACTGGGCAGAGCAACGAACGCATCCACAGTAACTTTGCATATCTTGTCAGCAAAAATGCGCACATCTGGGTGCGTACCCCGATCATTCCCGGCGCGACCGATACCGATGAGAACATCCGCGGTCTTGCATCCTGGATCGGGAACAAGGTTGAAAAGTGGGAGCTTTGCGCGTTCAACAACCTTTGCAAAGACAAATACAGCCGGCTCGGCAGAACCTGGGATTTTGCAGACGCTTCGCTGATTGAACAGGCGCGCATGGAGGAACTGACCGCGCTTGCGGTTGCCTGCGGTGCCCCGGAGGCTGTTTGGAGCGGCAGCACCGCCTTGCGAGAATCTGAAGGATAAGGAGGAAACAATATGAATAAGGTCAATCCGAAAGACATGAATGATTTCGATAACCCCTATAAAATCGCCATCATCGCCATGGAGGACGGTACGGGAGATTTGCATATGTGTTTGGTATCCTCTCTGTGCAACAAAGGCGACGATAAAATGATGTTCGGTGAATTTGTCCGCGGCATCAGCAAAAAGCTCATCTATGAACACCCGAAAACCGGGTTTCTCATCATGTCGGTCAGCCGCGATTTCTGGACCGGATCGATGGATTTCACCCACTTCGTGACCGAAGGTGATGACTATGTCCGTATGAATGAATACCCGCTGTTCCGGTTCAATACCTATTTCGGCGTATCGGAAGTCCATTACGCCGACCTGCGTGACATCTCCGCGCGCAAGGCGCTGAATATGCCCGGCGTGATCCTCAATGCGCTGCGCGTGATGGCGTGCAAGGGGCTGATGGCCGGCGACAGGGCAAAACAGGTGCTGCGCCCGTGGGCAAAGAAGTTTTTATCCGGGCTGATCACACTGAAGTTCATCTCCTATGTCGGTGACGACGGCTATCCGAAAATCGTGCCGATCATTCAGGCGCAGACCGCTTCGTCCAGCCGTCTCGTCTTCACAAAAGCACCGTACAGCAAACTGCTGTCCGATCTCAGGGACGGTGCGCGTGTGAACGTGTACGGCATGAGCCTCGATATGGAAGTGGTGCTGGTCAAAGGCAATTATCACAAAGGAAAATGCGGTCTCGGCTATGTTGAGATCGATAAGGTCTATAACTGCGCGCCGCCGAAACCCGGTTACATTTATCCGGATCTTTCCAACAAAGCGGTTGACTTTTCCAAAGAACCGCTGGCAGCGCAGCAGGTTTGACTGAAAAGGAAGGGGAATAGCTATGCGTAAAAAAATCATTGTTGCCGGCGCCGGGCACAGTGGTCTGACCACTGCTGCGCAGCTGGCAAGAGCCGGGTTTGACGTGACCGTATATGAACGGCTGGCAAAAGAGGACCTCGGCTATGACTGGTATGATGCGGTGAACCCGAATGTCTTCCGGGTGGTCGGCTGTCCGCATCCGGGAGAAAAATGCATTCCGTGGAAGTGGCGGCAGGACATCACCTATTTCGGTCCGAACACC
Source organism: Oscillospiraceae bacterium (assembly GCA_902772935.1). Lineage (GTDB taxonomy): Bacteria > Bacillota > Clostridia > Oscillospirales > Acutalibacteraceae > UBA6857. Next base: position 25,273 of record CACYCR010000116.1, read on the forward strand.
GCGCAGAAACACAAGATCGTTCAGAAGTTCAAAAAGCCCGAAGACATTGAGATCATCATGGAACGCAAGGACATTTATAAGCTGCTGATCGGCTTTGCGGAAGACAACGGCGTCAAAATGGAATACGGTGTCACGATCCAAGGACCACTTCTGATCGGCGACCGCGTGGTCGGCATTGCGACGGATCACGGCGATATTTATGCTGATTTGGTGATCGACGCTGCCGGTATGAACTCTCCGGTGCGCAAGCAGCTGCCGGATTGTCTGCACATTCAGAGGGATATTCTGAAAAATGAGCGAATTTACACGTATCGCGCATTTTATGATCTGCCGGTGGATCCGAAGTCGGTCGAAGACCGCTACAAGGTCATGTTCCGTCCGGATCCCTGCGAAGATTTCAGCTTGTCCTGGATCACAACGCAGGACACTTACACCGATCTTCTGATCGGTCACATGACGCCGATGAGCGACGAAGAGATCGACGACATCGCCGCATGGTACCGCAAAACAAATCCGCAGCTCGGACCGAATCGTCTGCGGGGCGGTCAGACGGTTCCGATTCCGTTCCGCCGTCCGCTGTCCATTCTCGTTGCGGACGGATACGCTGCCATCGGCGACAGCGCATTCATGACGATGCCGCTGAACTGCTCCGGCATCAGTACATCCATTGAGGTGTCAAAGATTCTGGCGGATGCAATCCTTGCCGATCAGACACAAACCTTTTCGGCGGAAACGCTGTGGCCGTATCAATATAACTTCTTCAAAAAGATCGGGCAGGGGCTGGCACCGATCGCGCTGGTCAAAGACCTGATCATCAGCATCGACCATCAGCAGACGGATTATGCGTTCGATACCGGCATCATCACCTGGCGGGAGCTGACGATTACGGCGGATCAACACAGCATCTGGAACTTCCTGCATTTTGATCCGAAGCTCCCGAAGCGGGGCGTGACCCTTGCAAAAGATAAAGAGCTGCTGAAACGGGCGGCGGGAACGATCGCCGATACGGCAGAGTTTCTCGCATGGCTGCAGGTGCTGCCGCGGCGGTATTCCCGTGCGGCTGTGCAGCGGTGGGCAAAGGAGTATGACGCCATTTTCACCCGCCGCGTCAAAACGTATTTCCCGGCGTCGTTCTATCGGGACGAGGCCGAACAAAACAGTAAAGAAAGGAACGTGACCTATGAAAACGTATGATGTGATCGTTGTCGGCGCCGGCAACGGCGGTCTGGTTGCGGCAACGTCAACCGCGAAAGAGGGCTTCAGGACGCTTTTGCTTGAAAAGCACAATCTGCCCGGCGGATGTGCAACCAGCTTTGTCCGCGGTCGGTTTGAGTTTGAAGCGGCGCTGCATGAACTGTGCAACCGTGCCACTTCACCGAAGCAGGAGTCGATTGACAAAATTTTCAAACGTCTCGGCGTGGATGTACCGCTGGTCTATGAGACGGCGCTGTTCCGCGCAATCGTCAAAGGCGAAAACGGGTATGATGTTGTGATGCGTCCCGGCTATGACGGTTTTCTGGATTCCATTGAGGCGGCCGTGCCTGGCTGCCGCGATAAGGTCAAGGCGTTCATCGACCTCATCGGTGTCCTCGACGGCGCGCAGGATTATATTGATGAAAAGGGCATCAATCCGCTGGCGCTGTACAACCAATACGGCGACTTTATGCGTATTGCGGCACACAGCACGAAAGACGTCATGGAAGCCTTCGGTATTCCGGAAAAAGCGCAGAGTATTCTCGGTACCTATTGGGGTTATCTCGGCCCACCGATCGACGATTTGAATGCGCTGCATTACATCAGTCTGCTGGCCGCGTTTGCCAACACGCCGCCGGCCATGCCGTATCACCGATCACATGAGCTGTCTCTGGCACTGGTCAAGGCGCTGCAGGGCTACGGCGGCGAGATTCAGTACAACAGCGAGGTCACGCAGTTCCTGTATGATGAAAAGGGCGCTGCTATCGGCGTGATTGCAAACGGCGATGCCTATTACGCGAAGAAGATCATCTCGAACATTATTCCGCACAATGTGTTCAACCGCTCGGACGAAAAGGTGATCCCCACTGCGGCGAAAAAACTGGCGAACGCCAGAAAGTTCGGCATGACCTTTGTCACACTGTACCTCGGTCTCGATTGTTCCATGGAAGATCTCGGTATCAATGATTACAGCGTTTTCATTTCCTCGGACCCCGATTCCCGCGTCCAGTTCAATCAGCGCAACAACTTCGGTATGTATGTCGTCAACTGTTTGAACAAGGCGCTGCCGGACTCTTCCCCGGAAGGAACCTGCACGCTGTTCTTTACGATTCCGTACATGCCGGGCGACTTCCCGGAAAACCTTGCACCGCAGGATTACAAGAAGTTCAAAAACGAAATTGCGGAAAAATACATCCGGGATTACGAACAAACCATGGGCGTTTGTGTGATGGATCATATCGAAGAGATCGTCATTGCGACGCCGGTGACCTTCGCACGCTATCTCGGTACGCCGGAGGGCGCGATTTACGGCTACGCCAGTGAGACATGGGACAACGTTGTTTCACGCAGTGCGCTCAAGGATTTGGAAAACAAGATTCCGAATCTGTTCTTCTGCGGCGGGCATGCCGCACGCGGTGACGGCTATCCTTCCGCATACATCACCGGTGCAATGACCGCAAACGATGTGATCAAGGAACTCAGGAGGGGAAAGTAATGGATAAAAAGAGAAATGTTGAGCAATTCAGCCGCGCTGATTTTGTAAAGATCCTGACCAATCGCCTCAAGGCAGTTGCCGGCGGCAAAAACGCACCGGTGTCCGATTTGTATTCTCATACGCCGAACAAACTGGCGGCGGCGCTGCATCCCGCGGTACAGCACCTGAAAGTCAAAGAGATCATTGAACACAATCCGGATATGAAGAGCTTTCTCTTTGCGCCGGACACGGCAGCGGGCACGAAGTCGCTGGCGTGGTTCTCCGCCGGACAGTATATCGTGATCGCGCTGCCTGTGAATGGCAAACTGATTTCACGACCCTATTCCATCGCGTCTTCTCCGCGTGATACATTGAATGGCACGCTGCGCATCACTGTCAAACGGGTCGACGGCGGCATTGCTTCCGGCTACATGCTGGACAACTGGACCGTGGGGACAACCGTCATCGCATCCGCGCCGCTGGGGGATTTCACTTATGAGCCGCTGCGTGACGCAAAGACCGTGATTGGCATTGCCGGCGGCAGCGGCATCACGCCGTTTCGCGCGTTTGCAAAGGCCATTACGGAAGGTGACGAAGACTTCTCGCTGATCCTGCTTTACGGCAGCCGCACCATGGCTGACGCGGTGTTCAGTGACGAGATCACGGAAATGGCAAAGACCTGCCCGAAGATCAAACTGGTCAACGTCCTGAGCGAAGAAAAGGTCAAGGGCTGTGAGAACGGCTTTATCACAGCGAAGCTGATTCGAAAGTATGCACCGAAAGATGAAGCGTATTCCATCTTCCTTTGCGGACCGCAGGCCATGTATGACTTCGCGGACAAGGAGATCGAAACACTCGGTATCCGCCGCAAATTTGTGCGGCACGAGCTGTTTGGTGAATACTTCCATCCCGAACGAAATGCAGATTATTCCGGCGATATCACAAAAACGTACCGCCTGACTGTACGCATTGCCGGCAACGAAAGAACCATTGACTGTCCGGCGGATACTTCGCTTTTGCGCGCCATGGAAGCGGCAGGCATCAATGCGCCGTCGGATTGCCGCAGCGGTCGATGCGGCTGGTGTCATTCGCAGCTCATCAGCGGTGAAGTGTATGTGCCGCAAAGCGTGGATGGCAGACGCATCGCAGATAAGATCTACGGCTATGTGCATCCTTGCTGCACCTTCCCGCTCAGTGATGTGACGCTCGACGTGCCGCCGATTCCGTACGGATAAAGGGCGTCTTTCAGAATTGAACCCATGCAGGAAACAGGATACTCAGGTGTCCTGTTTCCTTATTTTGAACGGAAAGGTTTTTTGCAACGGAAAAAGGCTTGATTCTCAATTGGTATTATGTTATAATTTTCGTATGATAAAGTGAAAGTGAGGTTGTTATCATGTTTGAAAATGCACTTGTGCTGCGGAAAGTCAGCAGCAAAGCGAAGATCGCATACCATACGCTCGTTTCCGTCGGGCTGATCGCTCTGGCAGTGGCGTTGCCGCAGATTGTCCATCTTGCGCTCGGTCAGCCGGGCGGTGTGCAGTGGCTGCCCATGTATTTCCCGGTGTTGATCGGCGGCTGCCTGCTCGGTACAAAATGGGCGCTCACTGTCGGCGTTCTTTCACCGCTGGTCAGTTTTCTTCTGACTTCGATGCTCGGCGATCCGATGCCGGCGGCAGTACGGCTTCCGTTCATGATGGCAGAGCTTGCGGTGTTTGCTGTTGTATCCGGTCTGTTCAGCAAAAGAATTGCGCAGAACGGCTTGTGGGCGTTCGTCGCGGTGATTCTTGCGCAGCTTGCCGGCCGCGGCGTCTTTCTGGCGCTGGTGTTCCTGTTCCAAAAGTTCGTGCCGTTTACGCCGGAAATGATCTGGACACAGATCAAAACCGGTTGGTGCGGTCTTGCACTGCAGGCGGCGCTTGTTCCGCTGGTACTGCTTGTGCTGCGCGCAATTCTGATGAAGGACCGCAATCATGACTGATCTTGTGCGTGCAAAACAGCTGCTTGCCGGCCATTCGCTTTGCCTTTGCAAGGGAGAAGACGTCATTACGGACGACGGACGCGGTATCTCCCCGATGATGCATCTGCTTGCAGACGGTGCGGATCTGAACGGGTACGCCGCGGCGGATCTGATTGTCGGCAAAGCGGCGGCAATGTTGTTTACCCTTGCCGGTGTTGCTGCGGTACACGGCAAGGTGATGTCGTCTGCCGCGAAGTCGTATCTGGAGCAAGGCGGCATCGTCTGCAGCTTTGATACACTGACAGAGCGCATCATCAACCGTGCGGGGACGGATGTCTGCCCGATGGAAAAGACGGTGGCAGACATCGATGATCCTGCCAAAGGATATACGGCGCTGCGGCAAAAACTTGCGGAAATGAGGAACCAACATGGCTGATTATTTTGGAAAAGATGTCTTTAAACTCGGCTTCGGTCTGATGCGCCTGCCGAAAAACGCGGATGGTTCGATCGATATTGCACAAACCGGCGAAATGGTGGATCGTTTTCTTGCTGCGGGCGGCACGTATTTTGATACGGCGTATGTCTATGACAACGGCGAAAGTGAAATTGCGACGCGTAAAGCGCTGGTGGAACGGTATCCGCGCGCGGCGTACACCATTGCAACAAAGCTCAATGCCTGGATGCAATGCCACGACGAAGCGAGCGCGAAACAGCAGTTTTATACAAGTTTGGAGCGTACCGGCGCGGGCTATTTTGACTACTACCTGCTGCACGCGCTGCAGCGCAGCAATTACAAAATGTACGATGACTGGCACCTGTGGGACTTTGTGAAAGAGCAGAAAGCCAAAGGTCTGATCCGGTATTACGGCTTTTCGTTCCACGCGGATCCCGCGCTGCTGGAGGAGCTGCTGTCGCTGCATCCCGATGTGGACTTCATTCAGCTGCAGATCAATTATGCGGACTGGGATAATCCCGGCGTTGCCTCGCGGGAATGCTATGAGATCGCACGGCGGCACAACGTTTCCATGACAATCATGGAGCCGGTGAAGGGCGGCGCGCTTGCGAATCCGACCGATGAAGTCAAGGAGATCTTTAAAGCCGCCGATCCAAAGGCGTCCTATGCCTCCTGGGCCATTCGTTACGCCGCTTCGCTGGATGGCGTCATCACTGTGCTTTCCGGCATGTCGAACCTTGCGCAGATGGAGGATAACCTGTCCTACATGAAAGACTTTCAGCCGCTGTCCGCTGCGGAACTTTCCGTGATCGAACAGGTGCAGACGGCGATGAAAAAAGACCATTCCATCAAATGCACAGCCTGCCATTACTGCACGGACGGCTGTCCGATGAACATTGCGATTCCCGAGATTTTTGCCGTCCGGAACCGAAACGGCGGCAAAGGCGCTTACGGTATCGCCACACAAGGCAAGGGCAAGGCGAGCGACTGCATTGCCTGCGGACAGTGCGAAGAAGCCTGTCCGCAGCAGTTGCCTGTGATCACATTGCTGAAGGAATGCACATCTTTGGAATAAACGAACGCAGAAAAACCTCCTGCCGACAGCAGGAGGTTTTCTTTTGCGTATCAGGTTGCGTCCTCAGATTCCTGCAGCAACAGAAGCGTGAAGCAGGCTGTCCAGTTGAAATCCGTGATCGCGTGATAGCGGATGCGGTAATCCGGAACCGGCGGTTGCGGACCTTTGCGGTTGAGATGCCATGGGACCGTCTGGTTTTCCGCGTCATAGAATTCGAAAACGGCACCGGTTTCGTTGAACCATCGGCGGATGGTGCGTAGAGTCTTCTCTTTCAGCTCGTCTGCAAGTTCGCGGTATCCGTAGCGCCGCAGCCCCTGAATGATGAAGTAATTGAAATTGATCCAGACACAGCCGCGCCACATATCGGCGCCGTAATCCGGGTGGTTGCGCGCGATGGACGGCACCGGCAGCGGCGTGTTGAAGGTTTCGCTGTCCTTCAGCAGCTTCGTGAGGCGTGAAGCCTGTTCGTCAGAGCAAACACCGGCAAACAGCGGCAGGAACGAGCAGCAGGACAGAACGCCGGTCAGTTGTCCGGAAACGGTGCGGTCACAGTATGCGCCGACGGTATCATCCCAAAGCAGGGCGTTGATTTTTTCGGTAAAGCTGTCAGCAATTGCTTCAAATTGCGCGGCGTCTTCCAACTTGCCGAGGATGCGATAGATTTCAGCAAGGCACCGGCAGTCATGCACCATGAAGCAGTTGATATCAATTGCATCAAGCGTCTCGGTGGTGTCAAAGCGGGGAGAGTTGTCCATGCCGCTTTCGTCACAGCGGCAGCGGACGTTGCTGTAGTCCGTTTTCCATTCCAAAAGGCCGTTGCCGTTGGTGTCACGATGCGTCAGGAACCAACGCAAATACTTGTCGGTGCGCGCTGCGCAATATGCAAGGAAGTTGCGGTCGTTTGTGGCGCGGTATACCGTCAGCACGGCCCACGCGACAACCTGCGGCTGCGTGATGCCGGACAGATTGGTGGTGCTCTTCATCATGTGCGGCAAAAAACCGTCGCTTTGTTGGCAGGCGAGAACAGCGAGAATGGCTTCTTTTGCCATCTCTGTGTCATACTGCGCAAACGCCATAGCGTGGAACATGGAGTCCCACAGCCACATATGACGGTGCGGCAGTCGGTCCGGTGTCGTGAAACGGCAGGAAAATCCGTCTTGCGGGCTGTAAACATTGACACGGTTGATCGAAAGGCATTTGTAATATAGCTGCTCATATTCCGGGCGGCGACAGGCAGGCTTGTCCCGATAATAAGCGAGCCGCTGTTCCCGCAAAGCGAACAGATCTGCCGTGATTTTTTGCTTTGCTGATTGCACAGCCCGTTCGGCGGTTTCTTCCCGGCAAAAGGCGAAGCGGTCGTCTGCGGTGTATAATGCGTAAAAGAAACCGTTGCAGGCAAACAATGCCGCGCCGTCATTTATGACCGGCTGTACGCCGCTTTCTATAAAGACCTGCGGCTTTATTGCTGTCTTCCCGACGAGGGTTCCTTTGTCCGAAAACAAAAGCAGAAGTTCGTCGCTTTCAATGGCGTCCGGTAAGATAAAGTGTATGTGCGCATCGTTGACGGGAATGTACAATGTGACAGGGTCTTCGGCATCAAAGCGGATGCTGACCGGCTGCGGCATCAACATCCCGATAAAGTCATTCTGATGCCGGTTCTCGCCGTCAATGCCGCTGCAGCCGAAGAGAGTGCCATAGCCATAACGATTCGGTAATTTCATCAAAGAGGCCTCCTTTAATCAAAGTTGTTTTTCCAGCGCTGCGGACGCCATGCCATAGGCATTTTCTGCCGTGACTTTGATCTGCTGCAGTGTGGATTGTTTCGGCAGTTCGATGGAATAAAACGCGTCCTGCTGTACGTACCAGTAGTTGTGCAGCGTGTAGCTTTCAGAAACGACGGTACCGTCTGTGCTTTGCCCTACGGCGCGGTAAAGAAAGACAGGAAAGTCGTCCTGGCTCTCTGCAGCGGGGCAGATGATGCGGTATGTGTCAGTGGTTTCTTCAACCGTCAGCGCGGCGTTTTCCGGAAATGCCGGTGCTTTGCTGCGCTGCTTTTGCTGCACTGCGGTGAACGAAAACTTTGTCTTGTCGGCCGGTGCTGAGAGAATATACGTGCAAAGACAGCCCCCGGACAAAAAGTCAAAGCCGCGCAAGCGCACCCGGTTTTGGGCGTCAACTTCCACGATCCAGCCCTGGCTGATCTGCGCGGATTGCGGCGGATGCACGCAGCGCTCGCTGCCGACCGTGAACTCTGCATAACTGAGCGCACCCGTGCCGACGGCAGTGAAATCCTTTTGGAAGATGGACCGCGGATCGTTAAGCGGATAATGCGAATGCCCGGAAAAATGGATAATCTGCGGATACCGTCGGAAGATCTTCTTGAAATAGGTATTTCCCCAGCCGTCAAAGGCGCTGCTGCCGTAAACCGTGTCGCGTACATGCTCATGCTGCGCAATAATGATCGGCGTATCCGGCGTTTCGGCTTCGATGGTACGCAGCAACCGTTTGAGCCAGCGCTTTTGTTTTGCGGAATAATACCGCCCGATCTTTTCGCAGGTGGAGATACCGATAAAGTGAATGCCGCCGATGCAAAAATGTGTGTCAGTCGGAAGACCGAGAAGCGATCGGCAATATTGCAGACCGGTTTTCCTGGCGTTTCGCCCCTTTTCCCAGTTGTCGTGATTCTTTGCAATCACAGTCAGGATTCGGGTTCCGGTTTGCACCTCACTTTGCACAACATCCCGAAACGCTTCAAACTGTGCTTTTGTGCCGCCGTTTGTCAGGTCGCCGGCAAACAAAAACGCATCTACCGCCGGATACGACGGATCGTTTTCGGCAATGGCATAGGTCGTGCGGATGAGCTGCCGCAGCCGCTTTGTTTGTTCATCGTTTGCTTCTTTGATATGCAGGTCGGAACATACGCTAAATCGCAGAACCGGCGCAAAGGATGCATCAGACATACGTCCACCTCCAAGGGTTGATCTGCTTATATTATATTGGGAATCCCTGAAATGTCAACAGAAAAGAACAATCTGTTCAAAAATTTTTCTTGGAATGATTGCAATTTTGTTAAAGTATGCTATAATGAACGCAGGATTATTTGATTTGGGAGTGATAGAGATGAAAAAGAAACACATTGTCCTGTTGTGCTGTGTGGCAGCACTGGTTATTGTTCTTGTTATTGCTGCAATCATCCTGCTGAACAAGCTGCCGATGCCGCTGAATTATCCTATTGATCAGATCGAATCCGCGCACCCCGAAGGTCAGACGCTGACTGTCGTCGGGGCGGATACGGATACCGTGACGCTGCAAAAGAACGACGCCTCGCCGTTCAAAGTGCTGCTGTTCACGGATATGCACCTTGACGGC
>CACYCR010000117.1 GCA_902772935.1 Oscillospiraceae bacterium
AGCGTGACACGCATTGGCGAGAGAGCATTTGCCTACTGCACCGCCCTGACGTCGGTGACGATTCCGAGCAGCGTGACAAGCATTGGCGATTATGCATTTACACACTGCACCGCCCTGACGTCGGTGACGATTCCGAGCAGCGTGACAAGCATTGGCAAATATGCACTTTCCGGCTGCACCGCCCTGACGTCGGTGACGATTTCCGACAGCGTGACAAGCATTGGCTTTTCTGCATTTTATGGCTGCAGCGCCCTGACAGAAGTGAATTACACCGGCAGTGAAGCAGAGTGGAACAACATTGCATTCGGCAATGACGCTTTGCCGCAGGGCGTGACGGTCAACTATAACTACGCCCCCGCGCCCATCCAGCCCGAGAACGCCTGCCCGTGGTGCGGTCAGGTGCACGAGGGCTTCTTCCAGGGCATCATCGGTTTCTTCCACCGCATCTTCGCCGCAATCCTCGGCGCAAGATACTAATGAAAACAAACCGACGGTCGGTTTTTTACTTGTCTGGCTGCCGGGTTGTGCCCTCGCGAAAGCGGGGGCTTTTTTGCTGCCGCTTTTTGCCTTCCCCGCGTGCGCGGAAGGTGGCACGGCACAGCCGTGACGGATGAGGTGGACATGCCGACCACAGAGAAAGCCTCTCTTTTTCAATGAGAAGTTTTTGCCTTCCCCTGTACCGCAAAACAAAAAATCGACCGCCGGACGTTCGCCCGGCGGTTTCGCTTTTTCCGTCTGCTTATTGAATCATCTCTGCAAACTGCGCCTCCGAAATCACGGGCACGCCGAGGTCGGTGGCTTTTTGCAGCTTGCTGCCGGCGTCTTCTCCGGCGAGGACGTAGTTCGTCTTTTTGGAGACGGACGATGCTGTTTTGCCGCCGCGGGCGACGATGATGTCCGATGCTTCTTTGCGTGTGTACTGTGAGAGCGTCCCGGTCAGTACAAAGGTCAGCCCTGCGAACCGGTCGTCGACAACGGTGGACTTGTGCGTCATGTTGACGCCGCTTTGTTTGAGCTTTTCAACCAGCTCGCGGCTCTCCGGCAAGGAGAAGAAGGCGACAACGCTCTTTGCCATGATGCCGCCGAAACCGTCAATGGCGGCGATGGCTGTTTCGTCCGCGTTCATCAGCGCATCCATGGTGCCGAAGTGTTCGGCGAGCAGAACGCCGGCTTTTTGTCCGATGTGACGGATGCCAAGGGCGAAGATGAGATTTGCAAGGTCGTTTTCTTTGGCTTTGTTGGCTGCAGCGATGAGGTTTTCAGCACTCTTTTGTCCCATACGGTCGATGGCTGCGATGGCGTCTTTGTCAAGATGAAACAGATCGTCTGCGTTCTTGACCATGCCGTTCTCCACGAAGGTCTCCAAAACGGCTTCTCCCATGCCGTCGATATCCATGGCGTCCCGCGAGCAGAAATGAATCAGTGTGCGCAGCAGCTGGCTCGGACAATCGGGGTTGACGCAGCGGATGGCAGCTTCGCCTGCTTCGCGGATGACCGGCGCGCCGCAGGACGGACAGACATCCGGCATCGTGTAGGGGACAGCACTGTCTGCGTGCGTGTTGACACAAACGACTTCCGGAATGATGTCGCCGGCCTTGCGGACGGTGACGGTGTCGCCGATGCAGATGCCTTTTTCGGTGATGAAATCCTGATTGTGGAGCGTGGCGCGGCTGACGGTCGAACCGGCGAGAAGAATCGGATCAAACACCGCTGTCGGGGTCAGTACGCCGGTACGGCCGACGTTGATTTCAATATCGCGCAGGGTGGTTTGCTTTTCTTCCGGCGGGTACTTATACGCAAGCGCCCATTTCGGAAACTTCGACGTAGAACCGAGGGCTTCACGCTGGGCGAAGTCGTTGACCTTGATGACGGCGCCGTCAATGTCAAAGGCAAGGCTGCCGCGGATGCCGCCGATGCGGCGGACCTCTTCGAGTGCGTCTTCGATGGTTGCGCATTCGGTATAAAATGGTATGGTCGTGAAGCCGAGGTCGCGCAAATAATCAAGCGACTGCTTGTGCGAGGTCAGCGTTTTGCCTTCGATCTGCTGGACGTTGAAGACAAAGATATCCAGCTTTCGCTGCCGAGTGATGCGGGCATCCTTTTGCCGCAGAGAACCTGCGGCGGCGTTGCGCGGATTCTTAAACGGCTTTTCGTCGTTCAGTTCCTGCTGCTTTGTCAGTTCGATAAACACGGCCTTGGACATATAGACTTCGCTGCGAACCTCCAATAACGGCAGTGTCTGTTTCAGCCGCATCGGAATGGAGCGGATCGTCTTGAGGTTTTCCGTAATGTCTTCGCCGATGCGACCGTCGCCGCGCGTGGAGCCGCGGACAAAAACGCCGTTTTCATATTCGAGGCTGACGGACAATCCGTCGATCTTTGGTTCGACCACGTAGACCGGCGTGATCCCCGCGTCCCGTACCCGATTGTCGAACGCACGCACATCGTCTTCAGAAAACCCATCCTGCAGGCTTTCCATGACGACACGGTGTTCCACCGGTGTAAATTTGGCGTCCGCTTTTCCGCCGACGCGTTTCGTCGGGGAGTCGGGCGTTGACAGTTCGGGGTATGTCTCCTCGATCTCAATCAGCTCGTGCAGCAGCCGATCATATGCAAAGTCTTCGATCTCCGGCGCATCGTTTTCGTAATAACGTTTGTTATGATAATTGATGATCTCGCGCAGTTCTGCGGCGCGCGCTTTCATGCGTTCAATTTCATTCATACGCGTTCCCTTCCTTTTGTCACATATAATTATTTTATCACAGATCGCAAGAATTTGCATCCTTTTTTTGAAAGAAATATTTTTAGGCAATTTCAACAAATATTCAAAAATACTCTTTTATTCTATGGGAGAATATGCTATAATAAAACTGCAAAAAGGAAAAGTGCAACACCTTCCTTTGGGAAGGTTAATATAGAAAGGAGATGACAGTTATGAAAATAACAGTTATCGGCAGAAAATGCACACCGAGAGAGTCTTTCAAAGAAAGAGCCGAGAAAAGACTGAAGAAGATCGAAAAGTTCTTCCCGGAAGAAGTCGAAGCGAAAGTGACGGCGACCGTTGAGAAGAATGAGCAAACCGTTGAGGTTACGATCTTCCATGACGGCATGATCTTCCGTGCGCAAGAGCGGGCGATCAACATGAATGACGCGCTTGACAAGTGTGCAGATTCCCTTGTACGGCAAATCCGCAAGAACAAGACCCGCGTGGAAAAGAGACTGCGTTCAGGCGCTTTCGATGCGTTTGATGCGAGCGAAAGCTTTGAAGCAGACGAAGATTTCAGCGTGGTCCGTTCCAAGGAGATCGTTCTCAAGCCGCAAAGCGCGGAAGAGGCGATTCTGCAGATGAACCTGCTGGATCATCGCTTCTATATGTTCCGCAACAGCGCTGACGACAAAATCTGTGTCGTGTATGCAAGAAATGATGGGGGCTACGGTCTGATCGTTCCGTCGGATGAATAAGTCTTTCATTGATCTTTCAAGATAAACCAAAGCAGGTCACCCCTTGGGGTGACCTGCTTTTTGTAGTGTTTACTTACGGGAAGTACTTGTCCAGCGGTGCGCCGAGCAATGTATAGATCCACATGAATGTGCCGCAGAGCAGGTCGATGACGTCTTTATGTACCGGGCGCACCTGTCCGATGACGCCGTTGAAGCAGTTCGCGGGAACTTTTGCGGTGAAGTGCCAGGTCGTACATTTGATGCCCAGTGCGTAAAGTACGATGGCAGCAATATCTCTGAGCTTGGTGTCGCTGTCAAGCGTTCCGCCGCTTTTTACGGTTTTGCCTTTCAGCGCGATCGTTGACAGTGATTCGATTTTGGAGAACCGTCCGTGACCGCCGGTAGGTTTGTGACCGTGGTCCGCAGTGACAAGGAACAGACCGTCTTCCATCAGACCGGCGCGCTCGATCGCGTCATAGATTTTGCCGATGCGAACGTCAGAGCCCTTCATGGCTTCTTCGTATTCTGCAGAACTGCTGCCGTAGCCGTGGCCGGCGGCATCCACAGCGTCCAGATGGATGAAGAAAAGTGTCGGTTTGTTGCCCGCTTCGATATACTCAACAACCTTGTCGGTCACTTCGTCGTCGGGGGCGTAGTTCTGTTTGTTGACGCCGATGTCATCCTCGACTATGCCGACGTTAATCGCGCTCCAGTTGCAGAAAGAAGCAAGCTCTGCGTCCGGCATCGCGTTGCGGACGTAGCTGAAAACCGAGGGATACTGCGGGAACTTCTGTTCGTCGGTACCGCTGACCACACCGTTCTCCGCACCGTGCTTAAAGTAGGAAACGCCGGTCAGAATGCTTGTCCAGTTCGGACCGCTGTCGGTTTTGGTCTCCGTGCGGACGCCGTATCGGACGGCGCCGTCATCGAAGATGCGGTGGAAGTTGGTCATATAGTCTTTTTCAAAGTATGTGCCTGCGCCGTCAACGCCGACGATGAACACATGCTTGTAGCCGCCGAAGCTGCATTCCCGCTGCGCCGCGAGGGCAGGCGAGGCAAATGTGACGGTGAGCACAAGCGTCAAGAAAAGTGCGATCCATTTTTTCATCATGATTCCCCGTTCCTTTATATAGATTTTTAATAAATATACAACAAAAAGAATCAAAATGCAACCAACATTTTGTAAACAAAACAGCAGCCGCTCCAATTGGTGGGCGGCTGCCGTGATATCGGTGATTCAGTCGAGGTACATTGCGATGTACTGCGCTGTGAGCGTGCGAAACTGCAGCGCACAGTCCGGGTCATTGAGCAAAGCGTGTCCCGAATTCGGGTACGAAACAAAGTCGTGCTTGACGCCGTTTTGCGTCAGTGCCGTGTCCAGGGAAACTGCATTGGAATAGGGGACGATATTGTCCTGCTGTCCATGGGCGAACAGAGTCGGCACGGTATCCTTTGTCACCTGCTTTGCCGGAGAAAGCCGGGTCAGCGCCGGTACGAACGCCTGCGCGATGCCGCTTTCCATCAGTGCGGCGAGCGTATCGGTGTTCACGCCGATGGAGCCGGCAAGCAGTTCACCTGCGCCGCTGCGAATGAATGCCGGGTCGGTGAAGTCGGTTGGGGCACTGCTGCTGATGACGGCGACCGGTGCAATGGGCGCTTCGCTTTGCCGGGTATAGGCGTACAGCAGGGCAAGATGCGCGCCGGAAGACGAGCCGACAAGAACCGTGCGGGAAACGACAACGCCTTTTTGCGCGGCGGCGGCTTTGATCGCCCGCAGCGCTGCGGTGATGTCGTCCAGCTCATCCGACGGCAGAACGCCGTTGCCGAGATAGCGGTAGTTCATCGTAGCGGTTACATAACCGCGTGATTGCCACTGCATCGCTTCGGGAAGGTAGGTCTCTTTGGTACCGGTGACCCATGCGCCGCCATGCAAAAACAGCACAAGACCGACGTCGCCGGTCTTTCCGGCGGGGAAGAACAGGTCCAGATTCTGATCCGCGTTTTCACCGTAAGAGAGCGTGTTTTCGGAAAGATAGACGAATGGTTCCGTAACCGGCCCGGGCGTCGGTTCGGGTTCGGTCGGGGTGCCGCCAAAGCCGAACAGCGACAGGAAAAAGGTAAAGACGGACATAAAGAACGCAACGAGTTTTTGCAGCATGGGATCACATCCTTTCAAAAGCTGATTTCATTATAGCATGGGGCTATCGGGAAATCAAGTGGTGTTTTTTTCTTTCAATTGATGTGTATTGACAAAAGAACAAGTCGACGATACAATAAATGAAACAATGTTATTTTACAAATAGCTTATAATATAGATGCCAAAACAGGTCGCAAAGGAAGGGGAAAAGTCACATGAAAATTGTTAGCTGGAACTGCAACGGAAAGTTCAGAGTAAAATATGACGTTATCTTTAAAATAAATGCAGATATTTATGTGATTCAGGAATGTGAAAATCCGAAAAAGTATCCTACGGTTTTTAATAAAATCCCTATGCAGTCCTTTTGGACAGGAAGTGACGAAAACAAGGGACTTTGCGTTTTTGTCTCGCCTGAGATTATCATTCGGGATAATCAATGGGATACCTATGCGTTACGGCATTTTGCTTCCTACCGTATTGATGACCGTTTCGATTTGCTTTGTGTCTGGGCATCAAAACCTTATATTGAAGAGTATTATATTTATCAAAGTATACATTTTAATAAATTTCATAAAGATATGGTAATCATTGGTGATTTCAACAGCAACCGGATTTGGGATAAAGAAAATAAAGAACGCAATCACAGCGCGGTGGTTCGTCAACTGGAAGGCGTCGGACTCGTCAGCACATATCACTATCTAACAAAAGAACCACAGGGCGAAGAGCAGCAGCCAACCTTCTTTTTATACAGAGATCCTTCACGGGCATATCATATTGATCACTGCTTTACAAATCCGGCGTTCATCCGGGATTATAGAATCGAAAATAACCGCGAATGGCTTGTTTATTCCGATCATTTTCCGATGCAGCTCGAAATCGAAATTGACGCTTGACAAATCTCCCTCACAGTGCTACAATATCTCACGAAAAGTGAATCCCAAAAGGCGTTGAGAAAGACCGCTTGATTCAACCGCATTTTTCAGAGAGCAGTACCACGGCTGGAAGTACCGCAAATGCAGAATGAAGTGAACCGCTTTTGAGCTGTCCCCGAAAGGGTGTACCGTGCCGCCGCGTTAAGGCGAAATGAGTGCCGCATTTTTTGCGGAAACCGGGTGGAACCGTGGAGCTGATGCTTCATCCCAGAACAAGGCTGGGATGAAGCTTTTCTATTTTATCAAAAGGAGCAATCACTATGGACAAAGAATTCTTCCTCGCAAACTATCGTCATTCCATGGCGCACGTGCTGGCCAAAGCGGTCATCGAGCTTTGGGGCAAAGATGTGCAGTACGCCATCGGCCCGCAGGTCGACGACGGCTTCTACTACGACTTCAAGCTCGACCACAACATCACCAAGGATGATTACAAGGCGATCGAAAACAAGATGCGTGAGATCCTCAAGCGCAAGGAATCCTGGGTACGCAAAGAGATCCCGCGCGCCGAAGCGCTCGAGATGTTCAAGGGGCAGAAGTATAAAACCGAGATCATTGCGGACCTGCCGGAGGACGCGATCATTTCCATCTATTATACCGGCGACGATTTCGTTGACCTTTGCCGCGGCCCGCATATCGAAAACTCGCAGGAGCTTCTCGGCGTCGCCTTCCAGATCAAGTCCGTCTCCGGCTCCTACTGGCGCGGCGACGAGCACAACGATCAGCTGCAGCGCGTTTATGTTTACGCCTTCCCCGACAAGCAGCAGCTCAAGGAGCACCTTGATATGATCCGCGAAGCCATGGAACGCGACCACAAAAAGCTCGGTGCGGAAATGGAATTGTTCATGTTCCATGAAACGGCGCCCGGTATGCCGTACTGGCTGCCGAAGGGCTGGAAGCTGTATAACGCGCTGCTCGACTACTGGCGCAACGAACACATTCCGCACAATTATCAGGAAATCTCCGGCCCGGTCCTCAGCGAAAAGCAGCTCTGGATCACGAGCGGCCACTGGGCACATTATCAGAGCGGTATGTTTATCGCGCCGATCGACGAGAACACGACCTATGCCATCAAGCCGATGAACTGCCCGAACGCGATCAATGTTTATCGCAGCACCAAACGCAGCTATAAAGAGTTGCCGCTGCGGTATTCCCAGGTGGACGTCATTCACCGCCGTGAGAAATCCGGTGAGCTCAACGGTCTGTTCCGCGTGCAGGAATTCCATCAGGACGACGCACACATTTTCGTGACCGAGGATCAGATCGAAGACGAGATCGCCGACATCATGGACATCGCAAAGACGATCTACGGCACGTTCGGCTTGACCTACACGGCCGAGCTGTCCACGCGTCCCGACGATTTCATGGGCGACATCGCGCTGTGGGATCAGGCGGAAGCGTCACTGAAGTCGATTCTTACCAAGAAGTTCGGCGAAGACGGCTTTGAGATCAATGAGGGCGACGGCGCGTTCTACGGCCCGAAGATCGACCTCGGCATGCGCGACTGTCTGGGCCGTCAGTGGCAGATGGGTACCATCCA
>CACYCR010000118.1 GCA_902772935.1 Oscillospiraceae bacterium
AAAGTGCCGCAGAGTGAAAAGCGGCGCTGGGCCGACCTGATGGAAAGCTATTTTTCTTCCGGCCGTGACCTGCGTCTTGTAGTGCAGCTCATTGATATGCGCCACGATATGAGCGCACAGGATGCGCAGATGATTGATTATATGCAGCAAAGCAAAATTCCGTTTATTGTTGTTCTGACAAAATGTGATAAGCTCAACGTGACGAATCGCGCACAGATGCTTTCGCAGCATACGGATGCACTTAAGGAAAGCGGCGCTTTGGCGATTATTGCGTTTTCCGCCATTAACGGCGAAGGCACCGCAGAAATTCGCGATGCGATCGAAAAAGCGGTTGAATCATAAACGCCTGTTCGATTTTATTTGTTTTGTATATTTTCCGATTTTCGCGTCAAACTATTGGATGAAAGCGTTCGGCACTGTGTCCGACGTGGCTTGACCGAAAGGAGGAAAACGGAATGATAGACAAAATTTCGCTGGTGCTCACAATCATCGGTGCGTTGAACTGGGGCTTGATCGGCCTGTTTCAGTTTGACCTGGTTGCCTGGATTTTCGGCGGACAGGACGCCATTGTCAGCCGTATCATCTATACGGTCGTTGCGCTCGCGGGCATCTGGTGCATTTCGCTGCTGTTTCGTGAAAACGCGGTTGCGCGTGACGATGAAATGCGCGACGCCGGAAACAAAGCAGCCTGACGAAAGCATATCCATTTTCAAAGAAGATCCCCTTTGCAACCGCATTGCAAAGGGGTTTTTACTTGCATTCTGCGCAAAAATCAGTTAATATTATGTAAAGTGTTCCATAAAATGAAATGGCGGTGAAACCATGATCCGAAAATTTTTAAATCACAAAATCGTAAAGACGGTTCTGGAATTTATCTGCATTGCCGGCGGCGCGATTTTGGCGGCGTTTTCGATTGAAGAATTTCTGGTCCCGTGTACGATTCTCGACGGTGGCGTTGTCGGTATCTGCATCATGATCGCGAATCTGACGGGACTACCGCTCAGCGTATTGACAGTCGCGCTGAATTTGCCGTTTCTGATCATCGGCTCAAGAAAAATGGGAAAGATGTTTATCGCAAAGTCGGCGTTTGCCATGGGCATTTTCTCCGGCTTTCTGCAAATCTTTGCGCCTTTGAAAAACGCGACGAATCAATATCTGCTCGCGGTTTGTTTCGGCGGTGTGCTGCTCGGCGTCGGCGTCGGCCTGGTCATCCGATTCGGCGGCTGTCTTGACGGCACCGAAACGGTCGCCATTTTGCTCAACCGCAGGTTCAAGCTGCCGGTCGGCAAGATCGTTCTGACATTTAACATCGTGATTTTTGTAACGGCGGGCTTTTTGTTCGGTTTTGATCGGGCAATGTACAGCCTTCTGACGTATTTCATTACATCCAAAGTCCTGGACATCATCGAAAACGGTATGGATCAGACAAAAGCGGCGATGATTATCACCAACGACGCCGAAGAGATCGCGGCGCAGATTTTCAGCAGACTCGGGCGCACCGTCACGATCATGGAAGGAGAAGGTCTTGTCAGCGGAAAAAAGATCGTGCTGTACTGTGTGCTGACACGCTTTGAAATTCACGAACTGCGCGAGATTATTGAAAATGTGGATTCATCCGCATTCATTGCCATCAGTGATGTTTCGGAGATTATCGGAACGCATATCAAGAAAAGCGGAACGATCGATTCATGATTTTCCCGATATTTCCACTGATAATTTCTTTCGGATCTGCAAGAATAACTATTGCAAGCGCAAGAGCGGCGATTCGGGCGGAAGAACGCGTTCGAACTGCTGCCCGGATCGCGGTTGCAATCCAGAATAAAGGAGTGTTCAAGCATGTCCAAGAGTAGCAACAAGAGTGTTGTCCCCGGCGCAAGAGACGCACTTGACCGTTTCAAAATGGAAGCTGCGAGCGAAGTCGGCGTCAATTTGAAGCAGGGTTACAACGGAGACCTCACCTCTCGTGAAGCCGGTTCTGTCGGCGGTCAGATGGTGAAGAAGATGATTCAGTCTTACGAAAACAGTATGAAATAACAAAACGAACAAGCCGCCCTTTGCAGCAATTGCAAAAGGCGGCTTCCTTTTCTTTTCTTTTTCGTCTTATTCCTTGACGAGTTCTTTGACGCTTGCGGCAAGCCCTGCAACGGACTGAATCTCGGAGGGGATGATGAGCTTTGTTGCGTTGCCGTCGGCAACCTTTTCCAACGATTCGAGCGAACGCAGCGCGATGACGGCCTGTGACGGATTCGCTTCATTGATCAGGCGGATGCTTTCTGCTTCTGCTCTCTGGATGGCAAGGATGGCCTGCGCTTCACCGTCTGCTTCACGGATTTTCTGCTCACGGACGGCGTCTGCCTGCAGAATGGCGGCTTCTTTGTCTGCCTGCGCGGCAAGAATCTTTGCCTCTTTCTGACCCTGTGCAACAAGGATCTTGCTTTCCTTATCGCCTTCGGCGCGCAGAATCGCTTCACGGCGTTCGCGCTCCGCTTTCATCTGTTTTTCCATCGCGTCCTGAATCTCACGCGGCGGCAGAATGTTTTTCAGCTCCACGCGGTTGACCTTGATGCCCCAGGGATCGGTCGCTTCGTCGAGTATGCCGCGAATCTTTGCGTTGATCGTGTCACGGGATGTGAGCGTGTGGTCAAGCTCGAGTTCGCCGATGATGTTACGCAGCGTGGTTGCCGTCAGATTTTCAATCGCGGACAGGGGATGCTCCACGCCGTAGGTGTACAGCTTCGGGTCGGTGATCTGATAGAACACAACCGTATCGATCTGCATCGTGACGTTATCCTTTGTGATCACAGGCTGCGGCTTGAAGTCGACGACCTGTTCCTTCAGCGAGACGATCTTTGCGACACGTTCGAAGACGGGGATCTTGACGTGCAGACCGGTCTGCCAGGTTGCACTGTAGGCGCCGAGCTTTTCAATGACGTATGCTTTGGACTGCGGAACGATCTTGATGTTAGCTGCGACGATGCCGAGAATCAGAAGCACCAGTACAACAACGACGATCAGCAGCGGAGTAACATTTGCGGTAATAGCCAACAATGAAAGAAACATGATTTGACCTCCTTAAGTGTTCGGTTTAACGATGAGTTTGACGCCTTCGATGGCGATGACAGTGACGAGAGCGTCAGCAGGAATCACAGTGTCATCCTGACTGCGCGCCGTCCATACTGTGCCGCGGATCTTAACCTGACCGGTGGACAGGGTGTTGTTGATCTCCTCGGTGACCATTGCGGTCTGCCCGATGCACATATCAAGATTGGTGGGCTGCACCTTTGTTTTGGTAAATCGCTTCAGATAAGGTCGGGCAACCAGAAGGGTGAGCAACGACACAGCAACAAATACGCTCAGCTGCACCAGCTCGGACGCGTTCAGGACATACGCAACAATCGCGCCGACCGCACCGACTGCAAACCATAGCGTGACGACTTGTGCTGTTGCCGCCTCTATCACCGCAAATAATACGGCGAGGACGATCCATAAAATCAACAGCCAATGCTCCATACGATTCACCTCCTTTATTGGCATCATTATTATACCATAATTCTCTGTGAAAATCAATATATGGGGTTGGAGATTCTATATGCGCAGAAGATATGCGTTTTGTATATTTTGCTGATACTTGACAAACGGGCATCACTGTGGTAAAATTCTCATGTTTCAAATGAGACAGAATCGAGGTGATCTTCGGTGCTGCAGCCTAAGGTGCTCGATCGTTTGCAGCAGAACGAACTGTTCAACTTTGTTCAGCGGGATTTGCTGCAGGCGGTGTTTGACGGCGAGGAAGCGCAGCTGGCAGATTTTCGGCGCGGTGATCTGATTTTTTCCAAAGAGCTGTACCGCAGCGCAATCGGTCTGATTCTGCGCGGCAGCGCACAGGTGCTCAAAAACGTGAACGGCATCATGGTCACCCGTCTGCAGGAGAATGACGTCTTCGGCGGATCGGTTCTGTTTACGGGCGGCGCGTTCTACACCGATGAGGTGATTGCGACACGGGACACGCGTGTGCTGTTCCTTTCCAAAAACGCCATTGTGAAACTGATGCAGCTTGACAGCGGTTTTGCCGTCAGCTTTATCCGGTATCTGTCCCAGCATATTTATTTTCTGAACCGACGGATCGACAACTTTACCGGCGGCAGTGCGGAAAGTCGCCTTGCGAATTATCTGCTCGGCTGCTTCGAAGATTATAAAACCTATGAGCTTGACCGCTCCATGCATCAGCTCGCCGTCTCTCTGGATATCAGCAGGGCGTCGCTGTACCGTGCGTTTGAACGGCTGATTGACGGCGGCGCCATTCAGCGCGACGGGAAAAATATCCGTCTCGTGGAAAAGACAGCTTTGCTGTCCTTTATCTCATAAACTATTTCCGAAAGGAGTTTTATTTATGAAAAATGCAAAACGAATCGCTGCAATCCTTTTGTGCCTGGCTCTGGTGTTTGCACTTGCCGCCTGCAGCGGATCCTCAAACAATGCGCAGAACAACACGGATGCGACAACCGAGGCTGCGTATGACGGCGAAACGATCAAGGTTGCAGCCCTCAAGGGACCGACCGGCATGGGTATGGTCTATCTGATGGACAATAAAAACTACGATGTGACGCTCGTTTCCGATCCGACGGAAATTCCCGCGCTGCTGACGACCGGCGGCGTTGACATCGCAGCGTGCCCGCTGAACCTCGCGGCAAATCTTGCGAAAAAGACAAACGGCGGCGTACAGATGCTCGGTATCAATACCTTTGGTGTGCTGTATCTTGTTACAAACGAAATCACTGTCAACAGCCTTTCCGATCTTGCCGGTGAAACGATTTATATGACAGGACAAGGCGCGACTCCGGAGTACATCCTGAACGATCTGCTGAAAGAAGCTGGCGTTGCGGATCAGGTCAAGGTGGAATATCTCAGCGAACACAGCGAGCTTGCGGCGAAGATGGCGAGCGGCGAAGTGAAGATCGGCATCCTGCCGGAGCCGTTCGTGACGGTTGCCACGTCGAAAAACGACAAGCTCAGCGCGGCGCTTTCTTTGACGGACGTGTGGAATACGTACCACAAGGAAACCCAGCTTGCACAAGGCTGTGTCATTGCACGCAGTGATTTCATCAAAAAGAATCCCAAGGCAGTCGAAGCGTTTATCGCCGACAACAAAGTCTCTGTCGAGCGCGTTAACACGGCGCCGGAAGCTGCCTGTGATCTTATGGTGAGCAAGGGCATCCTTGACGAATCGCTGTTCACGGTGAGCAGTGAGCTGTCCGAAAAGAAGCAGGCGGCAGCAAAGACCGAGCTTGCGGTCGGCCTTGTCGGCCGCTGCAACATCGTGTTCCTGGACGGTCAGGAAATGATCGACACTGCAAACGCAAATTTCGCCGTGTATTTCGATGCTGACCCGGCTTCTGTCGGCGGTGCGCTGCCGGAAGACAGCCTTTATTATGTCAAATAAACCAAAGCTGAAATCTGCTTTGCGCGTTCTTGCCATACTCCTGTTTTGGGTAGGAGTATGGCAAGGTGCGTATATGCTGGTCGGACAAGATCTTCTGCTGGCGTCGCCGCTTGCGGTTTTGCGGCGCCTTTTTGTGCTGGTGCAGACCGGTTTGTTCTGGGAGGCGGTCGGATTTACGATGCTGCGGATCCTCTGCGGACTGATTCTCGGCGTCCTTGTCGGCTGTCTGCTTGCGGTCGTGACATCGGCGGTGCCGTTTTTGTCGGCGCTGTTTCAGCCGCTGCTGCATCTTGTGAAAGCGACGCCGGTGGCGTCCTTCATCATTCTCGCGCTGGTCTGGATCAAAAAAGACAGCGTGCCGGTATTCATCACGTTTCTGATTGTGCTGCCGATCCTTTGGGCAAATGTCTGCGAAGGTATCCGACAGACGGATGTGGGGCTTTTGGAGATGGCAAACGTGTTTCGGCTTGGCAGAAAAAAGACGCTGACGGCGATCTATCTGCCGTCGGTATTGCCGTATTTTGCTTCCGGCGCGACGACAGCGATGGGACTTGCATGGAAAGCCGGCGTTGCCGCGGAGGTCATTGCCATGTCGAATCACGCGATCGGCTATCAGCTTTACCGGTCGAAGATCAACCTGGAAACCGCCGATCTGTTTGCTTGGACAGCGGTGGTGATTTTGCTGAGCGTGCTGCTGGAAGCGCTGTTGCGGCTGCTTTTGAAAAAACGAAAGGGGAGGCGTGACCATGCTGCGGCTGACTGATCTTTCCTTTTCCTACCATGACGGCAAACGGATATTGTCTTCGTTTTCACTGACGGTCAAAGCAGGGGAGCGTGTAGCATTGTGCGGTTCGTCCGGGTGCGGCAAAACGACGCTGCTGCGGCTGATCTGCGGACTGGAATCGCCGGACAGCGGTACGATTGAACGTACCGATCACGAGGTTTGCAGCGTGGTGTTTCAGGAGGACCGGCTACTGATGCAAAAAACCGCGCTTGAAAACGCTGCAATCCACGCCGATAAAGATACCGCGGCGCGGTGGCTGCGGCAGTTCGGACTGGAAGACGTCCTGCATCAGCCGGTGCATTTGCTCAGCGGCGGTATGCGGCGGCGAGTTGCGATTGCGCGTGCGGCGGCGTACGGCGGAGACCTTCTGCTGCTGGATGAACCGTTTCAGGGGATTGACGAAGAACGAAAACATGACATGATGGCGCTGCTTGCTGCGGCGTACAAAGACAAAATCATTGTGTTTACCACGCACGATACTGCTGAGATCGAGGCATTTGCAACACGTGTTGTTTCCCTTGTGTGAGCACAAGAACCATATAATTGATTATTTTTCTTTCATCCTTTGTTCATTCGGTGAATTGACTTTCAGGATGATTTCAGTGTATAATGAAATGATTATTGTTGATGATGATTTCATTTGCAAAACCGTTAAGAAGGAGGGTTTCCATGAACAACGAAACGTACAACCCGATTTCTCCCGAAATCATGGAATATATGTGCAGCAAAATCGAGCGCAAGAGCCAGATCAATCCCGACGATTTCTGGAAGTACGGCGTCAAGCGCGGTCTGCGCAATCCCGACGGCACCGGCGTCATGGCCGGCCTGACAAAAATCTGCAGCGTCGAAGGCTACTACGTCGACGACGGTGAACGTGTCCCGAAGCACGGCGTCCTGAAATATCGCGGCATCAACGTCCGGGATATCATTGACGGCTGTCAGAAAGAAAACCGTTTCGGCTTTGAAGAAGTCGCGTATCTTTTGCTTTTCGGTTCGCTGCCGTCGCATGATCAGCTGTCTTTGTTCCAGAAGACGATCGGCATCTGCCGCTCACTGCCTGAAAACTTTATTGAAGACGTGATGATGAAGAACGCCTCAAAGGACGTCATGAACAAGATTGCACGTTGTATTCTGGTGCTGTATTCCGCTGACGAACACGCGGACGACATCAGCCTTGAAAACGTCTTGCGGCAAAGCATTCAGATTTTGTCGCAGTTGCCGATGATTGCAAGTTATGCCTATCAGATCAAACGGCATAAATACTACGGCAAAAGCATGTACATCCATCCGGAAAAGCCGGAGCTGTCCACGGCGGAAACGATTCTTCGTTCCATTCGCTCCGACCGCAAGTATACTGACGAAGAAGCGAAGCTGCTGGATCTTTGTCTGATTCTTCACGCGGAGCACGGCGGCGGTAACAATTCGACATTTACGTGCAGAGTACTTTCTTCAAGCGGCACGGATTCCTATTCCGCATATTCTGCGGCGATCGGCGCACTAAAAGGTACCCGTCACGGCGGCGCGAATCTGAAGGTCTGTCAGATGATGGACGATATGATGCAGAACATTGAAGACGTGACCGACGCCGATCAGGTTTCCGCGTATCTTGAAAAATTGATTCGCAAGGAAGCGGGCGACCGCAGTGGTCTGGTGTATGGCATGGGACACGCGGTCTATACGCTGTCGGATCCGCGCGCGCAGCTTTTAAAAGAGAAGGCAAAAGGTTTTGCAATCGGTGGTCCTTATGAAAAAGAGTACCGTCTGGCCTGCCTGATCGAACAGCTCACACCGGAAGTATTTCGTCGCGTAACCGGCAACAGCAAGCCGCTTTGTGCAAATATTGACCTGTTCTCCGGCATCGTTTATAAAATCCTCGGTATTCCGCAGGATCTGTTCACGCCGCTGTTTGCCGCGGCACGGATTGCCGGCTGGTCCGCACACCGTATGGAGGAGCTGCTGACCGGCAACCGGATCATCCGACCGGCATACAAGAGTGTTGCGCTGCCGAAAAAGTATGTGCCGATCGACGAGCGCATTAACAACTTCATCAGCGAAACCAAATACATTCCGTCCGAAGAACGGATTTATGAAAAGGAGAGCGGCGTATGAAACCGAAGGAATCCTCTTTAAAAGTCAAATTGTTTTTGGGTATTTCACTTTGCGCAACGGTGGTTCTTGCCGGTCTGCGCATCTGGCAGATGATCGGCATGATTGATGCCGAGACCGGTTTCTACGTGGAAAACCTCGGTTTTAACCGTTTCGTTTCTTACGCGGTCGCTGTGCTTTGTGTCTGCATGACGGTCTGTTGCTTTTTGCTGCGGCGCGGCGGCACAAGCCGTGAAACCGCGGAAATGAAAAACGGCGGCGCCTTTGTCGGCGCGCTGCTTTTCGGAATCGGTCTTTTGGTTGATGTTTTTCAGGCGTTCCTGATTTACAAAAGCGGTGACGGGCTGAACAACGCGACCGGCACCGGCCTTCGGGCGCTGATGACCAGCGGACGGCTGATGGTGCTCGGCGAAATGCTTTTCGGTCTGCTTTCTGCTGTATATTTCTTTATGCTTGCGGGTGATTTTCGTAAAGGTCGGAACAATGCTGCAAAGCAGCCTATTCTTGCGCTGACACCGATGCTGTGGGCGTCTGCGCGTCTGGTACATCATTTTCTTGTCAAAATCAGTTTCATCCGTGTGTCCGATTTGTTTTTTGAACTGCTGTTGTTCGGTTACATGGCATTGTTTTTCCTGTATCTTGCACAGGTCAATTCCAATGTGTACCGTGAAGGTTTTGAATGGCGGCTTTTCGGCTTCGGGCTGCCCGCAGCGCTGCTTGCCGGTATGCTGAATCTGCCGCGTCTGATTTTGACATTTGCACATCCGGACAGTGTCATCAGCAGTTATCCGCTGCGTCCGGCTGATTTGCTGTTCTGTGTATTTGCGTTTTTGCTCTGCTTTGCGCTCTTGAAGCAGCCGATGGCGGAATACCGCAAACCGACTGATGAAAAGACCGGGGAAAAATAACATACTGAATTCGTAATAACTATCGGAAGTGAACCATTTTGACAGCTTTTTTCGCTTACATGAAAACGGCCGCTTTGCAGGTGGCAATTCTGTACGTCCTGGTTTTGGTCGGTTTCATTTGTGATAAAACAAAACTGTTTACCGAGGAAGCGTCCAAACGAACGATCGATTTACTGTTGTATATCGTCACACCGTGCATGATTATCAACGCGTTTCTGGAAATGGAAGCGACGCCGCGCATTGTGCAGCGATTCTTTTACTCGCTTGCGCTGATGTTTTTGACGCATTTCATTGCGATTTTAATGAATCTGCTGTTCTTTCACGGAAAGGATGAGCAGAACCCGGTGTTCAAATATGCCTCCATCTACGGCAATGTCGGCTTTATGGGTCTACCGCTGGCACAGGCGGTTATCGGCGCGGAAGGCGTCTTGTACTGCACAAGCGGCCTGATTGCCTTCAATGTGATCACGTTTATTCACGGATTTAAGATGATGGGTGGCAGTCAGTATCACCTGAACATCAAATCGCTGTTGACTAATCCCGGTATTCTTTCTGTCGTGATCGGTCTGCCGCTATTCTTGCTGAAGATCAAGCTGCCGACGGTGATCGCAGAGCCGATCTCCTTGGTTGCGGGACTGAACGCACCTGTGGCGATGATTATTTTCGGCACGTATCTATCGCATACCAATCTGCTGACGATGTTCCTTGAAAAGCGGATTTATCTTGTTGCGTTTCTCAAGCTCATCGTGCTGCCGCTGATCTGCATCTTCGGCTATCGTTTTATCGGCGTTAAAGGATCTTTGCTGGTGGCCTGCACGATCACGGCCTGCGTACCCTCGGGCAACAACACCTTCATGTTCGCTTCCAAATTTCATAAAGACGCCGGAAAGGCGTCTCAGATTGTCGCGCTCGTCAGTGTGTTTTCCATTATTACGATGCCTGTGATGATCGCGCTCGCACAAACAATTCATTAAGGAGGCTCCACGATGGAAGCATTTACGGTTGCCGTGCGTTTCGCCGGCATTGCAAAAGAATTTATGGTGTCCAACACGATCGACCTCGGCTTCACCACCATCCGCTGGTACGGGGTCATCATCGCGTTCGGTCTGCTGCTTGCGGCACTGTTTGGCGGACGGATTGCCTATACCTGGAAAATCAACCTGGACAAGATGGTTGACGTTCTGCTGTACGGTACGATTTTCGGCGTGATCGGCGCGCGGCTGTATTATGTGATCTTTTCGTGGGACGACTATAAGAACAACCTTTGGGATATTCTGAACATCCGTCAGGGCGGTCTTGCCATTTACGGCGGCATCATCGGCGGCATTCTTGCGGCGTTCATCGTCTGCAAGCTCAACAAGCTCAACTTCTGGAACCTGCTGGATATGGTCGGCATGAGTCTGCTGATCGGGCAGGGGATCGGCCGCTGGGGCAACTTTGCGAACCAGGAAGCCTTCGGTGGGATCACCGGCCGGCACTGGGGTATGATGAGCGACAAAATTGCCGAAGAGATTGCGCGGCATCCCGCGACGTTCGGACTCGAAAACGTACAGAACATTCCGCAGTACATCGCCGACAACGACATTTATGTGCATCCGACGTTCTTTTATGAGTCTGTGTGGTGCTTCCTCGGCTTCGCTGTTTTATATCTCATTTTGAAAAAGTACCGCCGCTTCAGCGGACAGATTTTTCTTTGCTACGGCGTCTGGTACGGCTTTGGACGTACGATTATCGAAGGAATGCGCACAGACAGTCTTTACATCGGCAATTCCGGCATTCGCGTTTCGCAGCTTCTGTCCGGCGCGCTTTGTCTGGTCTGCCTGATTCTGGTCATCACGTTGACTGTACATTACAAAAAACATCCTAAGCCAATCGAAGGTATTGATTATTTCCCGCCGAAAACCGAAAGGGAAATTCAGCTGGAGCAAGCCCGCAAGGAACGCAAAGAGCGTCGGCAAAAGGCGAAGCAGATGAAGATCCGCGACGGAAAGATCATGCGCCCTGAAAAGAAAGAACCTTCTGCTGCGCCTGTTGAAACAACGGAAGAACCCGCGGCAAAACAAAGCGAAGACACTGAAACTGGAGATGATTCCGATGGCAATACGAATTGACGGCAAGGTTGTTTCCCTTGCCGTGAAAGAACGCGTGAAACAGCAGATCCTTGAAAACGGCGATACGCCATGTCTTGCGGTCATAATCGTCGGTGATGATCCCGCGTCACGCGTTTATGTCAACAACAAGAAAAAAGCGTGTACCGAAACGGCGATCCGCTCTCTGGAATACGCTCTTCCCCCAGAGACAACGCAAGACGAACTGCTCGAACTGATCGACAAGCTCAATGCCGACCACGAAGTTAACGGGATCCTTTGTCAGCTTCCGCTGCCGAAGCACATTGATGAAACCGCCGTGATTGAGCGCATTGCGCCGGACAAAGATGTTGATTGCTTCAGCAACAGGAATATCGGCAAGCTTTGGACCGGCACAAAGGTGTTTGAACCCTGTACACCGGCCGGTATGATTGAACTTCTGAAGTATTACAACATCGATTGTGACGGCAAGCACTGCGTCATTGTCGGGCGTTCCAACATCGTCGGAAAACCGATGGCGGCGCTGATGCTCGAACAGGGCGCAACTGTGACGATCTGTCATTCCCATACACGCAATCTTTCCGAGATCACGCGGCAGGCAGATATTCTTGTCGCAGCTGTCGGAAAAGAGCATTTCTTCTCCGCCGACATGATCAAGGACGGCGCTGTCGTTCTCGACGTCGGGATCAATCGCGGTGAAGACGGCAAGCTGCATGGAGATGTGGACTTTGCGGCAGTCGAGCCGAAGGTTTCCGCAATCACGCCCGTACCCGGCGGCTGCGGTCCGATGACGATCGCAATTCTGATGCAGAACACGCTGACGGCGTACCGTCTGCAAAATCAATAAAACGTAAAGGAGTATGCAACATGAATAAAAGATTATATTGTTCCCCGGACCGTAAACTCTGCGGTGTCTGCGGCGGTATCGCGGATTATTTCAACGTTGACCCGTCGCTTGTGCGACTGATTGCGGTGGAGATCGCGTTTTTTACGGCGATCATTCCTTCACTGCTGGTTTATTTTATTGTGGCGCTTGTGATTCCGCAGCCGCCCGAAGATTATGCACAGCACTATCAGAATACCGCACGGCGGTTCTACAGAGGACCGGAAAAAAAGCTTGCCGGTGTCTGCAGCGGTATTGCGAATTACCTCAACATGGATCCGACGCTCGTGCGTCTGCTGTTCGTTTTGTTGTTTTTGATTGTCGGCAACGGACTGTATACCTACATTGCCTGCGCGATTATTTTCCCGTCGGCCGAAGCTCCGCAGGATTATGCACAGCCGCCTTACGGTCAGCAGCAGTACACGCAGCCGCCGTATGAGCAGCCTTACGAGCAGCCGGCACAAGAGCCGCAGGCTGAATCAACGCAGGATCCCTCTGCACAGGCATGATGTATCTTGCGCAATGCAGTGATTTTTCACCGCTGTTTTTTGCGCGGATGCTGCCGCTGCTGCCGATGGAAAAGCTGACTGCCATTCAGCGCATCAAGCATGATTTGACGCGAAAACAGTCTGTCCTCGGCTGGGCGATGCTGCAAAAAATCCGTTTTCAACGGGGATGTTCCCTTGATGCGCCGCTGCAGTTTTCCGAACACGGCAAACCGTATTATCCCGGCGAAAGCCTGCAGTTCAGCATCAGTCACAGCGGTGATTTTGTGTGCCTTGCCGTGTCCGATACGCCGGTCGGCGTAGATCTGCAGATTATGTCACACCCCTCGGCTGGCGTGAAAAAACGGGTTCTTTGCGACCGGGAACTGGAAGCGCTCGCATTATCTGCGGATGAATCTGCTGCATTTACAACGCTTTGGGCATGCAAAGAGAGTTACCTAAAATATCGTGGTACCGGCATCAGTGAACCGATGCGGCCGTTGGATTTTTCGCCTGCGCTTTCGCAAACCCGGTTTTCTCTTTATGAGGTATCATTCCAGCTTTGGGTGACCGATGCCTATGTATTGTCCGTTTGTGGAAAATCGCAGCTCGAAGATGAAATCGTTTGGATGTTCCCTGCGGATTTTGATCAGATTCTGCAGCATGCAGAGTTATAAAAAGTAACGGTGCCGCACGGTACCGAAAGGAGCATTCGCATGAACGCACTGAAATTTATCAAAGGCAAGCTCGGCTACGGCGTCGGCGCCATTGGTCTGGACCTGAGCTACGGCATGTTCTACTCATTCCTGGCGAAGTATTTGACCGATGTGCTTGGCATGGGCCCGACGTTTTTGTTGTTCCTGACGCCGATAGCGCGTATCTGGGACGGCATCAACGACCCGATGATGGGCACCATTGTGGACAACACGCACACGAAGATGGGCAAATACCGTCCGTGGATTCTGACCGGTGCATGCGCGAACGCGGTTGTTTTGGTCTTTTTGTTCACGAATCCGTTCCATCTGACCGGCGTCGGCATTGCCATTTATGTTGCGGCGACTTATATTCTTTGGGGTATGACGAACACCCTTGCTGATATTCCGTATTGGTCCATGGTGCCGTCCTTCACATCCGACCCGAAGGAGCGCAACCTCATTTCCACGGTAGCGCGCGCATTCTCCGGCCTCGGTCAGGGCATCGTCTCTATCGGCGCACCGCTGTTGATGACGGCATTCAGCATGACGACCGTTTTCGATCAGGAGGCGCAGAAGGAAGTCAAAGTCCATGACGCGCGCAGCTATATGGTGACGGCGCTGGTTTGTGCGGCATGTTTGATTCTGTTTGCTCTGATTTGTGTCGGCACAACGAAGGAACGAATCACAACGACGGCAGGGGAGAAGTTCTCGTTTAAAAAGAGCCTTTCCATCATCAAGCGCAACGATCAGCTGCTTGTGTTTATGCTGTTTGCCATGATCTCGAATGCAGGCTGGTACCTGACCAGCGGCGTCGCAACGTATTATTTTGACGTCGTTATCGGTGATCCGAACAAACAGTCCACTTTCAGCACCAGCTCCGCTGTCGGCTCTGTTGCCGGTATGCTTTTGCTGCCGCTGCTGACGAAGTTTTTCTCCAAACGACGCGCATACCAGATCTCACTTGGCGTTGCCGCGCTCGGGTATGCCGGCATGGCGGCCTGCTCCTTCGCCGGTCAGCTCATGCTCATGAACATTTGCTATATTGTCGGCGCCATCGGTATCTCTTCGATGTTCATTGCACAGACGATCTTCCTGGCAGATATCGTCGATTACGGCGAGGTCAAGATGGGCTTCCGTGCAGAATCCATCACGTTCTCCATGAAAGGCTTTTTGCAGAAGATGGCATATACCCTGCAGACGATCATTCTGTTTGCAACGCTTGGTCTGACGCATTATGACAGTGAGCTGCACATGAACAATTCCGGCGCTGCGAAGACCGGCATCACGCTGATGCTTTGTGTCATTCCGCCGATCCTCTTTGTGGTTTCGCTAATCATTTTCACAACGAAATTCAAGCTGCACGGCAGCTACATGGACGAGATTACGGCAAAGGTGATCGAGAACCAAAAGCAGCGGGAAGAAGCGCAGGCACAGGCCTGATCCTGAATCAAACAGAGAAAGCAGCAAGGGTTTTGCCTGCTGCTTTTTTCATAAAAGAACAACAGACCGGTGTTGACCGGTCTGTTTTACGTTTACATGTACGTTTAATCGCCGGAGCTGAAGGAAACCGACGATGAGGCAGAGGACTGCGCATCGATCACGGCGTCGATGGCCAGAACGACTGCAAGCGTAAGGACTTCGTTTCCCTGTGTATGAATGTCGATTTCAAACGAGTCGCCCCAGGACATCCATTTCTTATGGATGCTGACAATGATCTTATCGTTTTCGATGATGCTGTAATTATGGCTGAAGAAGTCGCCCTCGATCGTCCAGTCCAGACCGACGACTTCATACTTCGGCTTGAGGAAGGTGAACTTTTTGACGATTTCCGCCACGATGTCACCGTTGACTTCTACCTGGAACTTCGGCAGGAAGGACAACACCTTCTGCCGGACAAATGCGAGCTCATTCTGCTCTGCATCCTGAATGCTCAGTTGTTTGCCCAGGGAGATCAGCTTGCCGACAACAAAGTAACGGTCTTCGCCGGATTCATCCTTGATGGTGAAGCGGTCCTTGAACGAAAAGACCTTTTGTTTCATGTAAAGACGCATGGTGTATTTCTCCTTTCACTGGCACCGTGCCGGATCAATGATTATTCTTCTGCGGGTTGCTCTTCTTTTTCTTCTGTGAGCGGCTCCGGTTTGCCGATGTTTTTGCGCTTTGCAAACTTCGGAATCAGCACCGCAGCGAGAATTGCCAGAACTGCTACGCCGATAATGATAATAGGCAACAGATAGTCCCAGTCATTATCACCGGTCATGACAACAGCGGCGGCGACTGCCGATTCATCCACGGCGAGAATCTGGATGACGACGGCAAGCGTACTGAGCGCCATCAGCGCCGCAAGGATGATACAAATGACTTTGATAGCTTTTTTACTTAACATGGCTTTTTCCTCATTTCATATACTGTGCCATATCGGCCTCGAGCGCTTCGGTCAGTGCGCACGCATCATCCATAGTTTCACCGATGGCGGTATAATAGATTTTGACTTTCGGCTCGGTGCCGCTCGGACGGACAATGACTTTGTTGCCGCCGGGCAGGGTGTAGCAAAGCACGTTCGACTTCGGCAGCGTGATTGCTGTCTGTGCGCCGGTTGCAGTGTCGGTAACGGTGCTTGTTTTGTAATCCGCAACGACGAGAACCGGATAGCCGGCGATGGCTTTCGGCGGATTGTTGCGCAGATTTTCCATGATATCCGCCATTTTTTGCATACCGGCAGCGCCTTCAAAGGCAAAGTTCTGCAGCGAGTTGAGATACATTCCGTAGGTGCTGTACAGCTCCTGCATCTTTTCAAGTAAGGTCTTGCCCTGCGCTTTGTAATAGGCGGCCATTTCGCAGATCAGCGTCGATGCGACAACGGCGTCTTTATCACGGGCGTGAATACCGGAGAGATAGCCGTAGCTTTCCTCCATGCCGACGACGAACCGATCGGCTTCACCGTTTGCTTCAAGCTTTGTAATGTATTCGCCGATATACTTGAAACCGGTCAGTAGATCGACTGTTTCGGCGCCGTAATGGGTAGCCACAGCGGTGACAAGGTCGGTTGTCACAAATGATTTGATAACGATCGGCTTTTCAGGCAGGCAGCAAAGCTCCTTGCGGCGCGAAAGCAGATATTCAGCCAGCAGGACGCCGACTTCGTTGCCGCTCATCAGCGCGTAATCGTCGCCGTTTTTTACGGCAATGCCGACGCGGTCACAGTCGGGGTCCGTCGCAATGATCAGATCGGCAGGGAAGTCGCTGACCATGCGGATGCCTTCTTCAAAGACCTGTTTGATTTCCGGGTTCGGATATGGACAGGTCGGGAAGTTGCCGTCCGGCAGTTCCTGCGATGCGACAACACGAACGTCCTTGATGCCGATGCGCTTGAGCATGGCGCGGACATGTTTGTTGCCGGTGCCGTTGAGCGGCGTATAGATGACGCGCAGATCAGACGCGGCGCAGATATCTTTGGACAGACACGCTTTTTCCACTTCATCGTAAAACGCCTGTACGGTGTCGTCGCCGATATATGCAATGAGACCTGCGGCAACCGCGGAGTCAAAATCCATTGTCTTCACATCGTCGAACATATCCGTTTTCTGAATGTACGCATATGTTGCGGCGGCAGCTTCGTCCGTCATCTGGTAGCCTTCCGGATCATAGCATTTGTAGCCGTTGTACTTTGCCGGGTTGTGACTAGCCGTCAAGATGATGCCGCCCTTGCAATGGAAACGGCGCACCGCAAAGGAAAGCATCGGCGTCGGAACCAGTTCCGGGTAGATATAGACCTTAATGCCGTTTGCAGCGAGCACTGCTGCAGCGCTTTTGGAAAATTCCGTGGATTTGATCCGGGAATCATACGCGATCGCTACGGATGGCTTGTCGTAGGTTGCGTTGAGGTAACTTGCAAGACCCTGCGTCGCCTGATTGACCGTATAGACGTTCATGCGGTTGGTACCGGCGCCGATCACACCGCGCAGGCCGGCCGTACCGAATTCGAGGTTTTTATAAAAGCGGTCGAGAATTTCATCGTCATTGCCGTCAATGGAAGAAAGCTCGGTCTGTAAATCGGGATCCGCAACGGCCTTTTCCTTCCAGAGTGCATAGAGTGCGTGAATGTCGTTCATTGGAACTCCTCCTTTTAATTGAAAAACATTTCATATTATTTTACCACCGGTGGAAAGCCTGTGTCAAGATGCAACGCGATTTTTCTGCCAAAACGACCTCTTTGAACAATTTACATATCATGAAATGAGCGGCGACTGATTATCCCGCCGCGAAACGGACATACTGATTATGAATTTATTCATAGGACGGAGCGATATAATTATGATTAAACGCGGAGATATTTATTATGCCGATCTCAGCCCTGTGGTCGGATCGGAGCAGGGTGGGATCCGACCGGTGCTTGTTGTGCAGAATGACGTCGGCAACCGATACAGTCCGACCGTGATCGTTTCGGCGATCACAAGCAGGAAATCAAAAGCGGGCCTGCCGACACACATTACCGTGGACGCGGACGACTGCGGTCTGACAAGGGATTCCGTTGTCCTGCTTGAACAGATGCGTACCATCGACAAACAGCGGCTGAAAACAAAAATGGGCAACCTGAGCGATACAGATATGGCGCGGATTGACCGGGCCATCAGTGTTTCACTCGGCCTTGAGCAGCGGATGCTCGGTACACGGTAAAAAAACAGAGGGTGTGTTTTGGCACATCCTCTGTTTTCATCAGTCTTCAAATTCAGAATACACAAATGCAAGTTCGTCGATCACGTCCGTAGGCAGCATTCCCATTTTGGAGTACCGTTCACTCAACCGGTCGGCCGCGTGACCGTGCACATAAACAGCGGCGCAGACCGCTTCCGGTAACGAGAAGTGCTGCGCGGCAAAGGCGCCGAGAATGCCGGCGAGCACATCACCGCTGCCGCCTTTGGAAAGGCCGTTGTTGCCGGTGCCGTTGAGATAGACTTTGTTTTCTTTCGGCGAAGCAACGATCGTGTTTGCGCCTTTCAGCGCAAGGTAGACGGCGTGCGTTGCGGCGAAATCCAAAGCGGTTTCGGCACGGGCGGCCTGAATCTCCTCCACGGGTTTTCCGCAAAGACGGGACA
>CACYCR010000119.1 GCA_902772935.1 Oscillospiraceae bacterium
GTTTTTGAGCGCTTTCGCCTTGCCGATATAAATGATTTTGCCGCTTTTGTTCTTCATGATATAGACACCGGGCGTCAGCGGCAAACGCATTGCTTTTTCGCGGAGCTGCTTCATCTTCGGATTTTCATTCAAGTCAAACTCCGCCTTTCCTCTTTATTTCACCGTAACATTTTGTGCTGCGCTGTAAGCGGACAGATAATTGATATTGCCGACCGTCTTGACGGCCCGCACTTTATAGTAGACCAGTGTTCCGCTCGGCAGATGTTCGCCGAATTTGTTTTGTTTCACCGTTGCGACACGCACAAAGCCTTTGTCGTTCTTTGTGTGGCGATACACAATGTAAAACGACGCCGTCTTGTCTTTCGCCCAGTTCAGCGCAGTTCTGCCTGCCGCGGTTGCCACGGCAAGTTTTTTCACCGCTGCCGGTGACGTCACACCGGCAGCCGCATTGCCCGGCTGACTGATGACCTTTTCACCGGCATACATCATATACGCCTTGACTTTATAAACATATTTTGTGCCGGAGGCACGGCCGGTATCCGTAAAGCTGTTCGTCGACGTTGTCGCAATGTATCTGAAGGAGCCGTCCGCCTGCTGACGATAGACAAAGTACCCGGCCACCTTCGGCACAGCCGACCACTTGAGCACAACACTGTTTGCGCCGGAATGATTGCGGTCCTGCCGCAGATTGTTCGGTGCGGGCGGCGTCACGGTCACAACGCATTTGGCACTGCAGCCGCTGACCTTGTCCGTCACCGTGATCGTCGCTTTCCCGTAGGTCTTGCCGGTCACGATACCGTCGCCAATCGTGGCGATGTTCGGATTGCTGCTCGACGTCCGCAAAGAGACATTGGCGCAATACGGTGAAACCGTTGTCTGAATCGTCGCTGTTCCGCCGGGAACCAATTCCATCGTCGCCGGTGTGACTTTGATCGCGCTGGCCGTGATGTCCGCGCGGTTGCGTACCGCAAAGGAAAGCTGCTTGGATTTCAGCACCCATGACGGCGCCAGCGTGCTTCCTGAAGTCAGAACCGCGCTGTAAGTACCGGTCGTATTCAGCGTACAGGCTGCGCAGGTATCATTGGTCTGCACATTTTTG
The DNA here is from genome assembly GCA_902772935.1 of Oscillospiraceae bacterium. Classification (GTDB taxonomy): domain Bacteria; phylum Bacillota; class Clostridia; order Oscillospirales; family Acutalibacteraceae; genus UBA6857. The sequence goes on from CACYCR010000119.1 coordinate 1,100, forward strand.
ATGACCTTTTCATCCTCATCATACAGCCGCAGTGTGTAACTGTCCGCGCCGCTGACCGCGTTCCACTTCAGCAAAAACGTTTCATTGAGCGGCTGATCCTGACTGAAATCACGGAAGGTCGGCGCAAACACTTTGCCGGAAAGATAGGTGCAGTAATTGAGCGCGACCCAGCCGTTTGTGCCGCTGTACGTTGTTTTGCCCCAAAGATAGCCATCGGCAACCTTCTTGTTTTTCACCGCGAGCTTTGCACCGTAGGGGACGGAACCGACCTTGTCCGACGTCTGTGACGCCGATTTGCGCAAATTCAGGCCGGCTTCCGCCTGCCAGAGTTCCGCATCGTCAGGCGCTGTGTCCTGCGGCGTTTGCAGCGTGGTTCCTGCGTTCAGATAAAAATCAATGTTGCTGTTTCTGAGCTTGTTATTCGGGTCATGCAGCACATAGGTAAAGCTTGGCATATCGTTCAGATCCATCGATGCCCAGCGGATCTGGCACATCGGCAGCCAGTTCGCATCCGCAAAGGAGATCACGTTGCCCTTGACACCGGTCACGCAAAGCGAGTGCCGGTTGCCGCGGTAACGGATCACGTCGCCGACATACAGCTTTGACGCGTCGAGCGTCGTGCTTTTTTCCCAGGTACGCGGATCGGTGCCGACGATGTCATAGCCCATTTTATAAGCAAAGCCCATGCACTGGATCGCATTGGAAAAGCTGTTGCAGGTGCAGGCGCCCGGAACCCAGCTGCAGCCGACATGCGTCGGACAGGGCGAATTGGTCACACCGTCCGGGTTGTTGTTCGGAGAGCCGACATGGTTCCAGTAGGCAAGATGCGGAAACTTGCGCATCTGCTTGATCAGGATGGCCGGGGTACCGGCTGTTGACGCCGCAAACGCAGGCGTCACTGTCAAAAACAGCAATGTAAAGCACAGCAAAATCAGCAAAAATTTCTTTTTCATTTTGGCTGTCTCCTTCCCATTCTATACACGTCTCAGTTCAATCATACATATCAAAGAATCAGTTTGTGTCGTCACAATTAAAAAGTATACCACAATTCTCCCAAAAATGCAAATTTAGTCAAAAACAGACAAAAAAGGCCCTGTGCCAAAGACACAGAGCCTTCAAGTCGATAAAGCCGCCGGACCATTTGCAATGCCAAAAAGCGGCATGCAGGACACCCTCCGTAAGGAAAGTGCCCGGGGCGGCTTTCGTAACAGTTGAAATATTAGTGTTTTAATAAATGATCGGTATGATGTTTGTCATGCCGATTTTTCTTGCTTTGCGAACTTTTGAAACTCAACTTCCATTTCTTCCGGTTCAAGCTCTTTGACAATTCCCACACCGTAGAAGATGTCTACAAGTTGATACCGCTTGCCGTCAAGATACTTTGGTGCGTGCACGACATTTTTTTCAATGAACTCGTGTACCAGTTCTGGCGTCAGTTCTTTCAGATTAGTTAGCTGCTTCGCCTTTGACACAAACCGCTGTAAACCTTCTTCCTGATCAGCCTGTTGATTCAGAGCTGCTTCCAGTTTCGGAACAGTTTCTTACAGTTCCTTTTGCTCCCTTTCCAGCGACTCAGACAATGTGGCATACCGTTCATCGGTGTTTTTGCCGTTGGCATTACCGCGATATTAATCCCGTCACAGGAAAGATTCTGATATCTGTTCCGTGACGACGGCGACGCTGTTTTTGCGTCTCTGTTTTTCATCGTCACAGCCGTCACGGATCGTCACACAGCCGTTTCGTTTTGCTGCTGTTGTTCTTAAGATTGGCGGCATTCCAGCGTCCGTTTTCGGCGCGTATTATACGTGTGGACTCGGACAACACAGGCTTGAAACGCAGGCTGACATTTTCTGCTTTGACGGCAGTGCGAAGAAAGTACGGCGCGTCATCGGCGTCGAAAAACGTCACTGCATCATGCACCGATGCCGCCAGCTTCAGGATATCTTTATTGCACTTTTTATCATGGCTTTCGATTTGGATTTCGTCGGAGTCGACCGTGTAAAACAGATGGAATTCTTTGCCTTTCACGTTGGGCACTTTTTCTCACTTCTCTTTCCGCTGACTATTTTCAAGGTTGCCATTTTTGGCTTTTTTTGTCCGACACATTACCGATGGTTTTGACCACCTTTCAAATAAAATTTGCAGATTACAAGCGCAGGTCATTGACGGTATAATGTCGGTTTTCCACGTTTGTCAAGATCGGAAAGATAATTTGTTCTGCAAAATACATTTTACAGTCAGAAAAAACGCTGAAGCACATATCTTTGTATGAGCAATGCAGCAAAACCTGCGCGGACGGCAGCACCTTCTCCACGATTTTTCCTCCCGCCTTTCGTACCGGACGCGGCCGTGACGTTTCTTTTCTGTGTCTATTTACAGATAAACTGCGGTTCCTCTCCTCTGTGCATCCGGAAGGCGTCACCGATGGAGCAGCAGATCACGTCGTCACGGCCGGACACCATCCGGCAGATTTGCTCGAACTTTTGCCAGTTGCTCTCTTTTGTGCCAAAGTCGAATTCATATCCATGCGCGAACATCAGAAAGAACAGGTCGCCGTTTTCCGGCTTTGCGTCAATAAACGCCTGCAGTGTTTGCAGTGCGTTCTTTTTGACATGCCAGCTTGTCATCGGCAGCGCGAGCGGGTCGACAGGGAAATAGAAATCCTTTGCCGTGCCGATCGTGCGCGCATACTGCACGCCGCAGCTTTGCAGCACGTTGCGGCACTGCTTTGCGCCGACGCCGTAGGGAAACGCAAGACCGACGACCTGCTGCCCGAACAAAGCCGATAAAGCGTCAACATCATCGCCGATCTCTTTGCGCCTTGTCGCGTCATCGCAGCGCAGAAGGTTGACGTGGTGCGCCGTGTGCGACGCGATTTCAAAGCCGCGATACAGCGCAACGGCTTCTTCATTTTGCAGGCGGAAATGTTCGACATAGGGCAGCAAGTGCTTTTTTGATTTGTCAAAGCGATCTGCAGGCGCCTCCGTCATGCCGAGGTTGCCGATGCGGCCTTCATATGTCCGGTCGCCGAACAGACCGGAATTGAGGTGAAACGTTGCGCCGAGGTTGTATTTTTTGAGTGTTTTTACGATTCGGCGGTCCTGTTCCAATCCGTCGTCAAAGCTCCAGGCGAAATACTTTTTGTACA
>CACYCR010000120.1 GCA_902772935.1 Oscillospiraceae bacterium
GCCGATCCGGTTCTTGATTATCTTTGTGAACTTTCTATGAAGTATTTTATCAGAAAAAAACGGATTTGTCCAGCGTTTTCTTGTTAAAATATGCAGAGGATTTTTATTTCTTTTTGTTCACAATGCACAATGAAATGAGCAACAGTTCACAATTGTCAAAAAAAGAGGAAGAGAACGACATTTTTCGCCTCTTCCTTCACAGTTTATTTATTTTTCCTTAACATCTTCACTGGCATCCGGAGCGTTGTTTTTTGCTTTGGCGCCGCGTTTCGGCTTTTGCGTACTGGTCTTTTCCAGTGCGCGGTCACGGATGAAAACTCTGCGGATGCTTTTGTAGGACGGCAGATGCCGGTTGACACGCTTCACAACATCGCCGATGGCGCTCTGAATCTCCTCCTGACTGACGTCGTCCTTGCCGAGCTTTTGCCGGATGGCGTCCTCGTCCGGTACAACCTGCACCGCAACGGTTTCTTCGCCGGACTGCGAATCGCCGAAGATCAGCGATTCCAGAACAAGCGGCTCCCGGTTCAGATAGGCTTCAAGCTCTTCGGGATAGATGTTTTTGCCGCTCTTGGTCACGATCACATTTTTAATGCGCCCCGTGATGTGGTAGTTACCGCTGTCATCCTTGTACGCGAGATCACCGGTGCGCAGCCAGCCATCCTGCAGTACGGCGGTCGTTGCCTTTTTGTTTTTGAAATAGCCAAGCATCACGCCCTTGCCTTTGACGCAGATCTCACCGACGCCGCTGTCATCGACGTCGTCAAGGATCACCTGCAGCCCGTCCAGCGGCTGTCCCACCCCGTCAGGCAAAGGATTCGCTGCACTGTTGCAAAGCACAATCGGCGCACACTCCGTCAACCCGTACCCGATCAGGACGGGTATGCCGAAGGAGGAAAAATCCCGTGCAACGTCCGCATCGAGCGCTGCAGCACCGACAATGATCATCCGCAGCCGACCGCCGAGCGCATCATGGATCAAGGCAAAAACAAATTTTCGCAGATCGGGCACTTCAAAACGCTCCATCAGAAAGGACAACCGTCCGCTGATCAGCGACTTTTTGAAACGACCCTGCTTTTCCAATTGCCTCAAAATCCGCTTGTGCATTTTTTCAAGCATCAGCGGTACGGTGACAAAAATTGTAGGCTGATAAAACTTCATATCCGCGGCCATTTGCCGCAGACTTGCGCAAAAGCTGACAGTGCCGCCGACGGAAAGCAGCAGCAGCATACAGGTGCTCTGATACGCGTGATGCAGCGGCAAAACGCAAAGAACGCTGTCCTCATGCGAGATGGGAACCCGTTTCTGCACCGCTGAAATGGAAAAGCAAAGGTTTTCGTTGGACAGCATGACCACCTTTGGCGTGTCTGTGCTGCCGCTGGTGAAAAGTAGTTCCGCGGTTCGCTGCGGATCAATCTCCTGGCGCAGAAACGTGTCATCCCCTGCATGCAGCAAAGCTTCGCCCTCACGCAGCAGATCGTCAAGCGTTGCAATGCCTTCCGGCGCATCCGGTTCCAGGCAGATCAAAAGCAGCTTCTTCGGCAGTTTCCGCCGAACCTGTTCGATTTTTTCCAGTCCTGCGCGATCGGCAAAGACGGCCTTCACCGCCGTGAATTTTCGCGCAAACAGCAGACCATCCGGTGAGAGCTGTCGGTCCAGCGGTACAGCTGTCTCGCCACCGCACAGCAGGGTCAGATAAACCAGCGCCCATGCCGCCGAATTACGTCCGCAGACGGCAATATTCGATGACGACAACGCCCGGTGCGCAAGCGCGGTTCCGAGTGCAGTGATTTTCTGCCACAATTGCCGGTAGCTCCAATGGCCGCGTACACCGTCCGGCGCGCGCAGCAAAAACGCGGTCTGTTCGGGCAACGCTGCAGCCTGCGCCTCCAGCATGGCCCGTATCGTCGAAAATGCCGGCATGTCCGCCATGGTCTCACCTCCCCGCTTTTTGACCGGTACAGTATTTATATTATATGAAAAAAAGCAGCATTTGGCAAGCGTTTCAAAATCTCTATCAACTTTTCACAAATCAACTTGTTACCTCTTGTCAATTTATGTGAATTATGATAGAATATATTGGCAACAGAGTGAAAGGAGATGCTTTTATGGAAAAAAAGCAATGGTATAAAGATATATCCGTTTATCAGATCTGGCCGCGTTCCTTCTGTGACGGCAACGGCGACGGCATCGGTGATCTGACCGGCGTGCTTTCCAAACTCGATTACATCAAAAGTCTCGGCGTGGACGCCATCTGGTTTTCGCCGCTGTACCCATCCCCCAACGCGGACTACGGCTACGACATCGCGGACTACATGGATATCTCTCCGGATTACGGTACCCTGGAGCAGTTCAAGACCGTGATTGATGAAGCACATAAACGCGGGCTCAAAATCATCATGGACCTTGTCATCAACCATACGTCAGATCAGCACAAATGGTTTTTGGAAAGCAAAAAAGGCGACGACAATCCGTACCACGATTACTACTTCTGGCGCAAGGGCAAAAAAGGCGGCAAAAAACCGCCGAACAACTGGCTCTCCGTTTTCCAGGGAAAAGCCTGGGAATACGATCCAAACCTCAACGAATATTACCTGCATGTTTTCGCCAAGGAGCAGGTCGACCTCAACATGGACAACCCGAAGGTCCGCGAGGAGGTCAAGAAGATCCTGCGCTTCTGGCTCGATATGGGCGTCGACGGCTTCCGCGAAGACGTCATCACCTATATCTCCAAAAAGGAAGGTCTGCCCAACGGCTTCCCACTGCCGGTCGGCACCGGCCTCGAGCATTACACCAACGGGCCGCACCTGCGCGAGTACCTTGAAGAATTCCGTGCCGTACTCGATGAATATGACTGTTTCACTGTTGGCGAAGCGCCGATGATGACGCCGAAAAAAGCCCTGCAGTTCATCAAAGAGGATGACAAGCAGGTGCTGAACATGATGTTCCACTTCCAGCACATGTCGGCGGACAACATCATCCATAACTGGATGCGCACCCCGTTCAGCCCGTCCAAGCTCAAACGCGTCTATAACCGCTGGCAAACCCAGCTTTACGGCAAAGGCTGGAACGCGCTCTACCTTGAGAATCACGACCAGCCGCGCATCATCAGCCGCTATGGCAACGAACGCTATCGTGTCGAGAGCGGCAAAATGCTCGCGACAATGTACATCTGTCAAAGCGGTACCCCGTTCATCTATCAGGGGCAGGAAATCGGCATGCTCAACGCGAACATCGACAAAATCGAGGACTATGTGGATGTATCCACGCTGAACAATTATAACATGTTCAAGAAGTTCCATCTGCCGGAGAAGTTCATCATCTCGCTTTGCAAGTATGCCTCCCGCGACAACGCGCGCACCCCCGTCCAATGGAACGCCGAAAAGAATGCCGGCTTCACCACCGCCGATCAACCGTGGTTCGCCGTCAATCCGAATTATACCAAAATCAATGTCGAAGCAGCGGAAGCGGACCCGAATTCCATCCTGCACTATTATCGCAAGCTGCTCAAATTCCGCAAGGAAAACGAAATCGTCCGTTACGGCGACTTCAAGATGCTCAACACGCAGCCGTCCGTCTTCGCCTATCTGCGGCACTACAACGGACAGACGATGCTGGTTGTCAGCTCCTTCAGTGAGTATGAACAAAACTTCCGTGCGCCCGGCACGTTCAATATGCACGACGCAGAGCTGATGCTGTGCAACTATGACAGTGCGCCGCTTGTACACAACGGCTTCGTCATGAAACCGTATGAGACGCGCGTATATCTGAAAAAATAAGCGCTGCACGCCGGAACACGCGCCCCGCGGCAGAACACGTACAAGACAGAAGCGGCAGCCTCACAGCTGCCGCTTACCTTTGCATAAACTTAGATATCCATATCAAGGATTTTGTAAAGCGCGCTATACAAAGCCTTCGCTTCGTCCATTGTCAGTGGGACGCATTTGCCCAACTGCAGCGGAATCATTTTTACCTGATCCTTCTTTGCGTAACCTTCCTCGGTAAGCGAGACAATCACACTGCGCTCATCCTGCTTGCTGCGCTGGCGGACGAGATAGCCTGCCTGCTCCATCTTTTTCAGCAGCGGCGTCAGCGTACCGCTGTCCAGATGCAGCCGTTCACCGATTTCGCTGACCGGAAGATGATCTTCCTCCCACAGCACCATAAACACGATATACTGGGTATATGTCAGCCCCAGCGGCTTGAGGTACGGTGTGTAGACGCCCATAACTTTTCTTGCCGCGGCATACAGCGGAAAGCAAAGCTGGTTTTTCAGTTTCAATGCTTCGTCAGGGTTGTACTCCATTTCAAACTTCTTCTTTCTCCCAATATATTCGGTCAGATGAGGTCTGCGACCGCGTCTGCTACCGTCTTCATATTTGCCGTCGGTTCAAAACGTGCGACGACATTGCCTTCCCGGTCGACGAGGAATTTCGTGAAATTCCACTTGATGTCCGGGTTGTTTTTATAATCCTTGTCGATCTTCTTGAGCATCGCTTTCATCGCAAGTGCCACCGGGCCTTTGCCGAAGCCCTCAAAGCCTTTTTGGCTCTTGAGGTACGTGTAAAGCGGCAGCTCGTTCGCACCGTTGACATCGGACTTCTTCATCTGCGGGAACTGCGTGTTATACTTGAGTTGGCAGAATTCATGAATCTCATCGTCGGTGCCCGGGGTCTGACCCGCGAACTGATTGCAGGGAACATCGATGATCTCAAAGCCTTTGTCATGATACGTCTCATAGATTTCTTCAAGATCCTTATAGTGCGGGGTGAAACCACAGCCGGTCGCCGTGTTGACGATCAGAAGGACTTTGCCTTCGTAGTTTCTCAGCGAAATATCTTCGCCTGCCGGCGTCGGAACGGAATAATCATAAATGCTCATTGATATAACCTCCAATATATTTATTGTGATTATATTTTATCAAATTATATTGAATTTGTCAATGGTTTTTTTCAATTTTTTCAAAAACTGCGTCATATTGCTTGCGCCAACGTGCAACAGCCGCAGCATCATAGGTTTTCGGTATGGCAAGCGCCGTCCGTTTGGCATTGACTGCTTTCAGCATCCACTTTGCGGTTTCCGTCAGGATCTTCGGTTTTTGCAGTACGATGGCCGCTTTCTTCAAAATCTTGCCAACCGTCAGCCGATAGGGGTTATCCGGGTCGGTCGAGACCAGACCCATATCCTCATTGGTCACGGCACCACAGCCAAACAGCCAGTTGAGCAAATCCACGTCAATATTCAGCACCCAGCGTTTCACCACATCCACAAACAGATACCGTGCGCCGAGCTCTTCATAATACCGGACCTGCCACGGCCAGAGCGCAGCAGCCGTAAAGTGCGTAATGTTTTCTTTCAAGATCAGCTCGGTCAGCCAAACCGCAGCTTTCATCGACGCCTCAATGCCGCTGCCCATCATCGGCATGGTCATGAACGCGCTGTCCCCGAGGGCGACATAGCCGTCCGCGACCATCATGGAAAGCGGTCCGCGCAACGAAATGACGCTGCACATACCGGGCTGCAGCACCTTTTCACTGAAAAAATCATGATTCTGAAACAGCGCTTGCACCGCCGCATCTTTTTCTGCTTCGGAAAGTCCGCCGATCCGGCCGACAAAGACGTCGACCTCATCACGGTCATTGAGGTTGCACCAGCTCAAGCCGACGCTGTTCTGATGCTTGATATAGATGTTGCGATCGGGATCGGGCGCAGCAGTGCCGGGCGTATGCGCAAAAAAGCCGCGCCACGCCGTCATGACATCGTTCTTTCCGGGCTGCGCCTGCACGCCGAACTGCTTTGGCACCTGCGCACGGAACGGCGAAAATACGCCGCTTGCGTCAATGGTCAGACCTGCGCGATGCGGTGTACCCTGCACGCGCACACCGGTGACGACGTCATCTTCGGTCAGCAGCGATTCCACCGTTGTGCCGTAATGCACCCGGCAGCCCGCCGCTTCACAGAGCGCGCCGAGATGCGACGAAAGCGCACGCCGGGAAATGGAGATCTCCTCCATCGGTTTTGCGGAGGGAACAGCAAGGCTGTTTTTTTCGTCGGGCGAAATGAACAGCCGTTTCCCCTTCTGCGTATAGCACGACCGCGCCGGGAGCGGCAGACCGCAGAACGCAAAAATGTCAAAGCGGATGTCGTCGTACCACGGATGACCGACTTCGCCTTGCTGCGCTTGCTCAAAGATATCGACCGCAAAGCCCATCTTCGCCAGCCGCATCGCCGCAACTGCGCCGCCCTGGCCGAGACCGATCACCGCGATGCGCGGCAGTGTGCCACTCATGCTTACGCTTCAGCGTTGTCCGCTTCGGCAGACAACACGTATTTTTCAAACATTTCGTCGAGCTTCGCCTCATAGCGCGGCTGATCGGTCAGGAAGGACGCCGCGTGGTCTGCGCCGTCGATGATGATCAACTCCTTGTGTTCGCTGCCACAGGCTTCAAAGAGCTGCTCTGCCATGCAGCAAGGCACAAAATTGTCATCGCGGCCATGCGCGAAAAGAATCGGTTTTGTTGTTTTGCGAACGGCATCCAGCGCGCTCGTTTCGCGGAAATCATAACCGACCTTGATTTTGTTCAAGCGGCTGACGATCGGCAGCAGCGGGAACTCCGGCACGTGCATACCGCGCAGCTTATATGCAAATTCATTCCAGGCGCTGGTGTAACCGCAATCGGCGATCACGAGCTTCACATTTTCCGGGAGCGTCTCCATACTGCTCATGAGCATGACGGTCGCGCTGCCCATGGAAACGCCGTGAATCACCAGCGAAATATCCGCGCCGTAGCGCTCGTTAAGCCAGTGCAGCCATTCAACGGAATCGCGGGATTCAAAATAACCGAAGCCGATATATTTGCCGCCGCTCTCACCGGCGCCTCTGTGGTCAACAACGAACACATTATAACCACGGTCAATGTAATACTTTGCGAACGCGCAGAACTCATGCTTGCCGTTGCTGCGGTAGCCGTGTGAAGTAAAGACATAGACGTTCGAGGGCTTTTCCGGACGCAAGAGCCAGCCGACCAGCTCAACGCCGTCCGCTGTTGTCCGGCGAAACTCCTCCTTCGGATAAGCGGCGATCCAATCCTCATAAACCTGCCCCTTCTGATGCAGATCCGTCATATCGGAACCGGAAATTGCGGTCTTGAGACCCTCCGGCAAATCAAACTTTCTGTGTACGAGCAGATTATCAATCAGGTCCGGCGCCATGCCGAGTACGGTGCCGACACCAATGAGTGCTTTCACCTTTTTGTTCAGTTTTCCCATCGGATAGTTCTCCTTTAACATCTGATTATTAAAATTATTGTATCACATTATTTTGATTATTTCAAGACCCGAAATGCGGAATCTGCATAAAAAAAGACCTGCCGCAGCAGGTCGGGGTCTTTATTCAGTTGTTGACGTGGTGGTGCGCCGCGAAGCTGTCCTTATCCAGCGGCAGGAAGGTGTAGCCGTTTTTCAGCGCCCAGCTGATGAACGCTTCCATGGCGTTGACCGTGAAGTCCTTGGTGTCGTGGCAAAGCAGCACTGTCTTTGCATTTTGGCTGACACTCTCTTTGCAGGTCTTGAGCACGACGTTTGTGTCTGTCGTCAGTCCTGCGTCGCCGCTCATGGCGTTCCAGTCGAAATAGGTCAGACCCTTCTCGGTGGCTTCTTTTGTGAGGCGGGTCATAATGCCGGGATTGAACTTGCTGACCGTGTTGGAGCTGCCGCCCGGGAAGCGCATCAGCGCCGTTTCGCTGCCGGTCTGCTTTTTGATGACCTTTTGCATCTTGTCAAAGTCATCCCAGAAGGCCTCAACGCTCTGATAGATTTTCTCGTAGTTGTGCGTGTAGCTGTGTACGCCGACGCTGTGACCGCTCTTCGCTTCGCGCTTGATGAGATCCTGATAGCTGGAGGCGACGTTCGTCACGAAAAAGGTGACCTTCACGTTGTACTTGTCAAGAATGTCCAGCAGCTGTTCGGTGTACTCACCCGGGCCGTCGTCAAAGGTCAGGTAGATCACCTTGCTTGTCGGCGTCTTCGTTGTCGCTTCGGATGTGTCGGTTCCGTCCGGCTGCGTCGTTGCGTCCGCAGAAGGTGTTGTGGTTTTAGCCGTGTTCTTCGCCGCCGTGGTGTCGCCGCTTTGCGTGGTCGCATCCGCCGGTTTGACACGCTGTGAATGCCGCGCGCCGAGGGTCGTAAAGAAAACGACGCTCATCACGGCAAACAGAACCAGAACCGACGAGAAGACGCGTCGGAACAGCAGTTCTCTTTTTTCCATTTGCGTTTCAGGTTTTTTTGTTGCCATCATCCGGGATTCCTCATTCATTTAACATCGTGAATCATTATAATCGTTTTTGTCAATAAAATCAATCGGCAAATGAAAACAAATTACAAATTATTTTTACAAATTACTGTACATTTTTTCAACAATATGATAGGATTGTTACCAACATCGGAAACAAAGCCGAAAAGGAGGCGCTTCATGCAGCTCGCAAACGACATCACGGCGTATAAAGACACGCTGCAGAAACTGATTTTCAGCGACAGGAAAGAGCCGCACTTTGCCTATGCGAAGGTGGTTATCCGCCCGTTTCTTTCCAAAGGCGAAACCAAGTGGCAGCTTGAACAATACAAAGGCACGCAGGTCTTTCATCAGAACCTGGATTTTGATTCCATGCTGCACTGGGTGGAGACCGTCGGTGTTCCCGCCTTCCGGCAGGCGGTACTTGCCGCTGCGGGTGCAGACATCCATTACACGATTTTTCCGGACACCATCCGCCGAAAGGTCCGGCAAAATGAACGCAAAGCAGCCGCACCGCGGGCGCATGACCGCCAAAAGACCTATCTGCTCAACGAAGGCGAACCGGTGCCGGCACTCGTGGACCTCGGCGTCTTCACCCCGGACTACAAGATCGTCAAAAGCAAATCCGACAAATTCAGGCAGATCAACCGCTTTCTCTCGCTGATCGACGACCGCTTTGCCGAGCTGTCCAAAGAGGAGATCACGATCCTTGATTTCGGCTGCGGCAAATCCTATCTCACGTTCATCCTCTATCATTACTTTACACAGATTCGCCATGTGAAAGCGACGGTGCTCGGCTTCGATCTGAAGGAAGACGTAGTGGAAAACTGCAACCGCATCGCTGAAAAATACGGCTACGGCGATCTGCATTTTTACGTCAACGACGTCACCACCGACGCGCTCTATGACGGAAAGGTGGACATGATCATCACACTGCACGCCTGCGACACCGCAACCGATTATGCGCTGCTGCATGCGATCCGGCACAAGGTACCGAACATTTTCTCCGTCCCCTGCTGTCAGCATGAAATTAACGCGCAGATCACCGCCGGCGGCGACTTCGATCTGCTGCTGCGACACGGATTGTTCAAAGAGCGGTTCAGCGCCCTGCTGACCGACGCCATCCGCGCCGAGGCGTTGCGGGCCTGCGGCTATGAAGTTGACGTGATCGAGTTCGTCGACTTTGCGCACTCACCGAAAAACATCATGCTGCGCTGCGCGCTCAAACAGCCGCGCAAACCCGATCTTTCCGCCGTCGACGCACTCTGTAAAAAGTATCACTTCCGGCAGACGCTTGTCACACAGCTCGAAGCGGAAGACTGAAACAAACGGCACACACATTCGTTTTGCGATGTGTGCGCCGTTCTTTTTTGCAGTTGCCGATGCAATACGCACAGCCGTTCAGACTCACGCAGCGCGATTGTCATCCGACGCCGATCTTTTCGGCGTATCCAGGCGCTTCATTCTTGCGGGGGCTGCGGGTGTTCTGCCGTGGTTTTGCGCTGCGGTTTTTTTGCAAAACAGGCGGCGCTTGATTTTTTGCTCAAAGTCGATCAGGTGTTCTTCAAAGAGCAGACCGAGAACGATCAAAATCGCGGCAGGGATGAAAAATGCGAGAAAAGCAGATGTGGTAGCAAACATAATAATGACCTCCTAAAACATATGTTCTTGATGTTTTCTGCGTTCATTATAGCACAAAATTTGGAAATGTCAATACAAACGTTTCACTTTTTGTCGAAGCCGAGTCCTTGTTTTTGGAGTTTGATTGAATTATTTTCAAAAAATTGTTCTTTTGTTTGATTTTTATTCCGACGGTGGGACATTTATTCCAACGCCCGGTACAATTCGTTCGGGCATGCCGGAAACGCAAACGTCAAAAACAACTTCCATTTTTTGTAAAAAAACACCATGAACAATCTTTAAAAAAGGGATGCAAAGGCAAAAAAAATATGATATAATTTCTTAGAATATAGTATTGGAGGTTCAACATATGGCTACAATGAAAAAAGAGTTCACGTTCCCTTCCGTGTCCGGGCTGGCCGACATTTCGGCAATGTCGTTTGTACCTGAGGACAAAGACAGCATCAAGGCCGTCATTCAGATCGCACACGGTATGGCGGAGCACAAAGAGCGCTATGAGAAATTCATGGAAACGCTTTGCGACAACGGGTTTGCCGTTTACATCAACGACCACATCGGTCACGGCAAAAGCGTCAAGAACGATGATGAACTCGGCTATTTCGGCAAAGAAGACGGCTGGCTCAACTTCATCGGCGACTGCCGCAAGCTCATGGAAATCGCACAAAGTGAGAACCCGGGCAAACCGTATTTCTTCTTCGGTCATTCCATGGGTTCGTTCGTCGCACGGTACTTCACCGCAGAATATGCGGCTGATCTGACCGGCGCGATCTTCTGCGGCACCGCAGGTCCGAACCCCGCCGCAGCAGCCGGCATCGTGATCTCAAAGCTTGTCGGCGCACTCAAAGGCTCGCACTACCGCAGCAAGACGATCGACAAGATCGCGTTCGGTTCCTACAACAAACGCACGCAGGGCCGTACCGCGTTCGACTGGCTCACCAGAGATGACGACATCGTTGACAAATACATCGCCGACCCGTACTGCGGTTTCCTGTTCACGGCGTACGGCTACCGCGACATGATGACCCTGCTTAACAATGTCTCAAAAAAAGAATGGTTTGAAACCTTCCCGAAGGCCCTGCCCGTCCTGCTCATCGCCGGCAAGGATGACCCCGTCGGCCCCTACGGTGACGGCGTACAGAAGGTTGCCGATATGCTCATGGCGGCAGGCAAGAACAACGTCTCCATCCACCTGTATGAAGGCGGCCGCCACGAAATTCTCAACGAGTCCGCACTCTTTGATACCGTTTGCGGCGACATCATTTCGTGGGTGAACGATCTGATCTGAACCTAAAGAAAGAAGCAGCTGCCGCGTGCAGCTGTTTTTTCAAGCAAAACAAAAACGACGGGAGGATCCGGACATGCCGATCGTAAGTACCAAATCACAAGTCAGCATCGCGAACAACCGCGTTGAAAAGACATTCCTTGTGGAAAACAACCGTCTTGTGCCGCAGTCGCTTTTGCACAAACAAAGCGGCAGCACGTTTGCATACCCCGCCGGCAGCGAGGCGTTTTTGCTGCGGTTCAAATCCGCGTTCGGCGGGGAGTCCGTCAAGGCAAGCGCACTTAAGATCAAAAGTGCCGAGCCCGTGGAGACGCCACAGACACTCCAGTTGCGCATCACCTTCAAGCCGTTCAAAATCAAGGGCTGCCGCATTTCGCTCACCTACGCGGAAACACTCGGCACCTTTGACTGCGCGTTCCGTGCAAGGCTGGAATTTCGCTGCGAAAACGACAAAACCGAAAAGGCGCTGCTGGAATTCATCGACTTTGCGCCGGTTTCCCTGGATGGTATTCAGAAAATATGGACCGTTCCTCTGCCCGACAAACCAACGCCGGAGGACAACGCGTTCGCGCTCGGTCAGCCGGCATTTGCGGACAGCGCATTTTTCGGCTGTGAATTTCCGGCGGCGGATACCAACTGCGAAAACGGCTTTCTCTTTGCGCGGCGGTACTATCACCGGACGATGGATGTCCTGACGGCGGCGGACGGCGTCTTCCTCTCCGATTACGGCGTCAGCGGCATTGCAGCGGCAAGCACCTTTGACACAGTACGCGGTGCGTTTTTCAGCTACCTTACACAGTATACGCCCGCCGCACGTCCGACAAGAAGCGTGCAGCCGCTCGTTCCCGCGGCAGCCGTGCTGACCAAAGAGACCGCACAAACCGCATTTCTTGAAGCGGACAAGCGTCTGACCGCGTTCGGTGCGCCGCCGGCAAAGCAATATCTGCTGCCCGGCACATGGCAGAGCTTTCATGAAGGCAACTGGTGCGTGCCGCCGTCATTCCCGGACGGGTTCTTTTCGCCGGCATATCTTGCTGCGGCCTTCGGCGCAACGTTGTCCCTCCCCTTTACGCCGACCGGCGGCGCTGGGAAGGCCGCACAGAAAACCG
Organism: Oscillospiraceae bacterium; assembly: GCA_902772935.1. GTDB lineage: Bacteria > Bacillota > Clostridia > Oscillospirales > Acutalibacteraceae > UBA6857. The sequence goes on from CACYCR010000120.1 coordinate 12,323, forward strand.
CAAAGCTCGCTCAGGAAAACAGCGCTGCAAAATACAACAAAAAAGCACGCGGCTTCTGCACTGCCGACGCAGCATACACCGAATCGCTGCAAGCCTTTTTCATGGATTGCCAAAGCAAATACGGCGTCAGCGGCTGGCAGTTTGACCCGGTCAGCGTGCTACCCTGCGGCGACAAAACGCACGGACATGCCGTCGGCGGCCCGCGCGACGTGCTGTATTACACCGAACTGACGGAGCAATGGATCAACCTTTGCGCCGCACTGCAAAAGACGGACAAGCCTGCGCAAAGTCTCACGCTCGGCGGCGTTCTGCCGATGAGTCCCTGGCTGCTGCAATGGGTGCAGACCCTGCGGCTGTGTTCCGACCTGCCGTCTCCGCCGAAGAAATTCTCCGACGGCCGTACCATGGACGGCGGCAAAACGCAGGCGTTTCTCACGGCGCTGGACGCACAGTATTATGACCGCCTGCAGCGGCGGCAGCTTTGTCTGCCGCTTTCGGCGGTGACAGATCCCGTGCTGCCGTGGCAGGTGCTGCAATCTTTCGCGGCAAGCGAGGAAGAGCTCTTCGTCGCCCTGCTGCTTTCCGCGATGCGCGCGCCCGGACTGCAGACGCTGCAGATTGACCCGGAGGCGCTGAACGATGCGCAGGGATACCTGATCGCCGAAGCGATGCGCTTTTCCGAAGAATATGCCGGTCTGCTGAAGCATACACGGATGGTCGGCGGTGATCCGATTGCCGGCCAGGTCTACGGCTATGCCGCGTTTGACGGCGGCACGGGACTGCTGTTGCTGCGCAATCCGGCTAATGAAGCCACCGACATCACCTTCCTGCTTGATGAAACGCTCGGCGTTTCGCGGCAATTCGTCGGCGCAGCGCTCACGGTGCTGCTGCCGTCCGGTACGCAGGGCGCTTCGGACAGCTACACCTACGGAAATCCCCTTTCCGTTTCAATGCCGCCGCTCGGCGTGAAGCTGCTCGCCTTCGGGCTGCGCAGCAAGCCGGTGCAGTGCGTTACCGTGCGCGTCTGTGACGACCATACCGTCGCCCTGACAATGAATCAGCCGGTGCAGACCGATGCGATGCGCTGCGACACACATCCGCTGCTGTCCGTTGACCGCAAACCCGACAGCCGGACGTTTCTTGTTACCATCGACGGCGCCTGGGCAGCGGAGAACACGCTGACGCTTTCCGGCCTGCGCGACGCGCTCGGGCTGGATGCTGCTGTCACGGTACGCTTTCGCTATCTGCCGCAGTTTTTGATCCGCGACGGCGGTCTTGCGGGCAGCGGTCCATTCAGCATCAAGGCGACCTTCGGCGGCGAAGAAAACATCGTTTTGTACCTGCAGGGGCTTGACGTCAAGCTCAGCGTCGAAAGCGGCTTTGTCTATTTCAAGGTCGGCGGTACTACGCTGCATTCCCGCCGCACCGTCCGCGACGTTGTGCAGGTCTGCGCCGTCCGCGAGATCAGCGGTGTTTTAAAGCTGTACCTCAACGGCATCCTCGACAGCGGCGTCTGTCCGCAGACGCAGGCGTATACGATCGCGCCGGGGACACCGGTCTGCTTCGATGAACACCGGCTGCGACTGTATGACCGCGCGCTGGCGTATGACGAGGTTTAAGCATAATTTCAGGAAAACCGACTATACTGATACTATAACCATGATCAGAAAGGAAGAGACAGATGATCGGCATCGGAAAATGGGCCGGCAAGGTCAAGGCATTGATGATGACCTTTGAAGGTACCGTGGAGGTCCGCAACAACAACGGCCAATATGCATTTCACTTTGAACTGCCCGAACGCTTCAAGGGGGTGCAGATCCGCACCTATGACATTACGGAGGACGGCAACACCCTGCGCGGAAAAGCGGAGGTTTCCCTTTTGCCGGGCAAGGAGCTGCAGGCCGAGGTCACATTTCTCGGCGACACCATGGAGGGCCGGCTGATCGTGCCGTTCATGGGCAACAAGGAGTTCAAAATCATCGACGGACACCGGATCGCGGATTAATACAATGCATGAAAAAAGCCGTAACCCCAATGGGTTACGGCCATTTTTTATTCAGCTCATTCCGCAGACGCAGGTTCCGTTGCGTTCAGGAAGTCAAACACCACGTCCATTGTACGCGCTGCTTCATCATACAGGAAAATGTGTCCGCTGCCGTCAAAGCGCACAAGACGGACGTCCGGGCAGACCTCTTTCATCCGCGCCGCCTGATAGATTGGCATGGTACGGTCATTTTCCCCCCAGATGCAAAGCAGCGGGATGTTCTGCTTTGCCGTTGCGATGTAAGACTGTGTGGCCTTTTCCGTGGCGAGGATCGTGTTGCGCAGAGAAGACAATGTGCTGCGGACAAAATGCTTGTACTGCAGCGCATAGGCGAACTTGCGCATGAAGTCGTCGATCTCCGACTGCGGGATGTGGCAGGCTTCCGCCGCACAGTTTTTCAGCAGCGTTTTGGCACCGATCATCCGAAAGATCAGACCGCCGACGCCGGGAATGTCCGCGAGCTTCATGTAAAACGGCGGTTTGAAGGAATCCATGCCGGCAGGCGCAAGCCAGATGACCCGTTTGGCCCGGCCCGGGTACATCGCGCAGAAGGTGGCTGTCACCGTACCGCCCATCGAGGTGCCGAACAGATCAAACGCTTCGCCCGGGAAAAACGCGTTCGTCAGCTCAAAAAGCTGCCGTGCAAACAGCTCCGGCGAATAGACCGTATCGACCCGCTCGGACAACCCGCGGCCGAGCAGATCGTAGCGCAGCACGCGGTATCCCGCGCCGACCAGCGCGTCGAACACCTTGTCATAGATGAAGTACGGTGTGGCGTAGCCGTGGGTCAGCACGACCGGTTTGCCATCCCCTTTCAGCTCGTAATGCGTGTTGCCACAGGGCAAGTCAATGAAGCTGCCCGGCGCCTTGCGGCGTTCTTCATCCGTCAGCTCCAGCGTTTCCGCTTTGGAAAGCAATTGTTTCAGTTCCCGACTGTCCATGGATATCCCTCCGATTTATTTCACAATCACATGATCAAAACGAACGACGGTTCCCGTTTCTGACGCGATCTCGCCTGAAACGCCCTTTGCAAACGCGAGGTACGTCTTCTCGCCGCAGATCGGAATCACCGCCGAAAAATCAAGCAGACATTTTTCCGCCGCACGCAAAGACGCATAAAGTCCTTTTTCCGTTGTGCTGTTTGCCGCCTGCTCCAGAAAACGGTCAAACGTTTCGCTGCGCAGAGCGACAGGATCATCGGCGCTGTCCGAGGCAAACCGCCGCAGCGCCCGCAGCGCCGGCGCCTCTGTAAAGGACAGCGGCGCGAACGCAAGCTGATAGTTCTTTGCCGCAAGGCGCTGCTGCAACTCATCTGACGTCACAACTTCAACGCTGCTGCTGAATTTGACGCCGAAAGCCGCCTGCCACTGCTGCATTACGGTGCGGACGGCGGTTTCGTCCTCCTGCGTACACAGCACCGCAAGGTCAACCTCGCGGACATCAAGATCGTCAAGCGCATCCGAAAAGAGCTGCTTTGCACGGGTCTTGTCCGCGGAAAGCGCCTGCAGCGCACCGACACGCGTCCGGTAGGCGCTGCCGCCGCAGCGGATCGCATCGGGCAGAACGCCGGACGCCGCAACAGTCTGTTTTGCCTCAAGGAGCGCCGCCGGATCAAACGTCAGGGTGATCGCCTTACGCAAAGCACCGCTTTGCAGCAGCGCATCGCCGCAATTGAGCAGCAGGCAGAACGTCGCGTTTTCAAATGCGCGTGTGTGCAGATGCTTCTGCCCGTCGATCCATGCCGCCTGTGCCGGGGTGACCGGGGCGATCTCATAGGTGCCCTTTTCAACTTTTTCGGCGCGGGTGGACTGCTCGTTGTTGATGGAAAAATACACCGATGCGGGCGTCACGTGCGCCGCGTCATGGTACGTCTCGTTTTTGCGGACGGTGATCGCGGTCTCGCCGTTCCAGTTGCTGATGTAAAACGGGCCGTTGTAAATCAGATATTCGTTTGACAGCCCGTACCGCCCGGCAGTCGCCGCAAAAAACGCCGCGTCGCATGGCATACACGCCGCTTCGGTCAACACAGACAAAAAGTCGCTGTCCGGCCGGGAGAGACGAATCTCGACCGTGTGTTCATCCACCGCCGTGACGCCGAGTGCGGATACCGGCCGCGACCCGTCGTGCACCGCCGGGGCATTTGCAATGCAAAGCAGCTGCGGCGCCGCCGGTGAATTGGTTTCCGGCAGCAGCGCACGCTGCAGACCGTAAACGAAGTCCTCCGCCGTCAGACGCGTATCAAACGCATTCGCCGCCTCTTCGCCGAGGAACTTTTTTGCCGCGTTCGTCAGCAGCCACTGCAGATCCTCCCACAGTGAAAACGTATAGGTCAGGCCGTCGGACGAAACGTCGTACTGCTGCGCGGCGGCTGGGACGATCGCCCCGTTTTCATCGTACGCAACAAGGCCTTCGAAGCAGTTGGCAACAAGATTGCGTTCCGCGGGACTGGATGCGATCTGCGGATCGAGGTACGCCGGTTCGGCGTCAATCGGGAAAATCACACGCTTGCCGCTGCCGTCATCCGAACAGGCCGCAAGATTTGCAAATATGCAGAACAAAAGGAGTATGGACAGAATTCTTTTTTTCATGGATCGAACCTTCTATTTTTCTTTTTTGTAAACAAAAATCACTATCTGCTTGCTATAATAGTATTATCAAACAGGCGGAGGACATTTATGGATAAAACAGCACTCATTCTCATGTTTATTCTCTTGGGGCTTCTTCTTATTATAAGCGTTGGATCGCTTATTTTATTGACAAAAAAGAAAAATAATGAAGAATATGAAATTCTTTTGCAAAAGCAGGCGGAATCCGAGGCCAAAATTGACGCCGGTCTCCAGACGATGCACCACGCAATCGGCGAAGAATTCAGCCGGACGCGCCTGGAGCTCGGACAAAACCTGAGCGCCCAGCGGCAGGAGATGACCGCCGCACTCGGTGAAATGAACCGCCGCGTTGAAAAGCAGACGCATGACACCTATGCCTTCAATATGCGCACTGCCGAAACGATTTCGCAGAACATGCTGCAGATGCAGAAAAGCAACGAGGAAAAGCTCGAAAAGATCCGCATGACCGTCGACGAAAAACTGAGTGAAACGCTGACGCAGCGGCTGGATTCTTCGTTCAAGACCGTCAGCGAGCAACTGGAAAACGTCTATAAATCCCTCGGCGAAATGAAGGTGCTTTCCAGCGGCGTCACGGAAAACGTCACCGCGCTCAACCGCATTCTGACTAACGTCAAGGCCCGCGGCACCTGGGCGGAGGTCCAGCTCGAAGGGCTGCTCGATCAGACGATTCCCGGCATGTATGTCAGAAACTTTGCGCCGCGCAGCACATCGCGTGAGCTGGTCGAGTTCGCGGTGAAAATTCCCGCGAGCGATGACAAGAGCAGCTTCACCTATCTCCCGATCGACTCCAAGTTTCCGGTCGAGGACTATATCCGTTTGTGCGACGCCGCAGACAACGGTGACAGCGCCGGTGTGGACGCAGCGCGCAAAGCGCTTGAGGCGCGCGTGCTGTCCCAGGCGAAAGAGGTCAAAAAGTACATTAACGAACCGGTAACTACGCCCTTCGCGATCATGTATCTTGCCACGGAAGGACTTTACAGCGAGATTCTTGCCTCCAGAAGCGGGATCGCCGAGCGCTGTCAGAATGAATACGGCGTCATGCTCGCCGGTCCCGGTACGATCACGGCACTGCTGAATTCCCTGTCCATCGGCTTCCGCGCCATGGCGATCAACGAAAAAGCCAAGGAGGTGCGGACCCTGCTTGCCGCCGCAAAGGTCCAGTATGATAAATTCGGTGTGGTCCTTGAAAAGGCGCGCAAAAAAATTGATGAAGCCGGCCGCAGCCTGGAGGACGCGCAGAGCCGCAACAGCATCATCCAAAAGAAACTGCGCACCGTGGAAGAGATCGATCAGGGAGAAGCCGACGAAATTCTGGGACTTGAGGAGTCACCCGTATGGAACTGATTGTCAGACGCTTTGAAGAGCTGACCGTGCCGGCGCTTTATGAGATTCTCAAGGCCCGCGCCGCCGTGTTCACCATGGAGCAAAACATCCGCTATCTTGACATGGACGATATCGACAAAGTCAGTTTTCACATGTTTTTTCACGACGGAGACACCGTCACCGCGTATCTGCGTGCATACGCCGACAGCGACGACCCCGCTGCCGTTCGCATCGGCCGGGTCCTGACGCGCCGACGCTCCTGCGGTCTGGGCCGTGACCTCATGGACGCCGGTCTTGACTGGCTGCAGGCAAACACACAGTTTCAGACTGCCGTTCTCGATGCGCAGCTTCCGGTGACCGGCTTTTACGAAAAGCTCGGTTTTCATATCTGCAGTGACCCGTTCATCGAAGCGGGCATCCTTCACTGCCGGATGCAAAAGACGCTTTCAAACAAGAAAGGCGTATAACTCATCAAACGCAGTCACGCCTATGGAAAAGAAAACCGCACCCCGGCCTCTCATTCGCAGCTTTACTTGCGCCCTTGAAAAGTAAAGGATACGTCGTTTTAAAAACGCGCCGCCGGAAGTTTTTCCCGATTTTCTTTTTCCTTCCCCTTGCATTTTTCCGCGGGATGGTGTATAATATTTTTACAAATGAAAGCGCGGGTATCATCCAAGGGTTAGGATTCTTGGTTCCCAACCAAGCAATGAGGGTTCGAATCCCTTTACTCGCTCCAATGAAAAACCGCCGTTTCTCTAAGGTTTTCGAGAATTGGCGGTTTTGTTTTCTGTCATTTTTTGCCTTTGGTGACTATACAGGAGGTTCCTATGATTCGACCTATCTGCCATGATGTTTTCTTTCTGCGTCAAGCCGCTGCGGACGCCACGCCGCAGGATCTTTCTGTCGGTCAGGATCTTTTTGACACGCTGCAGGCGAATGCCGAACGCTGCGTCGGCATGGCGGCAAACATGATCGGCGTCAACAAGCGTATCATCGCCGTGGAAACAGGCTTCGGCATCCTTGTGATGTACAATCCCGCGATCCTCCGACAACGCTTCCCGTACGAGACAGAAGAAGGGTGCCTCTCCCTGACCGGCGTACGCAAAACAACGCGTTTTCGTGAAATCGAAGTGACGTATGTTGACGCGCAGTGGAAGAAGCACCGAACGGTTTATACCGGCGACGTCGCGCAGATCATTCAGCATGAGATCGATCACACGCGCGGCATCCTGATCTGATCAAAGCACCCGAAACAGCTCTGCGTCCGGCTTTGATGCCGCGTGGCGCGGGGACGGCACGGCGTCATCCGCCTTGTAGCCGACGGGGAAGGTCGCGATGAGATCATAATCCGCCATCTCCGGATACAGCTTTTGCAGCTGCGGCGCGTCAAAGAACGCCACCCATGTCGTGCCGAGACCGAGCTGCTCGATTTCCAGCATCATGTGCGTCGCAACGATCGACGCATCGACGTGTGCAAAATTTGCCTGATCATACGGACGCACCCATGCGTCCTCTTTTTTTGCGCCGACAACAAAGAACAGGCCTGCGCCGAATGCGCATTTCGTCAGGCCGTACATCGCCTTCACCGCTTCTTCGGACTGCAGAACCCAAACCTTGAACGGCTGCAGATTCTTCCCCGTCGGGGCGAGTTTTGCCGCGGCGAGGATCGCGTCAATCTTTTCCTGTTCAACCGGTTTGTCCGTGAGCTGACGGCAGGAATACCGGTTGGCTGCCATAGTTAAGAATTCCATAAAAAATACCTCCTGAGCGTTTATTGATCATTGTATTTATAATCCGGCGGAATTGTTCCGTGAAAGAAACGGCTGCCGATGTTCATCGGGGAAAGCTGCATTTTTGTCAGCCGCAGCCGCTCTCCGGCGGTCATAGCACGCGTTTGCATATTGTTCAGACAGCGCACGCGGATCGCTTCGAGCTGCACATCAACCGGTACGTCTTCCGACAGCGGCAGATATACTGTTTTTTCTTCATACGGCAACAGATCAAAGTAGTTTTCCGAAAACGGCGTATGCACTTCACTGCTTTCCAGACAGATCAGCCGTGCGAAGCCGTCGCTGCGCAGACGGATTTGCGCCGCGCCGTTATGTGCTTCGATCGCCATTGTCAATCGAACCTTCGGCAGATGCAGACGCTTTTCCATGTCGAACAGACAGGTCTTTTCCATTGTGCAGCCATCGTCGGTCCAAAGCTGTACGCAAAGGCCGCACCGCCGCAGATCAAAGCGGGCTTTGAGATCGGCAAGCAAAAACGTTTCGGCAACGACATTTTCCAGCGCGCCAGCGGACACCGCAGTCTCCCCTTGCTCGAGAACACCGCGTTCGAAATCGAAGAACGACCACCGCAGCGTCGCCGATACCGGCACATTCAGGTCATTGAGCAGCCAAAGACGCACATCGTCTTTGGTCTTTTCAATGCTGACACAGCAGGGCGCATTGAACATCCTTGCAGTATACTGCAGCGCCTTGTAGCCGCCGTAATAATCATAGCTCGACCAGGAGCAGACCGGCCAGCAGTCATTGAGCTGCCAGTAGATTGCGCCGTTGCAGCGGCCCTTGTTGCGCCGCCAGTGCTCCGTCGCGTCGGCAATACATTCCTGCTGTGTCACCTGCGACAAATAGATCAGGTCGGCAAATTGCTGCGGCATACGGAACCGCGAATGGATATACCAGAGCATTTTCTCGTTTCCCGTTGCGCATTTCTGATGCGCGGAAAAAACGGGGCTTGCGATGTCGCAGTCATCAGGGGAAGCGAAGGTCAGAACCGTTTTTTCATTCGGCAAACTCTCAAAGCCGAATTCGCTGCAAAAGCGCGTCGGACGCTTCCGATAGAACGTCATCGGCTGCAGTCCGTGCCAGACGCCCCAAAGATGGGTATCGCCGACGTTGTCGCTGTTGATGCCCTTGCCGGGCGCTGCACCGCAGGGCGATCCGGGAATGAACGGCGTCGCAGGATCATATTGCCGCAGCGCCGGCTCCAGCAGATCATAGAAGAAGATCTTTGTCCATTGGATGTACTTTTTCATGTGCAGCCATGCGCCGCTCATTGCCTCAATCTCATTGTTGCCGCACCAGAGCGCCAGAGACGGATGCGTGCGCAGCCGCCGGACGTTGCAGGCGATCTCCGCCTTGACGTTTTCAAGGAAGTCCGGCTTAAAGAAGGGATAGGCCTGACAGGCAAACTGAAAGTCCTGCCAGATGAGGATGCCCCGTCGGTCACACAGAGAAAGCAGCCGGTCGTCGGCATAAAAGCCGCCGCCCCAGACGCGAATCATATTCATATTGGAATAGCAGACCGCATCCAGCAGATTTTCATACTGCTTTTCATCAAAGCGCGTCATGAAGGAATCACCGGGAATATAGTTTGCGCCCTTGATGAAGAGCGGCACACCGTTGAGGATAAACTGAAAGTTGCTGCCGTAGGCGTCGCGGTCCCGGTTGAGCGTAATCGTTCGCAGACCGATTGTTTTCTCGATGCGGGCAACTAAAACACCGTCGCACAGCAGTTCGGCTGCAACGGTATACAGCGGCTGGGTTTCCTTTTGCGAGAGTTCGCGTGTCCACCAGAGCTGTGGCTGTTCGATCAGGACGTCTGCGCTGTCCCCTTTTGCGGCGTAAAGCACGCTGCCATCGGGAGCAGTCACGGTGATTTGGCATACGGCGTCCTCCCGGTACCGCCGGCGCTGCGCATCAACAGAAAGCGTGACGCTGCCGTCCTTGTGCTGCTGCGTGACGGCAAGGTCTTCAAACGCCGCACCCTGCACAAAGTCCAGCGCGATCTCGCCGGAGATGCCGCTCGGCGGCAGCACGGGACCCCAGTCCCAGCCGAAATGATACTGCGGCTTACGGATGTGGACGATGCCGTTTTGCCCGTTGGAATTGACCGGCGCACCCTCGGCGGCATAGCGTTCGCGGACGTACCGCACCGGCGAGGTAAACACAATGCACACCTCGTTTTCACCTTCCTTGAGCGCCTTTTGCACGGGAAAGCGGTACTCGACATGGCAGTTCTGTCCGCTGCCGACCGGGCAGTCATTGACAAACACCTCGCAGATCGTGTCAAGCATCCGGCAGGACAGGGTGATCTCGTCCGCAGCAAGTTGTTCTTTCGTCAAAGTGAAGCGCTTGCGGTAGATCCAGTCCTTTTCCGCGACCCAGGCGACATCCGCTTCATTCAGCCCGTAAAACGGGTCCGGAATGCGCCCGTTCGCCAGAAGATCAAGATAATTGCAGCCGGGCACCTGTGCCGGCTGCCAAAGCGCGTCATCGACCGCCCGGAATTCCCAGGTGCCGTCAAGGATTTGTTTCAATGCGATCCCTCCCTCGTATCCATTTTCTGCAATCAGTATAGCACAAGTTGCGTTTGAAATCAATCTGTTTTTGCGGCGCCGATTGACAAACGCTGCCGGATACGCTAAAATGATAGCGGTTTTATACTGATTGCGGATGGTGATTCTTATGCCTTATCTGATCACAGCAGGCGTTTTGCTGCTGCTTGTCCTGCTGATCGGCGCACTGCTGGCTGCGTACCTTGTCTATCACCCGACAAGTCCCGATTTTCAGAAAACACTGGAGATTGAGACGGAAAAAGGCCTGGCCGAAGGGTATGATCCGACTGCAAGCGTGTGCTACACCGTGCCGTCATTTGACGGTTACGTCCTGCACGCGGAGCTGCTGCAGGCGCCGCAGAAGACTAACCGTTACGTGATCTTGTCGCATGGCTACAGTTACGATCGCCACGGCAGCCTCAAATATGCGAAACTGTTTCGTTCGCTCGGCTTCCACTGCGTCATCTATGACAACCGCGGACACGGACTGAACAAGAAGGCCGCCTGCACCTTCGGTATTAAGGAGAGCCGTGATCTTTGCGCCATGATTGACGACTGCTACACGCGCTACGGGCAAGACATCGTGCTCGGGCTGCACGGCGAATCCATGGGCAGCGCCCTCGGCACAATTGCCCTGCAATACAAACCGCGCGTTCGCTTTTCGGTGCATGACTGCGGCTATGCGGATTTCTTTTCCGTCATCAGGCTGCAGATGAAAACCAACCACATCCCGTCGTTTCTGATTTATCCGACGGAGCTGATGTGCCGGCTGCTCTTTCATGTCAGCATCCGAAAAGCGCGTCCGATTGACTGCGTTTCGGACAATGAGATTCCGCTTTGCTTTTTCCATGGCACGGCGGACAAAATGACCCCGTACAGCCATTCCGAACGCCTTGCGGCGGCGAATGGAGGACCGTGTGAGCTGCACCTGTTCCCGGGCGCAACGCATGCGGGCTGCCTCATCGCAGATGAAGACCAATACAAAAAAATACTCACGGCGTTTCTTGAAAGCGTCGGCGTCAAACCGGAGGAAAGCATATGAACAACACTGCACAAACCGTACAAACCGAAAAAGTCCCCGTGGCCGGAAAATTCTGGCTGAGCTTTGCGGACTGCCTTTGCGGCACGCTGAATTCGCTGCTGACCGGCGGCGGCATGACCTACTTCTTCACCAAGTTCATGGGCATGGACGAAGGGCTTGCCAGCACGGTCTGGATCCTTTTCGGCATCTGGAACGCCTTCAACGATCCCCTCTTCGGCTACATCTCCGACCGCACAAAATCCAAGCTCGGCCGCCGCATTCCTTATATCCGCTACGGCTCGCTGTTTTATGCGCTGATCTTCATCTTCACCTGGTTCAAATGGCCCTTCGGCGGCGGACAGGCTGTTTTGTTCATACAGATGCTCGTCACGCTGTTTTTGTTTGATATGTTCTACACCGCGATTGCAACGTCTTTGTACGTCATGCCCTACACCATGGCGGTCACCAACAAGGCGCGCAGCAGCATCTTCATCTGGAAGATCGGCTTCAGCCTCATCACGCTTGCTGTGCCGCTGGTGGTCTTCCCGCTTATCAAGCCGGAGGTCGGCACCGATCCGACGCAGTTCCAGATCATCATGACCTGCATCGGCATCGCCGCATTCATCGTCATTTTTATCTCCACGTTCTTCTACAAAGAAAAGGTACAGGATGAATCCACCGAATCCATGGGCATCATCAAATCCGTTGTGGAATGTTTCAAGAATCGCGCATTCGTGATGTTCGAAATTCTCAGCTTCACCGTCATCTTTATTCAGACGATTCTCATGCAGGGCGTCATCTATTACTTCGATGAATTTGATACGCCGATGCCGTATGCGTATGCGGCGCTTGGCCTCGGCGCCGTCGGCGGCATTCTGCTCTGGATCAAAATGCTCCGGCCGTGGGGCGTGAGAAAGTGCGTGACGATCATGTGCATCGCCTTCGCCGCCGCAGCAACGGCAATGTGCGTTGTCGGCAAGTTCATGCCGGTCGCGCTTGTTGTCTTTCTGCTGACCGGCGTCGGGTTTGCCGGCGGCATGTACCTGGTGCCGATCATGAACGGCGACGTCATCGACTATGACGAGATCCGCACCGGCGCGCGCCGCGAAGGCATCTATGCCGGCGTCAACTCCCTGATCACAAAGCCGGCCATCAGCCTTGCGAACGCCGCGTTCCTCATGATCGCAAAATGGTTCGGCTATGACACCGCCCTCACCGCCGGCATGCAAAGCCCGCTTGCAAAGCAGGGTATCCTTGTCGCGTGGATGGCGATTCCGGCGCTGCTGCTGATCCTGTCCGCTGTCGGCATGAAGTTTTATCCGCTGTTCGGCGCACACTGGGACGAGCAGAAGGCCGCCCTTGCCGAAAAACATCAAAACGATTAAAAGTAAGCATCCCTGCCGTGCGATCGCCGCACGGCTTTTTCTTTTGTCAGAATTTCACAAAAATATTTCAAGTTTTTGAACATCTGTTGACAAACTTATTGTTTTCTTATACAATATATTTAACAAAAAAATATTGGAAAAGGAGACGACACATATGACTATGCCATCCATCCCGTCCTGGCTGATGAAAGTTCTCGCACTGCTGCTCGCGACGGTCGCTTTTGTCGGTACGCCGACTCTGCTTGCAACGCCGCCAGCAGAAAACGATACCGACGTTGCCGCTGTGCTGGAAGCAACGGGCGGTTTCATGACGGGCATCTGCCATCCCGAACCGGAATACAAAACAATCAAGAACGCGAACATCGGCTGGATCCGTGTTGACATCCCCTACCCGCTTGACGAGAATAACAAACAGACACCGAGCTATAAAGCTTGGAAGCGCGAAATGCTCGCCTACCGCAAGCACGGCATCAAGGTCCTTGCCGTCACGCCCTATCCGTACAAATTCCTTGAGCACGGTCTCGACATCCGCAAGGACGAAGACGTACCGAAGATCCAGTGGGTCGCAAAGTACCTGATGAAGAACCTGCGCGGCATCGTCAACGCCTATCAGATCACGAATGAAATGGGCGTCGACCGGTTCACCCTCCCCTTCACCATGGACGAGGCGGCAAAGTTCATCGGCGTGCAGGCGGAGATCATGAGCCAGATCAAAGCCAAAGACGAAATCATCGGCTACAATCTCGGCGGTCTCGGCTATGTGCAGCTGCCGCCGCGCATGCTGCAGTACAATAAATACATGGACTATGTCGGCATCGACATCTATCTCGGCTGCTTTGAGACCGTGACAAAGACACTCGACGAGTTCATCGCCCTGCTGCAGTATACCCGCAAGATCACGAACAAGCCGGTGCTCCTTTCCGAGTTCGGCTACATCAGCTACGGCGAGCCGAAGACCCCGGAGGAGAAGAACGCCATCCTGCGCTCCTACGGCTTCAAGAGTGAAGAAGACGCCCGCAAGAACATCAACAAGTTTATCAAGCGCCTGCCAATAAAGCTCAAGGAAGAAATCACTGAAAACTACGGCAAACGCAGCGCCGAAGAAAAAGCTGCCTTGATCTTTGACGGCGAATACGCCAACCACATTTACCGCGAGCTGCCGGAGGACACCGGCCTTTACAACTATGAACATACGCCGGTCGGACAGGCAAAGTTTTATACCGACGTGCTGAACCGGCTGCAGGACCTCGATTATCTGATCGGTGCAATCATCTACATGTGGGACGACAGCGATCACTGCTATGTCTGCGGACAGGCGGACTGTCCGGTGGAAACCGGCTGGGGCATCGTTGACGGCCGCGGCAGAATCAAGCCCGCCTATAAAGCGGTCAAGCTCGGTTTTGCCGAACTGAAAAAGAAGAAATAAGCATAAAAACAACGCCGCCGACGGTCATTGACCGCCGGCGGTTATTTATGGTTGTCATGAAATCAGAAGCAGCGTTCCCTGCGCTCTTTTTTGCAGTGTTCGATATGGCCGCAGCGGTAGCACAACTCGTTTTCGCAGACACCGTCCTGAAAGAATGTGACGATATTGTTCACCGTTGTTTCGGCAATGTTGTGCAACGCCTCTGCGGTCAGAAACGCCTGATGGGACGTCACGATCACGTTCGGCATGGAGATCAGCCGCGCCAGCAGGTCGTCGTCCATGATGTGGCCGGAGCGGTCTTCGAAAAAGACGTCCGCCTCCTCTTCGTACACATCCAGACAGGCGGCGCCGATTTTGCGCGCCTTGATGCCGTCAAGCAGCGCCTCCGCGTCAATCAGCGCGCCGCGCGACGTGTTGAGCAGCACCACGCCCTTTTTCATCCGGTCGATCGCATCAGCGTTAATCATGTGGCGCGTTTCCTCGGTCAGCGGACAGTGCAACGAGATCACGTCACTTTGCGAAAAGAGCATATCAAGGGAAACGTAGGTCAATCCGTCATCCCGCGGCATCCGATCGTAAACCAGAACGCGCATCCCGAAGCCCTTGCAGATGTCGGTGAAGATCCTGCCGATCTTTCCGGCGCCGATCACACCGACGGTCTTTTCATGCAAGTCGAATCCGGTCAGACCGCTCAGCGAAAAGTTGAACTCCTTGGTGCGGTTATACGCCTTGTGGATCCGGCGCACGGATGTCAGCAGCAGCGCCATGGCGTGCTCCGCCACGGCATAGGGCGAATATGCCGGGACATGGACAACGTGGATCTTGCCGAAGGCGTGCTGCACATCCACGTTGTTATACCCTGCGGAACGCAGCGCGATCAGCTTCACGCCGCTTTCGTAAAGCCGGTCGATGACCGCCGCGTTGACGGTATCATTGACAAAAACGCAGACCGCGTCACAGCCGTGCGCGAGGGCCGCGGTGTCTTCGTTCAGCTTGGTTTCAAAGAATTTAAAGGTCAGTCCCCGTGTGCCGCCGCACGCTTCAAACGACGTCTTGTCATATTCTTTCGTATCAAAAAATGCAATGGTCATGGTCTTTGCTCCGTAATTGGTTCTTATTTCTTTTTCATAAACATCGCTTTCAGATCCTTCTTCGGCGCGCCCGCTTGCTCAAGCACCTTCTGATACGGCAGCGTCATGCCTTCCGTCATCATGCCGCCGGTTTTTTTGCGGATCTTTTCGCTGTTCATCATCAGGCCGACCGCGTACATACCGAGGATGCGACCCTTGCGCTTCTGCGGAAAATCATAGAACCCATGTTCTTTATAGAAGCGGTGATCCTCTTTCATCAGACCGCGCATCTGATAGATCAGGTCGCGGAAGATTTTCAGACCGCCGACGCCGTAAAAGTTCTGCGGCTGCTGGTACCGATGCTCGATCGCGTAAGTCAGCTGCAGCGCAAGCTGATTGATTTCCGCAGCCGGATCACTGTCATTGGAGGCGATGCCGGCAAGATGATTGCCGCCGACCTGCGCGCGCGATTCCATCAGAATCTGCAGGTTCATTTCCGCCTTCAGATCCCCGTCGACAAGATAGCCGACCGGTTTGCCCATGGTCACGGTGCGGTGACCGTTGCAGAACTGGCGGTCGTCAAAGAGCTTGAAGCGGTAACCCATGGAGTGATCCTTGATCGTATAGGCGTACACAATGGCGTTTGCGGACTGAATGTGCTGCCGCAGATAATCGTCAAAGCCATCCTTATAAAAGCACTTTCCGCTTGAAGCGCAATGGAAGCAGCCGATACAGCCGCCCTTGAACGGAAAGTCCGCCAGATCCACGACGGCAGTCTCATACGGCAGCGCCGTTCTGAACCGGTCAATCATGCCGCGCAGAGAATCGTCCGCAGCCGTGCTGCTGTCCGTGACAACAACGACCTTGCCGCTCTTGGGCTCTGCCGCGGGTGCGGCGGTTTCCGTCAGCGGCGCCGGCGACCATCCGGGTGTTCTTGAAAAGCGGACCGGTTCGCAGAGGCCGCGCTCCATCGACCAGCAGATATAGCTGAAAAAGTCCAGCGCCTGCTTGCGCCCCGTTTCGGTCGTCAGATCGTCCATATCCGCCGAAAGACCGCGCAGATACCGCAGGCCGAGATCGGCACAGTTGTCCTGAATGAACTGATGCGCCGTCGTGTCGTAAAAATGCTTGGAGGTACTGATCTGCGTGGCGAATTTGCCACCGACGTTCACGCCGTTTTCCTTCATCAGTTCAATGAAGCGGTGCAGCTGCGCCGGGACAAGGAACGTGTAGACCGGGTAGCAGAACAGGATCAGGTCCGCGCTTTCGAGCGCAGCGGCGGAAGCGGAAAAGTCCCGCTCCATTTGTTTGATTTTCTGTCCGACATGCAGCACCTCAAAGCTGCAGTCCGAAAAAAAGCGTTCAATATACTTCACCGTAAACAAGGTGATGCTGTTTTCTCCTGCGGGAGAACCGTTCAATACAATGATTTTTTTCATGTTTTGCCCTCATTCCTTTGTCTGATCGTCCGGATAAACCATATAGTAGTGGCGGATGTTTCCTTTTTTGTATTCTGCGGTCTGGATCGTCCGGAAGCCGAGCTTTTCATAAAAACGGACGTTGTCTGCATCCTGCGCTTCGAGTCCGAAGCGATAGCCCAGCTTTGAAAGATCCTCCATGCTTTTGCGAATCAGCGCGGTCGCAATCCCCTTGCCCTGATGCTCCGGCGCAACGAACACCGGCGAGATGATCCAGGTCTTGTCGTCAAACACGTGCACATCCAGCGGGCCGTAGGCGCTGAGTGTCCGCAGGGTGCGCGGCCAGAACAGATACAGATACAGCCAGTCGGGGCACTTCAGAAAATCCAGAACGCCATATTCATTATGCGCTTTTCGCCACACGCACAAACCACGGTTTTCGTCGTCGATGTAAAAATAGTCTTCGCCGTTCGACGTATTGAGCCGCTCCATCATGAAATGCGACACGAATTGTTTCCGCTGTTCGGGATCCTTCGTCGCGTAGGTATGTACGGGGTCATTGACATACGCCTCACCCGCCATCTTCGCAAAATAACGCAGTTCTTTTTTGGACAGTTTTTCACCGGGTTTGATAATACGCACAGCGCACGCCTCCTTCTGTTTGGGTTATTTCGATTATAATATATACGCAAAAGAAAGTCAAGGGGCGCAAAGCCGCTTGCTTTTTCGACGGCGATATGGCATAATGAAACCATAAAAAGCTTCGGAGGGATTTTTATGAAAACCGTTCTTGCATTGCTTATGGCCATCACCGCGCTTCTGCAGGGCGTCGCGGCACAGCTCGACGTCATTGTGCGCCCTGCGGCGTACCATGTCATTTCCCCGGACACGTCGTCCTTGCCCGCGCCGGTGGAAACGCCGAGCACCGACACGTTCATCCAATTACAGGATGTCCGTATGCACTACCGGGTCTACGGCGAAAACAAAACGCCGCTGATTCTCGTACACGGCAACGGCGGCAGCGTCCGTTCGCTCGAGGAGGCAGCAACGTATCTTGCAAATGATTACACCGTCTATCTGCCGGAAAGCCGCTGTCACGGTGAAAGCAGTGATCCCGGCGTGATTTCCTATCATCTGATGGCAGCCGACCTTGTGCAGTTCATCGAGGCGCTGTCGCTGGAAAAGCCGCTCATCATGGGGCACAGCGACGGCGGCATCATCGCGATCACGCTTGCCGCGGAATATCCGGACGTGCCCGGCGCGATCATTTCCTGCGGCGCAAACTCCAATCCGAAAACATTCAAGCCGTATTTTCCGCTGGGCGTCTTTTTCAAAAACCTCTTCAAAAAAGACAAGCTGAATGACATGATGCTCACCGAGCCGGACTTTACGGAAAACTTCCTAGCGCAAATTACCTGCCCGGCGTACATCGTCTGCGGTCAGTATGACATCATGTGGCTGACGGACACCCGTTTTATCCATCAGAACATCCGGGGCAGCGACATGGCCGTGGTCCGCTCTGCTACGCACAGCTCTTATATTTCACAAAACGGAAAGCAGGCATATGCGCTGGCAAAGGACTGGTTATTGAAAAAAGGCCTGGGCTAATCTGCTTAGGAACGCACCGATTTTTCGTAATTGTGTTCCTTGTGACTCTTTACTATTTTTTTCGTTCATTTTTGTGCGTCAGGGACAAAATGTAATTCTTTTTGAAAAAAACTTGAAGAAAAATTTGACATATGTTATAATTATTTCGTTATACTTTGCAACAAAATACCGTATAAATCCATTCACAGATTATTCTTATTTTTTATCATCAACCGAGGTTCTACATGAAATTTTCCGAAATTCCTTATACGCGCCCGGACATTGACGCCATCACTGCGCAGCTGAAAGATCTCACCGCAGCACTGCAGAACGCACCGAACTATGAAACGGCGAAGGATCTCTTTTTGCGGGAACAGGCCCTTGCAAAGCAGCTGTCGACCGCGAGCAATCTCGTCACGATCCGGCATTCCATTGATACACGCGATGCATTTTATGACGCGGAAGCCTCGTTCTTCAATACTGCGCTGCCGCAGATTCAGGAATATCAGCAGGCCTGGACAGAAGCGCTGCTCGACAGCCCCTTCCGTGCCGATTTTGAAACTGACTACGGCGACATCGTGTTTTTGAACGCGCAGATCGAACTCAAGACCTTTTCTCCGGACATTATCCCCGAGCTGCAGCAGGAAAACGAACTGGTGCAGGCGTACGAAAAACTGCTTGCAAGCGCCGCGATTGAATTTGAAGGAAAAACCTATACCATCGCGCAGATCGCACCGCTCAAGCAGGACCCGGACGACGCCCGGCGCACCGCGGCATGGAAAGCCGAAGGACAATGGTACAAGGACAATCAGGCCGCCCTGGACGACCTGTATGACAAGCTCGTGCATCTGCGGGACACGATGGGCAAAAAGCTCGGCTATGAGAACTACATCCCCCTCGGCTATTACCGCATGGGCAGAAATTGCTACGATCAGAACGACGTTGCGGCCTTCCGCGAAGCCGTCCGCAAATATCTCGTACCGCTGGCAACGGACATCTTCCGCGAGAATGCAAAACGCCTTGGCAAAACCTA
>CACYCR010000121.1 GCA_902772935.1 Oscillospiraceae bacterium
AACGTCCACTTCAAAGCGTCCGGCGCCTACACCGGCGAAGTGTCCGCAGACATGCTTGTCGCTTCCGGCGTGGAATATGTCGTTGTCGGTCACAGCGAACGCCGTCAGTATTTCGGCGAAACCGATCAGACGGTCAACCTGCGTTCTCTCGCTGCGCTGAATGCCGGCCTCAAGCCGATCATCTGCGTGGGCGAAACCCTTGAACAGCGTGAACTCGGTTATACCGAAACGCTTTTGAAGTATCAGACCAAGATGGCGCTGACGGGCGTCACCGCAGACCAGCTCAAGAACGTCATCATCGCTTATGAGCCGGTCTGGGCAATCGGCACAGGCGTTGTCGCCTCTGCAGAGCAGGCTGACGAAGGCAACGGTTTTGTCCGTGCCGCCATCGCCGAAGCGTACGGCGCTGACGTTGCTGAAACCGTCACCGTGCAGTACGGCGGCTCCATGAACGCAAAGAATGCTGCGGAGCTTGTTGCGCAGGTCAACGTGGACGGCGGCCTCATCGGCGGCGCTTCCCTGAAGGCTGCTGACTTCTCCGTCATCGTCAAAGCGGCCAGCGAAGGCTGAGGCAATTGCGAATGAAGAGTGGAGAATTGAGAATTTTTGAATTCTCCTCCACTCTTTTCTTATGTTTCGATCAGAAAGAGGTTGATAAATATGAAAAAAACCGTATTACTTTGCATCATGGACGGTTTCGGCAAAAACGACAGCGATTACGGCAACGCCATTCACGCTGCAAATACGCCGAACCTTGACAAACTCAGAGCGACCTTCCCGATGACGTATATCGGCGCATCCGGCATGAACGTCGGTCTGCCTGACGGTCAGATGGGCAACAGCGAAGTCGGTCACACCAACATCGGCGCCGGCCGCATCGTCTATCAGGAGCTGACCCGCATCACAAAGCAGATTCAGGACGGCGATTTCTTCAAAAATGAAGCGCTCGTCGGCGCCATGGAAAACTGCAAAAAGAACGGCAGCGCCCTGCATCTGATGGGTTTGATGAGTGACGGCGGCGTCCACAGCCACAACACGCATCTGTATGCCATCGTGGAGCTTGCAAAGCGCATGGGTCTTGACAAGGTCTATGTCCATTGCTTCCTTGACGGCCGCGACGTACCGCCGGCTTCCGGCGCGGACTACGTTGCTGCGTGTCGCGACAAGCTGCAGGAGATCGGCGTCGGTGAAATTGCCACCGTCATGGGCCGCTTTTACGCCATGGACCGTGACAACCGCTGGGAGCGCGTCGGAAAAGCGTACGCCGCCATGGTATACGGCGAAGGCATTCAGGCTGAAGATCCCGTCGCTGCGATCAAAGCGTCCTACGAGACGGTTGACGAAGACGGCAAGAACCTGACCGATGAGTTTGTCATTCCGACCGTCTGCGCAAAAAACGCAACCGTCAAAGCGAACGACAGCGTGGTCTTCTTCAACTTCCGTCCCGACCGGGCGCGTGAAATCACCCGTACCTTTGTGGATCCCGATTTCACCGGCTTCGAGCGCAGAAACGGCTTCTTCCCGCTGTATTATGTCTGCATGACGCAGTACGACGCGACGATGCCGAACGTTCATGTGGCGTTCAAACCGCAGAGCTTGTCCAACACCTTCGGCGAATACATAGCAAAGCTCGGCAAGACCCAGCTGCGCATCGCGGAAACCGAGAAGTACGCCCATGTAACGTTCTTCTTCAACGGCGGCGTGGAGAAGCAGTTTGACGGCGAAGACCGCATCCTGGTTGCGTCGCCGAAAGTGCCGACCTACGATATGCAGCCGGAAATGAGCGCGTTTGAGGTCTGCGACAAGGTTGTGGAAGCCGTCAACAGCGAGAAGTACGACGCGATCATCCTCAACTTTGCAAACTGCGACATGGTCGGTCACACCGGCATTTTCGACGCAGCCGTCAAGGCTGTCGAAACCGTGGACACCTGCGTCGGCCGCATCTGGGATGCGCTTTCGGCAAAGGGCGGCGTCATGCTGGTTACAGCCGACCACGGCAACGCCGACAAGATGCTTGAGGACGACGGCACGCCGTTCACCGCGCATACAACGAACCCGGTCCCGTTTATCATCTGCGGCTATCCCTGCACCGCCCGCGAAGGCGGCAGACTCTGCGACATCGCACCGACGATGCTCAAAATCATGGGTCTCGAACAGCCCGAAGAGATGACCGGCGAAAGCCTTGCACAGTAATAAACCGAATCTTGTACCGCCTGTATAAAAGCAGGCGGTTTTTTTGTTGGAAAGCGACAAAGGCGTGGCCATTCTTTCATACTTTGTTCACATTGACAATTGCTGTTCACATCTTGTATAATTAAAAAAAGGCAAAGAATTGCCCGAAATAAACGAAATGGAGGAAAGATTATGAAGAAATTACTCAGCGTTTTATTAGCCCTTGTGATGCTGCTGTCACTTGCAACGATCGCGTTCGCCGAAGACCTGCCGCCGCTGCAGTCTCTGGACACGTCAACCATCGACGGCAAACACTACGCCTATGTCGGCGTGGAAAACTACGTCGTAATCTATCCCGCACCGGAGGAAGCGGAGGCGCGTTTTGACGTACGCAATGCCGTGATCACCACCAGTGACGACAGCGTTATCAGCGTACGCCCGGAAAAAGAAGAAGATTTCCGTTTCGGTTCGGTTATGATCACCGGCAAAAAGCTCGGCAAAGCGACCGTGACCGTCACGGAGCCTGAAAGCGGCGTTTCCGTCAGCTTCAAGGTCGTTGTCCTGCCCGGCATCATCATCCGCCTGCAGAACTTCATCAACAGCCTGCAGTACATTCCGTATTTCATCGGCATGAAGATCCTCGGCATCTTCGGCCGCTGATTCCCGTAATAGAAAAAACGGACCGCCACATGACGGTCCGTTTTTGTTGTCTCGCTTTATTTTTCCGTGACGGTTTTGCCGCTGATGTGCTCGATCTCCAGTTCCATACACTGGACGTGTGAAAAGTGTTTACGGATCTCGTCTTCCGTTTCTTCCTGTGTCGGCGCAAACTTTCCGCCGATCAGCCGGCAGATCTCCATGGCGCGGGTCGGATCCTCTACAAGATGCATCCGGCCGAAGACGATCACACAGTTGAAGCGCAGCGCCCAGTCGTCGGGGATGGGTGTCCCTTTGTCATAAACGCAGAAGCTCACCTTGTCATTTCTCCGGATGGCGTCGAGCTTATGTCCGCTTTGCGCACAGTGGAACACCAGCGTGCCCGTGCGTTCATCATAGCAGTGCGACAGCGGCAGAGCGTAAGGGTAGCCGTCATCCCCTGAAACTGCGAGCACGCCGCGCGGTTCGTTTTTCAAAATGGCAAGGCACTGTGCTTTCGGCAGCGCCTGCTTATGTCTTCTCATTTCACGAAACATCAGAATCTCCTTTCTCGAATCGACCTTCCTGCAAAAGCAGTTCCAACACCCGTGCCTCCCGCTCAAACATCATACGGTCATACGGGCTGTTTTGGACATAGCGGTTCTTTGTAATTGCGGTTTTCGCGTCGACGTATTCCAGATGATACCCTTCATTCGCCTCGTAATCATCCAGCGTTTGCGATACAGCAGTTTCTTCCACCTGACAAAGATAATAATAATTGTCCTGCACAAAGATGGTATCTGCGTCGCTGCTGCTGCGCTGTACGCGGTGCACATAGCCGTACGGCCGAATACGATCCGTAATCACCGACAGCCCGGCTTCTTCGCGTGTTTCGCGGATCATGGCCGCGATCGGGTCTTCGCCGGGTTCGATCCCGCCGCCTGGAAACTTATAATAATCATACTTTCTACTGTGGATCATGGCGATTTTTCCGTGTGCAATGATGATGCTGCGCGCGGAATTACGCACGAAAGTTTTCGTGCAGCCGGCATAATCCTGCATGTCCATGGTAAAGAGTAACCGCATTTCTCATTCGCTCCTTTCAAGGTTTGCTGTTTTCAGAAAGGTCGGCAGATCATAGTTCGGAATCAGCAGACAATACTCACCGCGTGGGTCGTGAATCTCTACCTGACAGCAGTACGCTTTCAAATGAAAAGCTTGCCGAAGTCCAAAGGCACGATACGCTTTGGCATGTGGGGAGTTCTCCTTGTTCCAGTTTTGAAGCACAACGCGACGGTTTGCAGTCGTAACACTGCAAATAGATGAAAGCGGTATCCGGAACAGCCGTGTGAAATCCGACAGGTACAACGCTTCCGTATCGGCAAAGATCGGCGTCGGTAAGTTATGATACCGCAGTGCGCCGGTCATCGTCTTCTCTGTATAATGCCGGTGCCCGTTTTTGCCTACCGTGTAAACCGCTGCAAGAACATCCACCACGGCGGCGTCCGCCGGGATACCGAGCGCGGCTTTGCAGTCGTTCATCAGATGATGTTCCATAGCGGTCTGTGTGCCAAAAGGGGAGAACGACCGGCTGTGCTTTTTGTATTGCAGCGCGTACAGCAGGATGGAAAACCAGACAACAAACGCCGTACCTTCGAGCGCATACATCCACGGCGCGTTTTGTAATACTTCGGAAAAACGGTACCTGAGAACGACAATGCTCAGCGGCAGCAGGATCATGACCAGCATCGACAGGGAAAACGCGGTTGTCAGCAGCAGCGCCTTGCGGCGGTTAAGCGCTGTCTGCTGCTGCAGCGCAGCAATTTTCTCAAGCAGCGCATCGGGGATGGTTCTGCAGACAAAGGCGTCGCTGACGCTCTTGACGGAAAACGCGCTTTTCACTTCGAAATCAAACAGATTGTCCATAGCACATCCTCCATTTTTCGGTTACATCCAATCCTTCAGCAGATCCGCCATCGGATTGTTCTTCTCTTCCTTGCTCTGCGACTGCTCCTGCTTGCGCATATACTGCATGACGTCGTATTTGCCGGCGCCGGCCTGTTCGCGGCGCTTTTGGAAGTCGGAGAGCTTTTCCCGATAACCGCAGACACAGGCGAACATCTTTTTGTCACCCTCACCGCGCAGCTCCATCTT
>CACYCR010000122.1 GCA_902772935.1 Oscillospiraceae bacterium
ACCTATTATGATGCAAAGATCGTCTGCAAGATCGACAAGGCGACCGGCAACATGGTCAGTGCGACCTACACGCTGCCGATCGTGATGCAGGTGAAAGCCCTCGGCGTGGACGCCCAGGTCGGCATGACCTTCATCGACGATTATTCGATCACCTATTAAATCAAAGACCTTCTGCGGTCATGCTTCGGCATGGCCGCTTCTGCGTTTCAAGAGAGGGAACGAAATGAAAAAATGTTTTGCTTTGCTGCTTGCGGCGGTGCTGCTGCTTGTCTGCTGCGTGCCTGCCGCCGCTGCGGAGGTCCTGCCCGAAGATGTGCCGCAGCTGCGCCTTGCCGCGCATCGCGGATACAGCGCCGCCGCCCCGGAGAATACACTCGCCGCGTTCTGTGCCGCAGGGGAGGCAGGGTACTTTGCCTGCGAATGCGACATCTATCCGACGGCGGACGGCAAATGGGTTGTGCTGCATGATGCAACAATCGACCGCACCACAAACGGCAGCGGCCGCGCTACGGATCAAACCTATGACGCGCTTTCATCGTACCGCGTGGACGGCGGCGAAAACCTTGCGGCGTACCCGGACGAACATCTGCCGGAGCTCGGCGAATATCTTGCAGTCTGCAATGCCTATGGGATGGCTTCGGTCATCGAAGTCAAGGGCGGCGGCAGTGCCGAGATGGAAGACCTTGCCGCACGGCTGACTGCGGAGGCGGACGTGTCGCGCGTTTATCTTGTTGCCACGGACAAGGACAATCTTTGCACACTCAACCGGCTGCTGCCGGATGCGAACGTCTTTTTGCTGACCTACTTTACCCTGCCGGGAGACATTGCCTTTTGCAAAGACAACGGTCTTGACGGTATCGACTTTTGCTGTCCGCTGACCCCGGCGATTACGGCAGCGGCCATCCGGCACGCGGATCTGCGCTGCGCCGTCTGGACGGTCAACGCCGCAGTCACGGCAAAATACCTTTCGCTGTACGGCGTGGAGTTTGTGACGACGAACGGACTGGCCTCGCCGCTGACGGGCTTTTGGCGCACGGTGGTGAACACCTGGAACGTGATCGTCGGGCTGGTTTACGACCTGCTTGCACGGTGAGGAAAACCTTGCGTTTTTGCACCTGTCCCATTGACATTTTTTTTGCTATATATTATAATAGAAAAAATAATTTGCTTTGCTGCGCGGAAAGGAAGAGAGCCATGGCAACCTACATCAACGAACCGTCCCATACCTTTAATGAATATCTGTTGATTCCCGGATATTCCTCGAGCGAATGCATCCCGGCGAACGTCTCATTGAAAACGCCGCTGGTGAAATTCAAAAAAGGGGAAGAGAGCGCAATTACGCTGAATATTCCGATGACCTCGGCAATCATGCAGTCCGTTTCCGGCGACCGCCTTGCGGTGGCGCTGGCAAAAAGCGGCGGCGTTTCTTTTATCTACGGGTCGCAGTCCGTCGCCGATGAGGCCGCCATGGTCGCGCGCGCAAAGGCGTACAAGGCGGGCTTCGTCTCTTCCGATTCCAATCTGTCCCCGGACGCAACGCTTGCCGATGTGCTGGCGCTGAAGGAAAAGACCGGGCATTCCACGGTTGCCGTCACGGATGACGGTACGCCGAACGGCCGCCTCGTCGGCATTGTGACCTCCCGTGATTACCGCGTGACGCGCATGGCGACAACAGAGCTTGTGCGCGATTTCATGACGCCGCTGGAAAAGCTCGTCACCGCAAAGGAAGGCACGACCCTTGCCGAAGCGAACGACATCATCTGGGACAATAAGCTCAACTCGCTGCCCATCGTTTCGGGCGATGGCAGACTGCTGTATTTTGTGTTCCGTAAGGACTATGAATCCCATAAAGAAAACCCGGACGAGCTGCTGGACAAGAACAAGCGCTTTGTGGTCGGCGCCGGCATCAACACCCGCGACTACGCCGACCGCGTACCGGCACTCATCAACGCCGGTGCGGACGTGCTTTGCATCGACAGCAGCGAAGGCTTTTCCGAATGGCAGAAGCTGACGATCGACTGGATCCGCGCAAAATACGGCGATACGGTCAAGGTCGGTGCAGGCAATGTCGTTGACGCCGACGGCTTCCGCTTCCTCGCGGACTGCGGCGCGGACTTTGTCAAGGTTGGCATCGGCGGCGGTTCCATCTGCATCACCCGCGAGACCAAGGGCATCGGCCGCGGCCAGGCCACAGCGCTGATCGACGTGTGCAAGGCACGCGACGACTATTTCGAGGAGACGGGCGTTTATGTGCCGGTCTGCTCCGACGGCGGTATTGTCTATGACCACCATGTGACGCTTGCGCTCGCAATGGGCGCGGACTTCGTCATGCTCGGCCGGTACTTTGCCCGCTTCGACGAAAGCCCGACGGAGAAGCTCTTCATCGGCGGCAGCTACGTCAAGGAGTACTGGGGCGAAGGCTCCAACCGTGCGCGCAACTGGCAGCGCTATGACATGGGCGGCGACAAGAAGCTCTCCTTTGAAGAGGGTGTGGACTCCTATGTGCCGTATGCCGGCCCGCTGAAGGACAACGTGGACCGCACACTTTCAAAGGTTCGCTCCACCATGTGCAACTGCGGTGCGCTCAACATCAAAGAATTCCAGCAGAAGGCGAAGCTGACCCTCGTCTCGGCAACGAGCATCGTGGAGGGCGGCGCGCACGACGTCATCCGTAAGGAAAGCAGCGGCGGAAACAAATAATCGGCTTGGCCGATGATTTGTTTAATTCCGCATTCCGAATTCTTTAGGCTTTGGCTATGCTTTCGGAGAAACCAACTTGGAGGTAGAACCATGTCAGACAGAAGCAGTTACATTTCCCCCTTCTCCACCCGCTATTCCAGCAAGGAGATGCAGTTCCTTTTTTCAAATGATCATAAATTCAAAACGTGGCGCAGATTGTGGATCGCGCTCGCAAAGGCGGAGCAGCAGCTCGGCCTTGCGATCACGGACGAACAGATCGCCGAGCTGGAAGCGCATCAGGACGACATCAACTACGACGTTGCCGAAGCACGCGAAAAGGAAGTCCGCCACGACGTGATGAGCCATGTGTACGCCTACGGCAAGCAGTGCCCGAACGCGGAGCCGATCATTCACCTCGGCGCAACGAGCTGCTATGTCGGCGACAACACCGACGTCATCATTCTGCGTGAGGCGAGCGAACTTGTGCTCAAAAAGTGCGCGCAGGTGCTGCGCAACCTGGCCGCGTTCGCGGAAAAATACAAGGACATGCCGTGCCTTGCCTATACCCATCTGCAGCCGGCGCAGCTGACCACGGTCGGCAAGCGTGCAACGCTGTGGATGAACGAGCTGTGCGAGGATGTGGAGAACCTGGAATTCCAGCTCTCCCGTCTGAAGCTGCTCGGCTCCAAGGGAACCACAGGCACGCAGGCGTCGTTCATGGAATTGTTTGACAACGACGAAGAAAAGGTCAAAAAGCTCGAGACGCTGATTGCCGCAGATATGGGCTTTGCCGGTTGCGTACCGGTATCCGGACAGACCTATTCAAGAAAAGTGGACAGTTATTTCCTGTCCGTGCTCTCCGGCATCGCACAGAGCGCGTATAAATTCGCCAACGACCTGCGGATTCTGCAGTCGTATGAGGAAATGGAAGAACCGTTCGGCAAAAACCAGATTGGCTCTTCCGCCATGCCGTATAAGCGCAACCCGATGCGCAGTGAGCGTATTTGCTCGCTGGCGCGCTATGTGATGGTGGACGCGCTCAACGCGCCGATGACTGCCAGCACGCAGTGGTTTGAGCGGACGCTGGACGATTCCGCCAACAAGCGCATCAGCGTTGCCGAGGCGTTCCTTGCGATTGACGCGATTCTGCAAATTTACATCAACGTGACCGACGGCCTTGTTGTCTATGACAAGGTGGTTGCCCGCCGTGTGATGGAAAAGTTGCCGTTCATGGCAACGGAAAACATCATGATGGAATCCGTGCGCCGCGGCGGCAACCGGCAGGAGCTGCATGAACGGCTGCGCGTGCATTCCCACGCCGCAGCGGCCAAGGTGAAACTGGAGGGCGGTGCAAACGACCTCATCGACCGCATTGCCGCTGACGAGTTTTTCCCGCTGACCAAAGAAGAAATCGAAAAAGAGCTTGACAGCCGCAAATACATCGGCCGCTCCGTCAGCCAGGTGGAAGAATTCCTCGCGGACGTGGTGTCGCCCATCCTCGCGCGGTACCCGGACGAGGCGATGAAGGCGGAGCTGAACGTGTAAGAAACCGGCTGAAAACCTTCGTTCCCACCACGGAATGAAGCCCTGCAACATTTTGACGCATTGTTATTGTTGCGTTCACTTGGAAAGACCGGCGCATCGCGCTTTGCGCGGCGCCCTGCAATTCCGAATTCCGAATTCCGCATTCCGAATTCACTTCGGCTCCGGATTCCGGTTCGGCTGATACAGAATACCGGAGGTGTGTGATGATGGAAACCTATTTGATTGTCGGCGCGGGACGCAGCGGCATCGACAGTGCAAAGCTGCTGCTTGCGCTCGGCAAACCTTTTGTAATTTTTGACGGCAACACCGCACTGGACACGGCGGCGGTGTGTGAACGCATCGGAAAAACCGACGTGCGTTTTCTGCTTGGCACGGTCAGTGACGGCGACCTGGACGGGATCAACGTCTGCGTGACGAGTCCCGGTGTGCCGCTGTTCTCCGACATACTGCAGGCGGTTGCGGCCAAGAGCATTCCGATCTGGAGCGAGATTGAGCTTGCGTACCGCTACGACAAGGGGACGATGGTTGCCATCACCGGCACCAACGGCAAGACCACCACGACCGCGCTGACGTATCAGATCATCAAAGCATGGAACGCACAAACGCTGCTTGTCGGCAACATTGAGATCCCCTATACCGGCCTTGTGCTGGAAAGCGTACCGGGCGGCATGACCGTTGCCGAGATCAGCTCCTTTCAGCTTGAGACCATGCAGACGGTCAAGCCGAAGGTTTCCGCGATTTTGAACATTACGCCGGACCACCTTGACCGCCATGGCTCAATGGACGGTTATATCGCCGTGAAAGAGTCCATCACGAAGAATCAGGACGCAAGCGACTTCTGCGTGCTCAACTATGAGGATGCCGTGCTGCGGGACTTCGGCAAAACGCTGCGGTGCAAGGCGGTCTTTTTCAGCAGCGAGCGCGTGCTTGAAAACGGCTGGTACTATAAAGACGGTGCGATCCGGTATGCCGAAAACGGGAACGAAACGCTGCTGCTGCACACAAACGAGCTGAACATCGTCGGCAAGCACAACTTTGAAAACGTGATGGCGGCCGCCGCTATGGCGTTTGCCGTCGGCGTACCGTTTGATGTGATCGCCGCCGAGGCGAAGGCGTTCGTCGCGGTGGAGCACCGCATTGAGTTTGTGCGCGAAAAAGACGGCGTGAAATATTTCAATGACTCCAAGGGCACGAACACCGACGCAGCGATCAAAGCCATCGACGCCATGCCGGCGACGACCGTGCTCATCGGCGGCGGCTACGACAAGCACGCCGATTTCACCGATTGGGTGCAGCGTTTTCCGGGCAAGGTGCGGCGGCTGATCCTCATCGGGCAGACCCGCGAACAGATCGCGGCGACCTGCGACAAGGTCGGCTTTGCCGATTACGTGTTTGCTGAGTCGCTCGAAGAAGCGGTGCAGTTGGCACACGCGGCTGCGCAAAGCGGCGACTGTGTGCTGCTTTCTCCGGCGTGCGCGAGCTGGGGCATGTTCAAAAACTATCAGCAGCGCGGCACGATGTTCAAGGATTTCGTGAACGCACTCTGATCGTTCGGGTGAGCGCCATGACGGACATACAAAAACAGCTCTTCGCTCTGCGCGAGGAGGGCTACGCGGCCTTTATAAGAAAACTGATACCGACAGTATCGCCGGAGACCGTGATCGGTGTGCGCACGCCGGCGCTGCGCAAGCTGGCAAAGGCGCTGCGCGGGACGCCGGAGGCAGCGGCCTTCCTGAACGCGCTGCCGCACGACTGGTTCGAAGAGAATCAGCTGCACGCTTTTTTGCTGAGCGAAGAACGCGATTTTGACATCTGCGCTTCGGCGGTGGACCGGTTCTTGCCGTTTGTGGACAATTGGGCGACCTGCGATCAGCTTTCGCCGAAGACGTTCCGGAAAAACGCCCCGCGGCTGCTGCCTCTGATCGACCGCTGGCTGGACAGCGATCAGACCTATACGGTCCGCTTCGGCGTCGGGATGCTGATGCAGCATTTTCTGGACGACCGCTTTGACGAAACGTACCCGGCGCGCGTGGCGCAGATCGTTTCGGACGAATACTATGTGAACATGATGCTGGCGTGGTATTTTGCAACCGCGCTCGCAAAACAATACGACGCGGTGCTGCCGTATTTGCAGGAGCAAAAGCTGCCCTTGTGGGTGCACAACAAAGCCATTCAGAAAGCGATCGAAAGCTTTCGTGTGACGGACGCGCACAAAGCATATCTCAAAACGCTGCGGCGAAAAGCCCCGCGCGGCAAACAAGAACTCTGATGACAGAAAGGCGGAAATCCTATGAGCGTGATTAAAACAGTATTTGACATGATGCCGGACGGCAGAACGGTCTATCTTTACACCATCGAAAACAACAACGGCGTTTCGGCGGGCATTCTTAACCGCGGCGCAACGCTGCAGTCTTTTGTCTGCCCGGACCGCGACGGGACGCCGGGCGACATCATTGCCGGCTTTGACAACATCGCCGGCCACCTCGCGTCGACCACCTATACGGGGCAGATCATCGGCCAGTACGCCAACCG
>CACYCR010000123.1 GCA_902772935.1 Oscillospiraceae bacterium
ACCTATTATGATGC
Source organism: Oscillospiraceae bacterium (assembly GCA_902772935.1). Taxonomy (GTDB): domain Bacteria; phylum Bacillota; class Clostridia; order Oscillospirales; family Acutalibacteraceae; genus UBA6857. The sequence continues at coordinate 15 of CACYCR010000123.1, forward strand.
AAAGATCGTCTGCAAGATCGACAAGGCGACCGGCAACATGGTCAGTGCGACCTACACGCTGCCGATCGTGATGAAAGTGAAAGCCCTCGGCGTGGACGCCCAGGTCGGCATGACCTTCATCGACGATTATTCGATCACCTATTAACAGACACGCCGCAGAAGCGTTCTTCCAAATAATCCATCCGAACCATCGCGGAGCAGAACTTGACTTCTGCTCCCTTTTCTCACCATCCACCCGTGAAAGGAACCTGTTTTATGCAAAAAAAAGCTGCCATTCTGCAGGATATTTCATGCCTCGGAAAATGCTCCGCCGGCGTGGCGCTGCCGATCGTTTCTCATTTTAACATCGAGTGTGCGCTGTTGCCGACTGCGCTGCTTTCGGCGCACACCGCATTTCCGACATATACATGTATGGATCTGACCGACATGATGCGCAAAACCATGCAGGACTGGCGCAGTCTCGACGTTTGCTTTGACGGCTTTTATTCCGGCTATATGCTCAACTGCACGCAGATCGCACTGGCGGAAACCTTTCTGGACACGCTTTGCAGGGACGATACCTTCGTGCTGGTCGACCCCGTGATGGGTGACAACGGCAAAGCCTACGCCATGCTCAGCGAGGCCTATGCTGCCGACATGCGCCGTCTTGTCTCCCGTGCCGACATCATCACACCGAACCTGACGGAGGCAGCGTTGCTGCTGAACCGCCCGCCAAAGCTCTCCGGCTACACGGAAGCGGACATCCGGGAACTGCTGCTGTCGCTGCACGCGCAGGGTGCAAAATGCCCGATTATCACCGGCGTCAGCTATGCACCGGAAAGCATCGGTGCGGCGTACCTGGAAAACGGTGTCTATCATTACATCAGCGACAAACGCTTTGACCATGTTTTTTGCGGAACGGGCGACACCTTTGCCGCCGTCGTGTTTGCCGCCATGCTGCAGGGATCCTGTATCAAGGACGCCGTCACGCTCGCGCTGCGTGTCTTGCGCAAAGCCATGGAAGGTGAGCCGCAGTGGTACGGCATCAACTTTGAGGCAGCACTTTGCGACGGTACATTTCTGGCGGCGCCGAACAATTGAACAAACATCTTTGCCGCAGCGAAGCCTGCGGCATTTTTGGTATCGACATGCGCCGCGCCGCAAACCGTTTGCACCTTCTGATTTTTTTTGAATTTCCGCAAAAATCTTTGCGTGTACCTCTTTAAAAACCATATCGTTTATGGTATACTATAAAATACTATCGGCCAAAAGGGGGCACTGTCTATGGCGAAGACCATTGCGATCGTCAACCAAAAAGGCGGCGTCGGAAAAACAACCACCGCCGTCAATCTTGCCGCCTGTGTCGGCAAAGCCGGCAAGCGCGTTCTCCTCGTTGACATCGATCCGCAAGGCAATGCAACCAGCGGCCTCGGCGTCAACAAAAAAGACGTTCTCACATCCACATATGACCTTCTGATCGGCGAAGCGGATGCCGCCGACATGCGCATCCATACAAAATTCAGCGGACTCGATCTGCTGCCGGCAAACATCAATCTCGCCGGCGCAGAGCTGGAACTGTCCGAACTGGACAACCGCGAGGCGCGGATCAAGCGTTTCCTCGCACCGCTGAAGGCGGAATATGACTACATCTTTCTGGATTGTCCGCCCTCGCTTGGTCTGATCACGCTGAACGCGCTTTGTGCCGTGGACAGTGTGCTGGTCCCAATCCAATGCGAGTACTACGCGCTGGAAGGCCTTTCACAGCTCATGAACACGATCCGGCAGGTCAAGCGGCGCTACAATGCGCTGATTGAACTGGAAGGCGTTCTGCTGACCATGTACGACGGACGGCTCAATCTCACCCAGCAGGTCGTTTCCGAAGTCAAGCGCTTTTTTCCGCAAAAGGTTTATGCAACGGTCATTCCGCGCAATGTCCGTCTATCGGAAGCGCCGTCATTCGGCGAACCTGTGATCTATTACGATAAAGCCTCCAAGGGCGCACAGGCGTACGACGCGTTCGCCGCAGAGTTTTTGAAAAAGAACCGATAAAGGAGAATGGTATGGCACAGAAAAAGAAAAGCGGCCTCGGCAAGGGTCTCGACGCACTGTTCATCGACAATGCGGTCGAAACAGCCACGGGCAGCAGCGTGAAACTCGGTATCAACGAAATCGAGCCGAACCGTGCCCAGCCGCGTAAAACATTTGACGAAGCAGCACTTGAAGAGCTTTCGCAAAGCATTGCCACGCACGGCATCATTCAGCCGCTTCTGGTGCGGCCGCTGACTGACGGCAGCTATCAGCTCATCGCAGGTGAACGCCGCTGGCGTGCCGCGCGGATGGCCGGGCTGACGGAAGTCCCTGTGGTGATCCGCGAAATGACCGACAGTGAAGCCATGGAGTTGGCACTGGTAGAAAACCTGCAACGGGAAGACCTGAATCCGATCGAAGAAGCCAAGGGCTTTCAGCTGCTCATGGAAACCTATGCGCTCACACAGGAGCAGGCAGCCGAACGGGTCGGAAAATCCCGCCCCGCGGTTGCAAACGCCATGCGACTGCTGACGCTGCCGGAAGACATCATTGCCATGGTGGAACGCGGCGACCTGTCCGCAGGACACGCACGCGCGCTCGTACCGTTGACCGATGACGCTGCAGCCATGGCGATCGCACAGGAGATTGTCAAAAAAGGCCTGTCCGTCCGTGAAACCGAACGGCTGGTAAAAACGCTGCTGAACGACCGGCCGAAACGGGAGAAGCGTCAAAAAAAGCGTGATGTCTTTTTTGACGAGGTGGAGCTTTCCGTTTCCCAGGCGCTCGGCAGAAAAGCAAAAGTCTTTTTGTCCGCCGGCGGCAAGGGAACCATTGAAATCGAATTCTTCGGCAAAGATGACCTTGCAAAGCTGGTGCAATTATTGGATAAAGAAGAATAAAAGGAGATAGATTATCATGCTGGACATCCGATTGATCCGTGAGGATCCCGATCGCGTCAAACGCGCGATGAAAACCCGCAACAAAGATATGGACGCCGTGATCGATGAAATCATCGCCATCGATGCCAAGCGCAGAGAACTGGCAAGCAAGCGCGACGGTCTCAAGGCCGAGCAGAACGCTGCATCGAAGCAGATTCCGCAAATTAAAAAAGCGGGCGGCGACATTTCTGAGATCATGCAGAAAATGAACGCCGTCAAAGAGGCAATCAAAGCCGACGAAGACGAGCTGAATGCGCTTGAAGCAAAGCAGCGGCAGCTGATTCTGGAGATCCCGAACATACCGAGCGACACCACCCCGATCGGCAAAGACGACAGCGAAAACGTTGAAATCCGCCGCTGGGGTACGCCGCCGACCTTTGACTTTGCACCGAAAGCCCACTGGGATCTCGGCGCAGACCTCGGCATCCTTGACCCGGAGACCGCCGCAAAAGTCACCGGCGCGCGCTTCCATTTTTACAAGGGCTTCGGCGCACGTCTGGAGCGTTCGATCATCAACTTCTTCCTCAACACGCACACCGCACATGGTTACACGGAGATCTTCCCGCCGTTCATGGTGAACCGCGCTTCGATGACCGGCACCGGTCAATTGCCGAAGTTTGAGGAGGATGCCTTCAAACTGACGAACGACTACTTTTTGATTCCGACCGCAGAAGTTCCGGTGACCAATATGCACCGTGACGAAATTCTGGACGGCAGCAAACTGCCGCTCTCCTATTGCGCTTATTCCGCGTGCTTCCGTGCAGAGGCAGGTTCCGCCGGCAGAGATACCCGCGGCCTCATCCGGCAGCATCAGTTCAACAAAGTCGAGCTTGTGAAATTCACAAAGCCGGAGGACAGCTACGCCGAGCTTGAAAAGCTGACCAACGACGCCGAACGTGTCCTGCAGCTGCTCGGTCTGCCATACCGCGTCGTCGCGCTCTCCACGGGCGACATCGGCTTCTCTTCAGCGAAAACCTATGACATCGAAGTCTGGATGCCGTCCTACGGCAGATATGTGGAGATCTCTTCCTGCTCCGACTTCGAAGATTTCCAGGCGCGCCGCGCATCCATCCGCTACAAGAACGACGCAAAAGACAAGGCAAAACTCGTGCATACCCTCAACGGTTCCGGTGTTGCCATCGGTCGTACTGTCGCCGCCATTCTGGAAAACTTCCAGAATGCAGACGGCAGCGTCACGGTTCCGGAAGTCCTGCGTCCGTACATGGGCACAGACATCATCCGCTGATCACTATCCGAAAGCCAATCCAAAACGAAAGGACGATTTTCATATGTACAACGATATGCTCAACGCCATCGGCCTTGTACAGGCCACGGACCCCGACGTCGGCGCCGCCATGCAGGCAGAGCTGACCCGTCAGAGAAACAAGCTGGAGCTGATCGCTTCGGAAAACATCGTTTCCCCTGCCGTACTCGCTGCCATGGGCAGTGTTCTGACAAATAAATACGCTGAAGGATATCCCGGCAAACGCTACTACGGCGGCTGCGAATGTGTGGACGTTGTGGAAACCATCGCCATTGAACGCGCAAAGACGCTCTTCGGCGCAGATTACGCCAATGTGCAGCCGCATTCCGGTTCACAGGCGAACCTTGCCGTTTACGCCGCGTTTTTGCAGCCCGGCGACAAGGTACTCGGCATGAGCCTTGCCGAAGGCGGCCATCTGACCCACGGCTCCCGTGTCAATGCCAGCGGCAAGCTCTATGACTTCGTCTCCTACGGCGTCAACGAAAACGGCTATCTGGATTATGACGCCATCCGTGAAATCGCTTTGCGCGAACAGCCGAAGATGATCGTCGCGGGCGCCTCCGCATACCCCAGAGAGATCGACTTCAAACGCATCGGCGAAATCGCAAAAGAAGTCGGCGCAATTTATATGGTCGACATGGCGCACATTGCCGGTCTGGTTGTCGGCGGCATGCATATGTCCCCCATCCCCTATGCGGATGTTGTCACGACAACGACACACAAGACCCTGCGCGGCCCGCGCGGCGGTCTGATCCTCGCGAAAGCCGAACACGCCGCAAAACTCAATAAGGCGATCTTCCCCGGCAATCAGGGCGGCCCGCTCATGCACACCATCGCCGCCAAAGCGGTTTGCTTCGGCGAAGCACTTTCGCCGGCGTTCAAAGCATATGCCAAAAACATCGTTGAAAACTGCAAGGCACTTGCTGACGGTCTGCTGCGACGCGGCATCAATCTGGTTTCCGGCGGTACGGACAACCATCTGTGCCTGCTTGATCTGCGCTCCGTGAACCTCACCGGCAAAGAGCTGGAAGAGCGTCTGGATGCAGTCGGCATCACAACCAACAAGAATTCCATTCCGAACGACCCGCAGAAGCCGACCGTAACCAGCGGCGTTCGTCTTGGTACCGCCGCGCTCACGACCCGCGGCATGAACACCGAAGACATGGATCACATCGCGGATCTGATCTATCGCGCCGCGACAGACTTTGAGGCGCAGCAAGACACCATCCGCGCCGAAGTGGACGCCCTTTGCAAAAAAAACCCGTTGTACGAATAAAAACGAACACCCGGTCAAACAAACGACCGGGTGCTTTTCCGTATCAGTTTTTAATTGACGCCTCAGAAGAGCCTGTCAAACAACGCGTCAAGCTTCTTGATGAAATCATTGAAAGCGTCGCGAATCTTTGCTGCAAACTCCGAAAGCTTTCCAAGAAAGCCCGTGGTTTTCTGAATTCCGTCGTTGACTTCCTCTTCATGTCCGGTCAACTGCGGTCCGACCACTTCGGAGACAACTTCAACCCATGGGTCAACGTCTGTGGAAGGAACCGATTCAACCGCTGTGGTTTCTTCCGCTACAACAGAAACACAAGCGACAGAGAAGAATAAGAACAACAAGCAAAAGAATACTGCAATCCCTTTTTTCATATTTGAAAACCCTTCTTTCCAACAATGACTGTTCGGTGGTACATTACACAGTTGTATTATAGCAAACTTTTCCATGGATTGCAAGTGCATATCTGTTTTTGTTCATAAAAAAGATAAAAAAAGCAACCGTCGACAAAACCTGTACGTTTTTTTGCAGAAAAGATCGTCGCCGTTCGTGAGTACTTTTGACAAATCTTCTTGCGGCATTACGCACAGACTGCATCAACGGTTGCAAAGCGGGTGACGCGGTTGTCCTCCCGTCATCTATGTTAAGCGGTACAGCGGTGCAACACCCGGACCGGCAATTCAAGGAAGTCAAGCTCCACCCGTCCTTTGTACCGCGCATCAGAAAAAAACACAGTTCATTATTTAGTGTATGCCGATCTTCCGGATTTGACAGCAGGTGCTTTCTGGAAGTACCCACGGCACACAAACAAAGAAAGGATGAAACAAATGAATCAACGTATCGGGATCGTCTTTGCCGACAATATGGAATATCTCCCGTTCCTGCAGCTTGCAAAAGCGCATGGCGGCATGGAATCGCTGCGGCGCGGCAACAACAGCTGTGCCTGCACACTGGAGGAAAACGGCAACACGGTCACGCTGATCGGTGTCGAATGCGGCATCGGCAAAGTCTGTGCCGCAACGGCGACCGCATTTCTGATTGCGGATGACAACGTCGATTACATCTTCAACGCCGGTCTTTCCGGCGCGATCCACGGCGTACGCCGCGGCGACCTTGTACTCGGCGAAAGTTTTCGTGAGTGTGATTTTGACTTAACAGCGATTGGATATGCGCCGGCGCAAAAACCGGAAGGACAGCCGGACGTCTGCTTCGCCGATAAAACACTGCTTGCACTGGCGCAGTCCGTTGAACCGATGACGGTCGGTGCGCTTGGCACCGGCGACCTTTTCCTCGCTGACAAAGAGAAGAAAACCCGCTTTTTCGAGCTGTTCCGTCTGACGGCCTTCGACATGGAGAGCGCAGCCATCGCCGCCGTCTGCGAAAAATGCGGTGTTCCGTTCCTTTGCATCCGGCAGATCAGCGACGACGCAGACGACCTCTCCAACGAGGATTACCACGAAATGAACAACCGCGCACCGGATGACATGGTCAACGTGCTGTTTAGAATTGCCCGCGCCATGTGCAAATAAAACAACAAAAACGAGATGTGGTCGGCTGGCCCATCTCGTTTTCAGTTACAAACAGCAAAAACAGGGTCCGGCTTGTCCGGACCCTGTTCTTAATTGTTGTCAGTTGATCTTGCCGTAAAGCGAAATGCCTTCTGCGCCGGCGTCCGTTTTCGGTGCGCGGGTCGGTGCAGTCTGCTGCGGTTTCGGTCCGCGGCCGCCTCTGCCGCCGCGTCCGCGGTTGTTGCCGCCTCTGCCGCCGCGCGGGCTGCCGCCCTTGGACGGATGCGTCGGCTTCACGCCTTCCGCAAGCGTAATCACAACGCGACGTGCGTCATCGTTGCCGACAGAATGCGATGTCACACCTTCGATCTCCTGGATCGTCGTGTGAATGATGCGGCGCTCATACGGATTCATCGGTTCAAACGTGAAGTTGCGACCGTATTTGAGCACCTTGTCCGCATTTTTGCGCGCAAGATTTGCAAGTGTGGATTTGCGCTTTTCACGGTAATTACCGACATTGACAGAGATGCGGGAATACTCGCCCTCCGACTTTGCCTTATTGGCAACCAAACGGGTCAGGTACTGGATGGAATCCAGCGTTTCGCCGCGGCGTCCGATCACGATGCCGTAATCATCGCCGCAATCCAGCTCCAGCAGAATTTCATTGTCTGCCAGCAGATACGGTGCGACGTCAACTGTTTTGACGCCCATCTTTTCGATTACGTCTTTCAGATAGGCAACCGCCGCCTGAACGCCGGGTTTATTGTCCGTGGAAACAGGTTCTTTGGTTTCCGGTGCCGCCGGCTGAACCGGCGCTTTCTTTTCGGCGGGCTGCTGCTTCGGCGCAGCCTTTTTCTCGACCGTTTTTTTCTCGGCGGGTTTCTTTTCCGCCGGTTTTTGTTCTTTCTTCGGCTGCGGTTTCGCCTCGCGCTTCGGCTTCGGTGCGGGCGCATCGGGGATCTCATAATACGCGCGGGCTTCGGCTTTCTTTCCGCCAAAAAGACCGAGGACTTTCTTGGTCGGCATGGAAAGAATCTCCGTATGGACATCCGCCGATTCCGGCGCGTTCAGCGCAGCCTTTGCATTCGCGAGCGCCTCTTCAATTGTCGCGCCCGTTGCTTTTGCTTCATGGATCATTGTTTATCACCACCGTTTGTTGTAGTTAGTCCGCAGTTTCTTCCGTCAACGGTTTCTTTGTCGCCTCATAAGAACGGCGATAGATCGTCTCGTCCACCATCAGGCGCGCAATCGTCTTGCGCGGCGCATAGACGTGTCCGAGAATCAGGGTCTGGAAGAATGCGAAGAGATTGGATAGAATCCAGTACATGCCCATGCCGGCAGGGAACTGGAAGGTGAACCACAGAGACATCAGCGGCATCATAAACATCATGCAGCCCATCATCTGCTGATTCTCCATATTCGGGTTGTTCTTCTTCTGGCGCATTTGCGACAGCACACTTGTCATCATCGACGTTGCAAAAGATAAAAGAGGTATGAGGAGTAAAATCTTTGCCTGTGTCGAGGATGCACCGAAGGCTTTGAGCGTACCGATGTCCGGAACCGCACCGAGGTCGATGCCGAACACGGTGAAGTCAAAATCGCGGATCTTCTGAATGTCTTCTGCATACTTGGCAGCAGTCGCGGGAATCTTGTAGACGAGCTTGTCAATATTCGCGATCAGCGCGGATTCCACATAGGCAGCCTGCCGCGTGGAAAGACCGAGCGTTGTTTTTGCGACATTGGACAGCGCGGTCACCAGTTCGGTGGGAATCTGAAGCACATATTTCAGCGGTTCACGGACAACGCCGTAAAGACCCCACAGAATGGGAAGCTGGAACAACAGCGGCAGACAGCTGCCCGCCATTGCGCTGTATCCTTCGCGCTGATACAGTTCGTTCGTCTCTTCCTGGATCTTTTGGTTGCGCTCCTGCGGCGCATAATCCTGATACTTTTCGCGGATCCGCTTCAGCTTCGGCTGCATCCGCACCTGTGTTGCGGAACTTTTTTGCTGCTTGATGTTGGTCGGCATAATGATGAGCCGGAAGAACAGTGTGAAAATCAGCAGCGCAAGGCCGTAGTTATCAATGAAGCTGTACAGGATTCGGAACAGGAACCCGAAGATCGAATAAAAAAATGCGAACATGCGTTACCTCCGTAAAGAGAATTGCACCCTGCGTCGAAGGGTCATTGGGACTTGTCCGGTTTTTGTTTCTTCGGCGGAACGGGATCATACCCGCCCGGGGAAAGCGGATTGCACCGCAGCAGCCGCCACAGCGCCAAAAGGCCGCCGCGCAGCGCGCCGTGCGTTTCAATCGCTTCAATCGCGTAAACGGAACAAGTGGGATAATATCTGCACATGGGACCCAGGTGCGGTGAAATATGTTTGCGGTACCAGCGGATGAGGAAAAGCAAAATCCGTTTCATTTTGTGACCCCAAGCGCGGCAAGCGCTTCACGCATCGTTGTTTCCACCTGCGTGCTTTTCAGGCGCGTTGTCCGCGTCCGCGCAACAAAGACCAGGTCCCACCCGCCGGAAAAGACGGCGTCCGTCTGCACCGCCTGAAATGCGGCGCGGATGACTCTGCGGGCACGGTTCCGCTGCACGGCGTTGCCGATTTTCTTGCTGGTTGTGATACCGACACGGCAAATACCCACACGGTTTTTCATTGCATAAACAACCAGTGCGGGCCGCGCGCAGGACTTTCCCCTGTGATACAGGCGCAGAAAATCCTTGTTCAGTTTCAGCGAAAGATAGTTCGGCAAGCGGTCCAACTCCAAAACGGCAGTCCGCGGCAACAGCCTCGTTCTGCCCGAATATTTCAGCAAGCGATTGCGTCAGAGAACCTTCGACAACATGCGGGAATCTCAGTAAGTGAGCTGCTTTCTGCCCTTTGCACGTCTGCGGGCAAGAACCTTACGGCCGTTTCTGGTTGCCATTCTTTTGCGGAAGCCATGCTCCATCTTTCTGTGGCGCTTTTTGGGTTGATACGTTCTTTTCATTTCATATACCTCCTTTGAAAGTTCTGTTCGGCTCCGGGCCGAAGTCCCCGAAGCGGTATGTAATCACGCGTGCCGTGGTTACTTTATTTTTATGCAGGCAGACCCTGCGTTCCGATATTATACCGCAAAAGGATGCCTTCTGTCAACATTTTTTTCAAATTCTTCCCGCTTTTGAAAAACTGCCATGTACAAACGACAGCGTAAACAAAGGTACAGACCGGATTCTTGTGTGCATTTACTGCCGTGCCGTCCGGCCGGCGGCAGGCAACTGCCGATAGAATCAACATTTTTTGTGAAAGCGTCATTGTTCACAATTTTGAAAAATTTCTTTTACATTTTTGTGTAGATTTTCTGTTGCCTTTCAGTTTATAATGCTATTCGGAATTTTAGACCCATTCAAATTCAAAGCAAAGGGAAGTGCGCAAATGTTACCGTCTGTTGAAAACTATAATTGCTATGAATACTTGAAAACCTGCACGTCCATTTATCCGGATGTCTATATGATGCAGCATTTCGGCGTCAAGTATCTCAAGTCCGAAATGTTCCGCGATATCGACGCGCTGTCCGCGTATTTTCAGAAAGGCCTCGGTCTCAAGCGCGGCGATGTTTACACGGTTTTCATGACAACGACCGTCCAGGGCATCCTTGCGTTCTATGCGCTCAACCAGATCGGCGTCATCGCCAACATCGTCCATCCGTTGATGAGTACGGAATTTCTGCGGGAAACGCTCCAGGACGTCAACGCCAAAGGCGTCATGATTCTGGACCTGCTTTCCAAGGATCATGTCAAAACGATCAACGACAGCGGTCTGCCCTGCATCGTCTGCTCCTCTTCGGATTACAGTGAAGGGCTCAAAGGCTTCGGTACGAGACTCGGCGAATCCGCGCTGAAAGCCATCTTCCCGAAATTCAAGAATGCCATTCCCTATCGCAATGCGATTCGCATGTATACGAAATGCACGCCCTGCGAAAACAACGCCGATGACATCGCTGTGTATCTCAACGGCGGCGGCACCACCGGCAAGAGCAAGACCATCAAGCTCACAAGCCGCGCCATCAACGAGCTTGTCCAGCGGGTATCCGATCTTGACGAAATCCATGTGCCGGGTGAAGAAGCGGAAATTATCGTGCTGCCGATGTTCCATTGCTTCGGTCTTTGCGTCGCGATCCATATGGCGCTTTGCAATTCCGCACGCATCATTCCGATGATGCAGTTCGACGCGCGCATCTTCAATCGCCTTTGCCGGCAGAACCTCGTGATCGGTTACGGCGGCATCCCGCTCATGTTCGCAAAGCTCATGCGTGAAAAGCACTTCGACGGTCCGTGGATCAAGAATGTTCGTCTGATGTTCTGCGGCGGCGACGACGCAAGCGACAGCTTCCTTGACGAGTTCAACAGCTACTTTGAAAAATGGGGCGCAGTCGGCCGTCTGCGTCAGGGCTACGGTCTGACGGAAATCGGTTCCGTCTGCTGCACCAACTCCAACGTCGATTACAGACCCGGTTCCATCGGCAAGGCGCTGCGCGGCGTCACCGTACAGATCTGGGACGACAACCACAAAGAAGTGCCGCGCGGCGAGATCGGTGAGATCGTGATTGCCGGTCCGACCATCATGGCGGGATATTATACGAAGGACGGCCCCGAAGATCTCGGTCTTTATACCGATGAGAACGGCGAAAAATGGGTGCTTTCCGGTGACCTCGGCTATCAGGATGAAGACGGTTACTTCTTCTTCGCCGGCCGCAAAAAGCGCCTGATCATCATCTCCGGCTACAACGTCTATCCCAGTGACATTGAGAAGAAGCTCTCCGAGCTGCCGCAGATCAAAGACGTCTGCGCCGTACAGGGCTGGCAGGGTGAACGCAGCATTGTCCGTCTGTATGTCTCTTTGAAGCAATCCGTTGACAAAGAGCTGTTTGAAGAACAGATCCGCGACATCTGCCTGAAAAACTTCTCCAAGTTCTATGTGCCGCGTGAAATCGTCTTCCTGAAAGAGCTGCCGCAGACGCCGTTGATGAAGGTGGACTTCATGAAGCTGACCCAACAGAAGCCCGGCGACCCGTATCTGAAAGCATAATAATAAACCGCAGGACGTCGGCCCGCATCGCCGACGTCCTGCTCTGTTTCCGGGCAAAAAGAAAAGCCACACCGCAAACGCGGTATGGCTGCCGGACATCGCTTATTCAGCGGTTTCCTCTTTCTTTTCGCCGCCGATCTCAATGCCGAACAGGGCAAGCAGCTTGCCGAATGCTTCAAGGATACCGGGGGCATCTTCAAACAACGCTTTGAAGAAATTGATCAGATCGCCAATGGTTACCATGCAGATTTCCTCCTTTTCAGGAATTTCGCAAGACAAAACACCGCTTTGTTTTACGTCAATAGTATGATAACATATTTTTTTCACATTATCAAGAGTGAACGGTAAGGAAGTTGATTTTTTGCGAAAAATTTTCAAAAAGGCTTGACGAATCAGAAAAACTGTGATATAGTATTCGAGCGTTGGAGAAATGCTGGTGTAGCTCAGTTGGTAGAGCAGCTGATTTGTAATCAGCAGGTCGGGGGTTCGAGTCCGTCCACCAGCTCCACCAAAAGTGAAATAAAATATGGGTAGGTTCCCGAGTGGCCAAAGGGAGCAGACTGTAAATCTGCCGTCAGTGACTTCGGTGGTTCGAATCCACCCCTGCCCACCATAGTAAAAACCTCTTTTGTCTACCACGGCAAAAGAGGTTTTTTATTCACTGGTGTACTTTTTTGGTTTTATACTATACTCTTCCCGGCGGGTTGGCTCCACTCCTCAGTGTCCGATTGCCTGCATCGCCGCCGCACGGAAGGCGGTGTATTTCTTTTCGGGAATCGGCAAAACAGTGCCGTCGGTCAGCGTCAACTCGAAGCGGCGGATGTTGCGCAAAAAATGCGGGTTGATCAGATAGCTCTGGTGACAGCGTAAAAATAAGTG
>CACYCR010000124.1 GCA_902772935.1 Oscillospiraceae bacterium
ATGAATAAGTACTGATTGCACAGGCGCTTTTTGTTTTTGTGAAGTCCGTTATGAACACTCGCACCAACGACGAGTGTTGGAAAGAGCACTCGTTTTTGTTTTGTCTTTTTTCACAGATGAAAACGGGACTTGCAGCAAGAGCGGTACAGTGCAACAGCACAAGGGGGAAGACTGTTGCACCTGCGATTGACTGAATCAAGTCCTGTTTCTCACACCATTTTTTGTTCCTGAAGTCCTTGGCTTTTGTAAGGACTTCGGGAATTGTCTTTTTCAGCCGAAAAAGGTATTCATCGCGTGCTTGTATTGAGTTTTGCTGTCTATCATGGATCGGAAGGGGAAATCGTCATTACCGTTAACTGCCGCAGGGGACATTGCCTTCTTCTTGCTTGGTTTATGTATCCCCGTCTTTTTCGCCCGTCAGTTTTTGCTCAAACCGGTTTTTATACACCCCGGCTGGCACCTTTGTGGGATAGTTACCCGAAAAGCAGGCAGCGCAGGAACCGCTGTGCTTTGTCAGTTCTTCCAAAGCTTCGATGGGCAAATAGCCGAGCGAATCGGCGCCGATGAGCTTTGCCGTTTCCTGTACTGTGTGGCTGCAGGCAATCAGATGTTCCGTTGAATCAATGTCGGTGCCATAGAAGCACGGATGAAGAAATGGCGGTGCGGTAATGCGCACATGCACTTCTTTTGCGCCCGCGTCGCGCAGCAGGCCGACGACCCGGCGCATTGTATTGCCGCGTACAATGGAGTCGTCCACCAGTACCACGCGCTTACCCTGCAAAACCGACGCGATTGCAGACAGCTTGATGCACACGCTGTCGATGCGTTCGCTTTGTCCGGGCGCGATGAAGGTGCGGCCGATGTATTTGTTTTTGATGAGACCGATACCGTAGGGAATGCCGGAGCGGCGGCTGAAACCGAGCGCTGCATCCAATCCGGAATCCGGCGCCCCGATCACCAGATCCGCATTGACCGGGTGCTGCTTTGCCAGGATCTTTCCTGCTTCCAGACGAAACTGATGCACCGAAAGGCCGTCGATCACCGAATCCGGCCGGGCAAAATAGATATATTCGAACACACACAGCTGCTTTTTCTGCTTCCCACAATGCTCCCGGCGCGAAACACAGCCGTCTTTGCCGAACACAAGGATCTCGCCGGGTTCCACATCGCGGACAAACGTTGCGCCGACCGCTTCCAGTGCACAGCTTTCCGAAGCGACGACATAAGCGCCGTCGGGAGTCTGTCCGAAGCAGAGCGGACGAAAGCCGTGGGGATCGCGGGCGCAGATCAGTTTTTGCGCCGACATCAGAACCAGCGAATAGGCGCCCTCCAGGGTATCCATCGCTCTGGAAAGCGCGTCCTCGATGGAGGATGACCGGAGCCGCTCTTTTGTTATGATATAGGCTATGGTCTCCGTGTCGCTGGTCGTGTGAAAGATCGCGCCGGACATCTCCAGCGCGGTGCGCAGTTGTTCCGCATTGCTCAGGTTGCCGTTGTGCGCCAGCGCCATCTTGCCTTTCTGGTGGTTGACCATCAGAGGCTGGCAGTTGCTGCGGCTGTTGCCGCCGGTTGTTCCGTAGCGCACATGGCCGACCGCCATGGTTCCTTTCGGCAGATCGGAGAGTGCTCTGTCAGAGAAGACTTCACTGATGAGTCCGCGATCTTTATGCGAAAAGAACAAACCGTCTTCGTTCACCACAATTCCGCAGCTTTCCTGCCCGCGGTGCTGCAGTGCATATAAGCCGTAATAGGTCCTTGCGGCAACATCGGTCTTTGCTTCGGAAAAAATACCGAATACGCCGCATGCTTCATGAATTGCCATAGTACCCTCCGTTCAAACACACAGGGCTGTTGCATTTAGATGAAAACGGCAAGTCAAAGCAAAAAAATCATTCCGTTTTCGATCTGCTCTTAATAAAAACGTGCTTGCACCGCAAGATTGTTTGGGATGCAAGCATGTTTCTTTTTGTTTGCTTTGACGCTTTTTGCAAAATGAGACAGCCCCCGGTTTCTTTATTCCACATCTTGCAGGGCGTCAAAGCCCTCTTCACCGGTACGCACCTTGATGACGTTTTCCACATCATAGACAAAGATTTTGCCGTCGCCGATGTGGCCGGTATACAGCACCTGCTTCGCAGTTTCGATCACCGCACGGACAGGCACCTTGCTGACCACGATGTCCACCTGTACCTTCGGCAGCAGCGTTGCTTCCACCTGGACGCCGCGGTAGTATTCGGGTTTTCCCTTTTGTACGCCGCAGCCGAGGACGTGCGACACGGTCATGCCGGTGATGCCGATCTGCAGCATGGCGTCCTTGAGCGCTTCGAGTCTTGCTTCCTTGCAGACGATCTCGATCTTGGTGAACTTCGGTGTGCCTTCGTTAAATGCGGGCATTTTTTTGACCGGGACTGCTTCGGCAACCGGTACGTCGCCGCTGACATGAATCGGCGCGCTGCCTTCGTCAATCGCTTCCGGCAGCATGGAGAAACCGGCATAGGCGGACGGCAAACCGTGTTCGGTCCGGTCAAGTCCGACGAGTTCTTCTTCTCTGGAGGCGCGCAGGCCAACGATTCGCTTGATCAGCAAAAACGTCAGTGTGATTGTGACCGCCGTCCAGGCGGCAACCGAAGCAAAGCCGAGCAATTGCAGTCCCAGCAGTTTGACCCCGCCGCCGTAAAACAGACCGGTCAGCGTGTTGCCGGCAGAGTCCGCAATGGAATAGCCGGGCGCTGTTTCTGTGGCGAACAGACCGACGGCAAGCGTACCCCAGATGCCGTTCATGCAGTGGACGGCGACCGCGCCGACCGGGTCGTCGATGTGCAGCTTGTGGTCGAGCAGCCACACGCCGAACACAACAAGCAGACCGGCCACCGCGCCGATACAGATGGCGCCGAAAGCGTCCGTCACATCACAGGGCGCTGTGATTGCCACCAGGCCGGCCAGCGAGGCGTTCAGGCACATCGAAACGTCGGGTTTGCCGTATTTCAGCCAGGTGAAAACCATGCAGACCACCGTTGCCACGGCAGGCGCGACGGTCGTTGTCAAAAAGATGGAGCCGAGTTGCTTCACACTTGTTGCCGCCGCACCGTTGAAGCCGTA
>CACYCR010000125.1 GCA_902772935.1 Oscillospiraceae bacterium
CGTCTGCAAAGACCTGCTGCAATACAAGATCATCGCCGACAAGTGCAAGGGCTGCACCGCCTGCGCAAGAAAGTGCCCGGTGGGCGCAATCAGCGGCACTGTCAAGAACCCGCATACGATTGACACGAGCAAGTGCATCAAGTGCGGCGCCTGCATGGACACCTGCAAGTTCGGCGCGATCATCAAAGAATAAGGAGGGTACCGCTCATGGAAAAAATGCTGAACATCAAAATCAACAATATCCCGTGTACCGTTCCTTACGGCACGACGATTCTCGAAGCGGCGCGCATGGTCGGCATCGAGATCCCGACCCTTTGCTACCTCAAGGAAATGAACGAGATCGGCGCCTGCCGGTTCTGCGTTGTTGAGGTCAAGGGCGCAAGAAGCCTTGTCGCTGCCTGCGTATATCCGATTGAACGCGACGGCACGGAAATTTTCACGAACACCCAGAAGGTGCGTGATTCCCGCAAAAAGACGCTGGAGCTGATTCTTTCGACGCACGAGCGCAAGTGCCTGTCCTGCATCCGCAGCGGCTCCTGCGAACTGCAGAAGCTCTGCCATGAATACGGCATTGAGGACGAGGGCGTTTATGACGGCTTCAAGCCGGTCTATGACCTTGACACCTCCGCGGCGCACATGGTCCGCGACAACAACAAGTGCATCCTTTGCCGCCGCTGTGTGGCTGCCTGCCAGAATCAGGGCATCAACGTCATCGGCGCGAACGCCCGCGGCATTGACACGCACATCGGTTCGGCGTACGAGCTGCCGCTCGGCGCGACGTCCTGCGTTTCCTGCGGTCAGTGCATCGTTGCCTGCCCGACAGGCGCACTGTATGAAAAAGACTGCACCAAAGAGGTGTTCGCTGCGATCGCAGACCCGACGAAATACGTTGTGGTACAGGCTGCGCCGTCCATCCGCGCAACGCTTGGCGAATGCTTTGACATGCCGGTGGGTACCGACGTGACCGGCAAGCTGTTTGCGGCGCTGCGCCGTCTCGGCTTTGACAAGGTGTTTGACACGGACTTCGGCGCCGACCTGACGATCATGGAAGAGGCGAACGAACTGATTGACCGCGTGAAGAACGGCGGTGTGCTGCCGATGATCACGTCCTGTTCCCCGGGCTGGATCAAGTATTGCGAGCATTACTATCCCGATCAGCTGGCGCATCTGTCCTCCTGCAAATCTCCGCAGCAGATGCAAGGCGCGATCATTAAGACGTATTTTGCCGAAAAGAACGGCATTGACCCGAAGGATATTGTTTCCGTTTCGGTGATGCCCTGCACCGCGAAGAAGTTTGAGATCGGCCGTGACGATCAGAACGCGAGCGGCTACGCGGACGTGGACTATGTGCTCACGACGCGCGAGCTTGGCCGGATGATCAAGACGGCGGGCATCAACTTCACGGCGCTGCCGGACGAGAATCCGGACGCCCCGCTCGGCCAGGGTACCGGCGCGGCGGTCATCTTCGGCGCAACGGGCGGCGTTATGGAAGCGGCGCTGCGCACGGCGGCGGAAGTGATCACCGGCAAAGCGCTGGACAATGTTGAGTTCACGGATGTCCGCGGCATGGCGGGCGTGAAGGAAGCAAGCTACGACCTTGCCGGTCTGACGGTGAAGGTTGCGGTTGCAAGCGGCACGAAGAACGCGAAGATCCTGATGGACAAGGTACGTGCCGGCACAGCGGACTACACGTTCATTGAGATCATGTGCTGCCCGGGCGGCTGCATCAACGGCGGCGGTCAGCCGACACAGCCGGCAGTTGTCCGCAACTTCACGGATCTGAAGGCGCTGCGTGCGAAGGCACTGTATGAGAATGACAGAACGCGTCCGCACCGCAAGAGCCATGAAAGCGAAGACATCAAGCAGGTTTACGCGGAGTATCTCGGCGCGCCGAACAGTCACAAGGCGCACGAGCTGCTGCACACGACGTATGTTGCGCGCGAGATGTTCAACAAATAAGCACAAAGAAAAAAGCGGTACCGTTCCGAAAGGAGCGGTACTGCTTTTATATACACAATTTCTTTTTGGTACGTTTTCTTTGAAAAGAAAAAGGTTCGCCGCGCAGGCTTTTCTTTTCTAAAAGGGAAGAAAGTAAAAGAAAACGGTCACCGGAAGGAGAACAGGTTTAAGCCGGTTGCATCGTCGTGTACGCGGGAGATCTTGCCGTCCAGCACCGTGATGAAAATCTCCGCTGTCGCACCGATCACCGCCGACTTGAGATGGCCGCCGAATGCCGCACCTGCTTCGTTCGCCAACGTGATGTGCAAATGCAGATAACACGCATCATCCATCACGCTCACATTGCCCGTCAGATTCGTGATCTCCAAAAAGTCATTCAGCACCGTCTCGCTGTATGCCTTCGTCGCCGCGTCAAACAGGCCGATCGTCACGCCCTTTGCCGCACCGAGGCCCTGAATCATTCCGGCACGAACGCCGTATTCCCGGCAAACCGCCAGCAGAGACGCGCAGATCTCTTCGCCGCGTTCCAGCCGGACTGCGATCGTATTTCCAAATCGTTTTGTTTCCATAAAAAGTCCCTCCTGTATGGTTTAAATTTCAAAATCCATCAGCCGCTCCATCAGCGGCAGTTTTTCCGGATCACTGTTTTCAAAGCGGATCACGCCCGGCGTCGTCTGCGGGTTCAAAAGTCCGCCGCGCTCCAGCAGCGTCCGCGTCTGCCGTGCCGCACCCTGCGCGCCGTCGTAAAACCGAACCTTGTCACCGAGCACTGCGCGCAGATCCCGCTGCAAAAACGGAAAATGCGTACAGCCCAGCACCACACAGTCGATTTCTTCTTTTTCATACGGGGCAAACAGTGCTGCCAGAACATCGCGCGCCTCCTGCGTCCCCATTTTGCCCTGCTCCACAAGCGGCACAAGCGCCGGAGCAGGCAGGGTAATGATCCGGCAGGTGTCCGCAAAACGGCGGGTCAGCAGGGTGAATTTTTCTTCCTTGAGTGTCAGCGGCGTCGCCATCACCACCACGGTCGGGTACGTCGCAGACAGCGCGGCCGGTTTCAGCGCCGGCTCCAGTCCGACGATCGGCACATCCGGGTACCGTTCCCGCAGAGACGCGGCGGCGGCACTTGTCGCCGTGTTGCAGGCAAGGACGATCGCCTTTGCGCCCTGTGACAGCAGGCGCTCTGTTGCCGCCGTTGTCAGTGCGCGGATCTCTTCGGTCGGACGGACGCCGTAAGGCGCATGGATCCCGTCGCCGAAATACAAAAAATCTTCGTGCGGCAGCTGGATGCGCAGCTGCTTGAGCACGCTGATGCCGCCCATGCCGGAATCGAAAACGCCGACGGGCGAACAGGGATTGGTCTGCATAGAAAACACCTCCCGGTGCAGGGTAATCAAAATAAGTAAATCCGTTTACATCCGACCGGCATCCGGCACAGTCGTGACGCACACTTGACACAGTCCTGACGCAGTTATAACGGCGGTTGTGACGCACACCTGACTGCGACTTGACGACACTATAAGAAAGAGAGAAAGAAATACGAGATACGAGACACCTTTACGCGCGCGCGAAGCAAAAGCTAAAATCCCCGAAAAAACAGCAGCCGTTTCTTTTTGGGAGCGTTTTCTTTTCGGAAAAAGAAAAGTATTACCGTTTTGGTGACGTACAACGCACCCCGACACAAGTTCTTTTTGGTTCCTTTTCTTGTCAAGAAAAAGGAACGCCATACTTTTCTTTTCGGAAAAAGAAAAGTAAGCAAAAGAAAACTCGTGTATCGTTTCAAGGACGTACAACGCACCCCGACACAAGTTCTTTTTGGTTCCATTTCTTGCCAAGAAAAAGGAACGTATGCAAAAGAAAACTTGTGTCGCTGACCGCTGCAAACAAAAAAGTTGCTGCCGTTTTCGTCGGCATTTGTCGCCGAGAAAAATATTTTCGTGAAATTTTGCAAAAAGTCGCGGAAATCCTGCAACAAATCGCCGTTTCCGCCCTTTTTATGGGGGGATCTTTTTTGGAGGTGCAAACAGCATGAACCTGACAGAACCAAACGGTTGGATCAAACTGCCGCGCAATTTCCTTGACGACGGTGTCACCTGCGCAGATGCAGCGCATTTTCTGGTCTGGTGCGTTCTTCGCGCCAAAGCCGCATTTGCGGCACGGCAAGCCATGTGCTCCGGGCAGCTCGTTGACCTGCTGCCGGGCCAGCTCATCACAAGTTCACGTTCCATTGCATCGCTGACACGGCTCAGTGAGTCCACCGTGCAGCGGATCCTGCGGGACTTTGTACAGGCGAAGCGCATCCGCCGCAAATGTTATGCGCACTGCAGCCTGATCACTGTCCTGTCGGAGGAAGCGCCCCGGCAGGCTGCACAGCAGACGCCGCCGGACAACCGAGCTGCGGCGCAGTACAGCACGGACAAAATCCGTACCAACCGGTACGCGCCGAAAGACAGCACATTCAGTGCCGACGCATCCTATGACCTTGAGGCGTACCGGCGCACAGCCATCGGGCTTTACGACTGACGCGAAAAGCTGACAGCAAAGGCGCATCAGGTTTTCTTTTGCTTCCTTTTCTTTTTCCGAAAAGAAAAGGAAGGCCTGCGCGGCGAGCGCAATATAATTCGGAATTCGGAATTCGGAATTATGGTTGCGCTGTCAGTCGTAGCTGCTTGTATGTTTTCGCCGCGGAGAAAAGCGGGCGTTTGCGGTGAACGTGCAAATCGTATGCGCGTTGCGCCGCGTGTTCTCGAAAACGTTATACAGCTATTCTTGCTTTATTTGTTATGTTTCTGTACTTTTTCTTTTCAAAGAAAAAGTACCAAAAAGAAACTGTGCCGGGCTTACGCTCTGCGCCATTTTACGCCCTGCGGCGTGTCCTCAAGGAGAATCCCCCGCGCCTTGAGCTCGTCGCGGATGCGGTCCGCTTCGGCCCAGTTGCGGTTTTTGCGTGCCTCGGTACGGGCGGCGACCAGCGCTTCGATTTCCGCGTCCAGGTCGTCTGCTTTGCTGCGGTTATACAGCAGGCCGAGCACGCCGGTGAGGGTGTCGAAGACGTCGATGGCGTACTGCACAAGCGCTTTGCTGCGGACGCTGTCGTTGACGAGGGTGTTGAGGTCGCGCGTCAGCTCAAACAGGGCGCCGAGGGCACCGGCGGTGTTGAGGTCGTCGTCCATTTCCGCGTCAAAGGCGGCGCGGCGCTTGTCGATCAGAGCGATCACGTCGTTGTCGCTGTCGTCTGCGGCGTCCTTTGCGTTCTTCAGCGCAAAGTCCAGGTTGTCGCGGCAGGTATACAGCCGTTCGAGCGACGCCTTGCATTGCTCAATGGCGTCGTAGCTGTAGTTGATCGGGCTGCGGTACTGGCAGGAGATCATCAGCAGGCGGATCGGCTCGTAGCCGAATTTTTCCGCGACGTCGCGCACGGTGAAGAAATTGCCGAGCGATTTCGACATTTTGACCTTGTCCACGGTGATGAAGCCGTTGTGCATCCAGTAGCGGGCGAAGGGTGCGCCGTTGCAGCATTCGCTTTGTGCGATTTCGTTTTCGTGGTGCGGGAAGATGAGGTCTTGTCCGCCGCAGTGAATGTCAATGGTTTCGCCGAGATAGCGACGGACCATGGCGGAGCATTCAATGTGCCAGCCGGGTCTGCCGTGGCCCCAGGGCGATTCCCAGTACGGCTCGCCGGGCTTTGCGGCTTTCCACAGGGCAAAGTCCATCGGCTCCTGCTTTTTTTCGCCGATGTTGATGCGTGCGCCGGCTTCCAGTTCTTCCAGCGGCTGATGGGAGAGCTTGCCGTATTCGGCGAACTTTTTCGGCTGGAAATAG
The DNA here is from genome assembly GCA_902772935.1 of Oscillospiraceae bacterium. Lineage (GTDB taxonomy): Bacteria > Bacillota > Clostridia > Oscillospirales > Acutalibacteraceae > UBA6857. The sequence continues at coordinate 5,782 of CACYCR010000125.1, forward strand.
ACGTCGCCGTCCACGGCGTAGGCATAGCCTTTTTCCACGAGGGTGGAGACGATGTTGATGATTTCGCCGATGTTTTCGGTGGCCTTCGGATGTACCGTTGCGCGGCGGACGTTCATGCCGTCGGCATCTTTCCAGAATTCTTCGATATACTTTTCGGAGATGTCTTTATACGTCACGCCCTCTTCGTTGGCGCGGCGGATGATTTTATCGTCGATATCGGTGAAGTTCTGGACGAAGGTGACGGTGTTGCCCTTGTACTCGAGATACCGGCGCAGCACGTCGAAGACACACAGCGGCCGGGCGTTGCCGATATGGATGAAGTTATAGACGGTCGGGCCGCAGGCGTAGATTTTGAATTCGCCGTCCTTGAGCGGGACGAGGTCTTCCTTCTGACGGGTGAGGGTGTTGAAGATTTTCATGATATGGTGGCTCCTTTACAGAGTATTGTACAGATTGAGACGCAATAAGCGACAGAAAACAATGTAACGTTTCAGGGACGCAAAACGCAGTCCGACACAAGTTCTTTTTGGTTCCTTTTTCTTGTCAAGAAAAAGGAACGCCTGCGCGGCGAGCGCAAGATAATAATTCGGAATTCGGAATGCGGAATGCGGAATTGCGGTCGCGGGGAACGTGATGGAATGGTTTATGTTTGCGCCGCAAAGGGAGGTGTGTGATGGCGGCATACGTGTAAATTGTATGCGCTGCGCGCCGCGGAGGGAGGACTGTGCCGGTGGCGCCTTGCCGCCGGCAGTCACACGCATTGGTTTTTTTTGCAGAAAGGCGGCTGCGGAGGCCCGGTGGCCGCTGTCAGATGACCCAGAAGTTCTGCGTGTTCCACAGCTCTTTTTCTTCGTCGGATTTCCGCAGACGCGGGCAGGCGTTGGTGGCGTCCGCCAGCTCCTCTTCGAGCTGGTCCATCCGGCCGAGCAGCCCGGAGATGGCAAGCTCCACCGGGTCGGCAACGTGGATCTGGTCCAGGCGGTCGATGCGGATGCCGTCTTGCTTGACGATTTTTGCCGGGATGCCGACGGCGGTGCAGTTCGCCGGAATGTCCGAAAGGACGATCGAACCGGCGGCGACGTTGGAGTTATCCCCGATGATGAGCGGGCCGAGCACCTTGGCGCCCGCGCCGACGAGGACGTTGTTGCCGAGCGTCGGGTGGCGTTTGCCGGTGTCTTTGCCGGTACCGCCGAGCGTGACGCCCTGATACAGGATGCAGTCGTCGCCGATGACGGCGGTTTCGCCGATGACGACGCCGGTGCCGTGGTCGATGAAGAGCCGGCGGCCGATTTGTGCGCCGGGATGAATTTCAATGTTGGTTTTGTGTACGCAGCGCTGCGAGATCAGACGCGCAAAGAAAAACAAATGATGGACGAAGCACCAATGGGCGCGGCGGTACATCCGCACCGCACGGAAGCCCGGGTACAGAAGCAAAATTTCAAGCGTGCTGCGTGCCGCAGGATCGCGGTCCTTGATGCAGCGGATATCTTCTTTCAAACGGCTGAACATGCAATCGCCTCCTATAACAAAAAACGCCTCTGCAGCCAACGGGCAACAGAGGCGTCGAAAACGCGGTTCCACTCTGATTTCTTACTTCGCGGCAAGGCCGCTTCTCCCTTAACGCGGGCTGTCGGCCGCAGATACTTTTGGTTCCCCGCGGCAGCTCGGGAGCGCACTTCGGTCTGCGTCCGGCAAGGTGCTTTCAGCACGCGGCACCTCTCTCTTGGCGTTCCGTCAGACGTACTCTTCTCCGTCAAAGCTTTTCAAATGTGTACTGTTTCATTATATCCGTTTTTGCGTCGGTTGTCAACCGCTTTTGTATTTTTCCGAAAAGCGGTTGCAGTTGCAGCATAATGTTGGTATAATAAAGAAAAACCCGTTACGCAAAGGAGAAGACCATGCGCATTATCCTGTATCAAAGCAGCACCGGCACCACCGAACGCTATGCGAAGCTGCTTGCCGAACGGACCGGCCTGCCGTGTCAGTCATTGGAAAAAACAACCGCGCCCACAGACGCCGAGGTGATTTTTCTCGGCTGGCTGATGGGCGACAGTCTGCAGGGACTGAAAAGCGTGAAGGCACGCTATGCAAATCTGATTGCCGTCGGCGCCGTGGGCCTGTTTTCCATGGAAAAGCCGCGCGCGGAGATGGAGGAGAAGATCGCCGCCGGCGCACCGCTGTTTCTGCTGCCGGGGAGCTTTGACCCGCACAGGATCAAGGGCATGACGCGCATACTGATCGGCATGACGCTCAAGGCGCTCAAAAGCAAGGTCGGCGACGGCGGCAATGAAAAGGAACGCGAAGCGCTGCGCTTTTTTGAGGAGGGCGTCGATGGATTTGACCCCGACGCGCTGCAGGAGCTGGAACGGTTTTTACGTGACGGTACGACGCAAGCGCAAACAAAGAAAGAGGAGGATCCGGTATGAACATCCAATGGATTCCGCGTCCGCAACATGTGACGCAGTACGGCGGCGTGATGACGCTTTGCGGCGACCCGGTGCTGCGGCAGGACGGTTCCCTGCCGCCGGAGGGGTACACCGTGACGCTGCGCGGCGGCACAGCGACGCTGACCTATGCCGATGACGGCGGAAAATATTACGCGCTGCAGACGCTTGCACGCCTGCGGCAGCCGGACGGCAGCTATCCCTGCCTTGCCGTCGAGGACGCGCCGCAGTACGCCTACCGCGCGTTCATGGTCGATTCCGCGCGGCATCTGCAAACGGTCGGTGAACTCAAGGCGGTCATCGAAGCGGCGGCCGCCCTGCGGTTCAACTATTTTCACTGGCATCTGACGGACGATCAGGGCTGGCGCATCGAAAGCACGGTGTTTCCGCAGCTCAACGAGATCGGCTCGTTCCGCGCCGAGGACGGCTTCGGCAACAAGGACGGCAGGCGGTACGGCGGGTACTTCACGAAGGATGAGATCCGCGACATTGTGGCGTTTTGTGCCGAACGGCAGATCACGGTCATCCCCGAGGTCGATATGCCCGGCCACACGGTCGCGCTGATGGCGGCGTTCCCGCAGCTCTCGTGTACGGGCAAGGTCACCGCTGTTTCGACAAAGATCGGCATTCACAAGGACATTCTCTGCGCCGGCAATGAGGAGACGTTTGAGACGGTCTTCCGGATTCTGGACGAGGTTTGCGACCTCTTCCCCGGCGAGCTGTTCCATATCGGCGGCGACGAAGCGCCGAAGCTGCGCTGGGCGGACTGCGAAAAATGTAAGGCACGGCTGCGGGCAGAGGGGCTGTCCGGCTTTGAACAGCTGCAGGGGTACTTCACCAACCGCGTGGCCGCGTACCTCAAAACAAAGGGCAAACGCGCCGTCACCTGGAACGAGAGCCTCAAAAGCGGCACGCTCGACAACGACGTTGTGGTGTGCAACTGGATGGACAAGGCGAACGACTGCGTGCGCCGCGCGAACAGCGGCGGCAAGGTCATTGAGGAGGATTTCTTCCATTACTATCTCGATTATCCCTACGGCATGACGCCGCTGAAAAAGACCTATACCTTTGACCCGATGCGCAAGGGCCTGACCGCGGAGGGCAGGAACAACATTATCGGCGTGGAGGCGCCGCTCTGGACGGAATTCGTCCGGGACTTCGACCGCTTTTGCTACATGATGTTCCCGCGGCTGATGGCGGTCGCGGAACGCGGCTGGACGGCGCCGGCGCTGCTGGATTACAAATCCTTTACCGAACGGGCAAAGGCGATGCTGCCGGCGCTTGAAGCCTGCGGCGTCACCGCGGCGCCTGCCGGCGACTGGGACCCGCGCGGCCCTGCCCGCCTGCGCAGTCTGCACGCCCACCGCAGAGCGGTCTTTCACGCGAACCGGACCGACCGGCGCACCGACGATGCATAACGCGGCGCAAAGGCATTCCCGCAATAAAAAATGAGCAAGGTTGTCCCTTGCTCATTTTTGGTGTTTTGAACATCAATCCGTGATCGGATACTGCAGCGAATAGGTGCGTTCGCACACGGTTCCATCGTCGTCAAACACCCAGGCGCTGCGCACGAAGTTGCGTCCGCGCACCACCAGGCTGTCTTCGTATAATTCCACGACGATGCCTTCGCCGGTCTTTTCGGTCATATCATGGGGTTCCACGTCGGACAGCCGCGAGAGCGACGGCGCATAAATCTGGGGAATGCCGTTCTGGAAGCGGAACGACTGGTCGCGCTGCAGCGGGGTGTGGTGATGACCGCACAGGAAGAACAGGTCGTGTTCACGATAGTAGTTCTGCAAAATCTGCAGCGGCCGCCAGGTCGTCTGATAATTCTGATCCTTGGACCAGTGCAGCGGGAAGTGCGCGATCACAAAGGCGGGTTTGCCGCTTTCGGCGGCCAGTGCAAGCGTATCCTCCAGCCAGTCGAGCTGCGCGTCGGAATAAACGCATTCCTGCGTTTGGTCGGTCTCCGAGCCGAGAATGATGAAATAATAGCCGTTGATGACCCGGTAGTAATAGGGGTGCTCCAGTTGGATGTCGAAGAAGGCGTCCGTGAACCGGTACCAGCGGTTCAGAATCTTTGCGGGGTCGCCGCTGCCGTTGCCGGCGTCATGGTTACCCAGCACGGGCAGAATTGTTTCACCGCGCATGAACAGCGCCGTCAGCCCGTGGAAAATCGTGTTTTCCAGATACTGGCCGTTCATGACACTGTCGCCGAGGAAGAGGATCAGATCGTTGCCGCTTTTGCATTTTGTCACATTCTGCAATCCTTGCGTAAACGCGGGATAACGTTTCCAGTTGTTTGTTTCCACATGGACGTCGGACAGGATGGTGAAATGCAGCTTGCAGGCTTCGGGGTCCCGGATGTCGAAGGATTCGCCGCCGACTTTGCCGAATACAAGGGCAATGACAACGGCAAAGACCAAAGCGAATGCGCGCAGGGGAAAGAATCGGATCTTGCTCATGAGAAATCGCCTCCTGTTTTTCTTTTATTATAGCATGCCGGACACATCGTTGCAAGCCTTTTTCGCAATGCTGCGTTCGGGTTTTTCCAACCGGCGGACGAATGTCGACTTTTTGGCGAACCTGCTGTATCGGCAGCTTGATTTTTGTACGCGAAACCGGGTGCTGTTCCCTGCGTGCCGCTTGACAAGCGGACAAAAAAATGATAAGATACATTATGAAGAAATCTTGAATGGAGGTTTTTCGAATGAAACATAAAAAATATGCATTGTTTCTGCTCACATTCGTTTTGCTGCTTGCGTTGACGGCAACGGGTGCTTTTGCGGCAGTTCCGCAAAGAGGCACCTGCGGCGACGGCGTCAACTGGGCGCTGTCCGAAGCGGGCATCCTGACCATTTCCGGCAACGGTGCAATCACAGCGCCGGAAAACTATACGAGCTTTGTCAATGAGATCGTCGGCGTCAAGATCGAAGAAGGCGTCACCGCCATCAGCGACAGAGGCTTCTACGGTCTGTCCAAGCTGCGCGCTGTTGTTGCGGACAAGGACGTTGTGTCCATCGGCAAGGAAGCGTTTGCCGGCTGCACCGCACTGGAAGCGATCGACCTCGGTGAAAACCTGACCACGATCGGCGAACGCGCGTTCTACGGCTGCAGCGGTCTATATTCCAAAATGGACCTGAGCAAGACCAAGGTCACCGAGATTCCGAAGGAAGCGTTCCGTGACTGCTCCGGTCTGTTCAACCTGACCCTTTCCGATTCGATAACCAGCATCGGCGAAGGCGCGTTCTACGGCTGCCGCAACCTGAAGAATCTGGTGATGCCGGCGTCGCTGACATCCATCGGCGTGAACGCGTTTGCGGGTACCGATAAACTCGGCACCGTTGACTTCAGCAAGGCGACCGGTATGACCGCAATCCCTGCATCTGCGTTTGTTGCCAGCGAAGGACTTGAAAAGGTCTGGCTGCATGAAAACATCACCGCCATCGGCGAAAAAGCGTTCAAGGGCTGCATCAATCTCAACGAGATCAACCTTGCGCCGGAAGAGCCGGGAGAAGGCACGGAAACAGAACCGGCAGAAGATACCGGTCTGCCGTCCGTTCCGGTCATCTCCGATCTGAGCGGGATCACATCCATCGGCGCGTATGCGTTTGAGAACTGCCGCAGCCTGCCGGCTGTGCGGCTTTCGGACAGCATCACCCGGATTGAAGAAGGTACGTTCAAAAACTGCTTCATGCTCAGCGAGATCAATCTGCCCGCCGGCCTGACAAAGATCGGCGCGGATGCGTTCAACGGTACCGCAAAGCTTGTGAAGTTCATGACCACGGCGGAAATGAACCGTACGACGGAAGAACGCGCGCTTGCAGCCGCGATCCTCAGCGCGAAGGAAGACCTGAAGAAGGAAGCCAGAGGCGGCGGCCCGAAGACGAAGGCAGCGCTCGCAGCCGCGATCACGGCGGTTGAAGCAGCGACGGACGCCAAAACGCTTGAAACCGCGAAGACCAAAGGCATTGAGAGCATCAAAGCCGCAAAGAAAGAAGAACCCGCGGGTCTGCTGGATACCGTGACCGGTCTGCTGAACCCGGAGACCGTCATTCCCGATGTGATGGCCCTGCCAGCGAACTATAAAGCAATCGACGACTATGCCTTCCGCGGCATGGACGGTCTTGCCGGCTGCAACCTGCCCGCAGGTGTGACCTCGATCGGCAAATACGCTTTTGCGGAATGCGGCTCGCTGGATTACATCGGCCTGCCGGCGTCGCTGAATCATCTCGGCGAAGCGGCGTTCCTCGGCGACAGCATGCTTTCGACAATCTCCTTTGCAGAAGGCATTGCGCTGCAGTCCATCGACGCGAACGCGTTCAACGGCTGCACGGCGCTGCTGTCGGTGACACTGCCGAACGGCCTGTCCACCATCGGTAAGAGAGCGTTCTACGGCTGCACCGGTCTGTACGCGGTGTCGGTGCCCGCGTCGATCGCAACAATCGGCGAAGCGGCGTTTAACGGCTGCTCCAATCTGCAGGTGGTTGTTTACAACGGTACGCAGGAAGGCTGGGAGAACGTGCTGCGCAATTCCGGCGGTTACAACCAGCCGCTGAATGACGCGACGAAAAAGTGCCTGCAGGAACCGAACGCAAACGATGATGGCGCAGACATCACCGGCTTTGCGAAGTTCTTCAAAAAGCTCATTAACACCATCAAGAGCAAGCTTGACAGCATCAAGAAGGTTCTTCTGAACATCATCACCGGTAAGGGCGTCGGCGACTTCTTCTATCAGCGTCCGAAAGATTATTAATTGTCAGAAGAAACCGCAATGCCGCAGATTCTGCGGCATTGCCGAATTTGTATACGCGGAGGGATTCCATGATCGACCAAGTCGAAAAGAAACTGCAGGAACTGAAACAGCAGCAGCGCGAAGAGTATTATCGCCGGAAGGCGGCAGACCTGACCCAGTGGGGTCTTGTCTCGCAGAAAAAGGGCAAGAAGAATGCCGCGCCGATCGTTGTAACGGATGAAGAATATGACGCGCTGATTGATGCGTCGAATGGCGTTGGAATGCCGACGCGCAACGGCTATGCCAAGGCATTGAACATTGCCGCGGTGGCCATGCTGACGCTGGGTATCATTGTCGGCTTTGTTGTGGCAAGCTTTGCGGACAGTCTGGAATATGTCTGGTTCATTGCAAGCGTCCTGGTCGGTGCGATCTTTTCTGTGATTCTCTTCGGCCTTTCCGAAGCGGTGCGGCTGCTGCAGCAGCTTGTGGATATGGAGCGTGCGGATCGCGCGAAGAAATCGAGCGAGATCCTCAAGGAGTTCCCGGACGAACAGCCGGATGTGACGGCACGGTTCACCGAAACGGAATTTGCGGAAGCGCCCCAGCATCCGTATAACAATCCTTAAACATGCAAGCGCCGGGGGATGGCCCCGGCGCTTTTTTTCTGAAGGGAGACGGCAAAATGGAACACGATCTTGCCGCGTTGGAGCGTGCGTGCGGACAATGTGAGCAATGTCCGCTTTGTACGGGACGGACGAATCTTGTGTTTGGTACGGGCGTACCGGACGCAAAAATCATGTTTGTCGGCGAGGGCCCGGGCATGCAGGAAGATTTGCAGGGCAAGCCGTTCGTCGGCAAGAGCGGGCAATTATTGGATCAATATTTGTCACTGATTGATCTTGACCGGGAGAAGAACATTTACATTGCGAATATGGTGAAATGTCGGCCGCCGCAGAACCGGGACCCGAAGCCGGAGGAGACGGAAGCGTGTTTGCCGTGGCTGCGCAGTCAGGTGAAGCTGATCCGGCCGCAGTTGATTGTGTGTCTGGGCCGCATTGCGGCGCAGCGGCTGATTTCGCCGGATTTTCGGGTGACGAAGCAGCACGGGGAAATGATTGCGAAAGGGCAGATGACGTTTATGGGGACGTTTCACCCGGCGGCGCTGCTGCGCAACCCGGCGCAGAAAGCGGATGCCCTGGCGGACTTTCAAAAGATCCGCGCATGGATGCGCGAACACTAACTTTTCTTTTGGAAAGGAAAAGTTAGCAAAAGAAAACCGGTGTACCGTTTCAGGGACGAACAGCGCAACTCGCTACAGGTTCTTTTTGGATACTTTTTCTTGCCAGGAAAAAGTATCGCCTGCGCGGCGAGCGCAAATGAAATTCGGAATTCGGAATTGATGTCGCGACGAAGGTCTGCGGCATCTTTTTTGTTTGCGCCGCGAAAGGAAGAGGGCGGCAGCGGTAACCGCCGTAAATTGTATGCGCAAGCGCGCCGCTGAAACGGTGTTATGGATTGCTGAAGATGTCCGGATCGTCAAAGGCGTCCAGATCCGCAAACGGATCCGGTATGTCCGTATCCGGCGCTGCTTCACCGCCGTACGGATCGGGGGCGTCAAAACCCTCGTACCCGGTAAACGCGTCAGACGTCTCCGCACCTGCATCGTCGTAAACCGGCGGCGTATCATACGGCGGCAGATCCGTGCCGTTCATGTCGTCGTATCCATTGTTCGGATCATAGTTGCCCATGTTCGGGTCGGTCGGGTCGGTCGGCGTCTCCTTTTTGCGCTTCACGATCAGAAGAACCACCACCGCCGTCAGCGCCAAAATCACCGCGCAAAGGCAGCAGACCACGATCACGGTCTTCGTGTCGCTGAAAAAGCCGATCGGCTGATCCCGGTTTTTATCGCTTTCCGTCGGGAGGGTGTCGGTCGTGGGTACCGTTGCAATCGCGGCCGTCGTGTCGGCGACGGTGCTTTCACTCGTTGGCTGTGTGGTGGTCTCGGTTGTGGTTTCCGTCGTCGGAACAACCTTCTCTGTGTAGTCAATCGCGCACCAGCCGGACGTGCCCTTATAGGACGTGTAGCCCCAGGTGTAGCCGCCGTACGCATAGGTGTACTGATAAGTCAGCTGCGTGTTCTTCGGAATGGTGCGGTACGATTTATACGTCCGCGCCGGACCCTGCCGCAGAATCACACCGACGTCCGGGGTAACCACAGCGGTCACTTCGTCATCCAGCATTTTTCCGGTTTCCTTCTGCACGACTTTGTTTTCGCTGAGAAAGCTCCTGTCGAGATCGCTGCTCGGCAGGTATACAAACGAATCAATTTTCGCCGCTTCTTTTTGGCTGTCCTCCAGAATCAGCCGATACGCGCCGTCCGACTCAATGTATTCAAACACCATGAAGCGGATGCCCGGCTCAATATGGCCGCGGTAAGTCCTCGGTTCGCCCATGATGTCGCTTTCCGTATAGGAATAGTCGTAGCCGCGCGGACCGCAGACAACGTACCAGTCGTCAAATTCCGGCTCGCCGAGGTCGGCGAAGGCTGTGACGGACAGACCGAGCAGTAAAACCAGCGTGAGAAGAATCGCTGTGCATTTTTTCATGGGAAGACCTCCTTTTGCCTCTTCGGGTACGTTACCCGTTCTTTTTCCGTTTCACAATCAGTAAAATCACCGTCGCCGAAAGCGCCAGCGCCACCGCGCAAAGGCAGCAGACCACGACCACCGTCTTTGTGTTGCTGAAAAAGCCGTCCGCCGCGTCTGCGGGTTCGTCAGGCTCCGCCGGGGCGGTGCTCGTTTTGGGTGCCGCCGTAGTAGTGGTTGTTATCATGAACGTCGTGCTGTTTACAGTTGTTTCGGTCGTTGTCGGCGCTGTTGTCGTTGTGGCTTCAGTCGTTGTCGGGGCTGTTGTTGTGACCGGTGCCGTGTAATCAATGCAGACCCAGCCGTTTGTGCCTTTGTAGGTCGTGTACGCCCAGTTGCGGCCGCCGTAGGCGAGGGTGTACTGATAGGTCAGCTTTGTTCCCTTCGGCACCGTGCGGAAGGACGGATAGGTCGTTGCCGGACCCTGCCGCAAAATGACGCCGACGTCCGGGGTGACCGTACAATCGACCGGTCTGGACAGCTTTGTGCCGTTTTCGGCGCGCACTGCCTTTTTTTCACCGACGAAATACTTGTTCAGCTGCGCTTCGGTGACATAAACAAAGCCGCTCCCCTTGGTTTCGTGATGGTCGTCATCGACCACAAGCAGATACGTCTTTTCGGTGCTGTCGTAGCTGTGGACGCGGAGCTTTGTACCGGGTTCAAGGAAATCGTGCAGATCGGTGTTCTCGTCGATCCCGTAATACGGTTGGTCGACAAAGGCATAGCCGGCGGTGCCGCAGCGGACGTACCAGTCTTCGAAATCGCCTTCGTCGAGATCGGCGAACGCGGCGAACTGCAGCGCGAACAGCAGCATCAGTATGAGTGCAAGCGCGGTACATTTTTTCATGGCAATCTCTCCTATCGTAAAAGATCTATGAGTTTCAGGATCCCGCTGCCGAGCAGGTAGGATCCTGCGTTTAACACCAGGGAAAACAGATACGGGTTTTGCCGCAGGGTCAGGGTGCTTTTGAACAGCCGCCCTTCGGCAAAGACGATGAGGATCTCGAGCGGCACCAGAAACCAGAAGTACGCCGCCGGGGAGATGTAAAAGGAAACCACCGTCAGAATCGCGTTGAGCAGCGGGTTCGTGATGACGTTCACCAACAGAACTACGCCCTGCCCGTACCACGCGCGCACACCGAGCAGAAACGCAAGCGCCGCCTCCAGAACGATTGTCAGCGCCAGCGCGGTCAGCATGCTGAAAAAGACGCGCTCAAAGATCATGACGGATCTCGTGGACCGCAAATGCGATCGTCAGCGCTGCAATTACGACAAAGAGTACCGCAAGGGCAAACAGCGGCGTTTTGATATGATTGAGCAGCGCGGAGTTGATGAGTTCATACCAGTCGTTCATGGGGTTCATCCTTTCTGATCGAGATCAACATACAGGCGAGGCAGACGATGGTCAACACCGAGAGCATGATGCAGTTTGCCGCAAGACCGGTGATTTTGACAAAGCACACCGGCACGACGCCAAGGAACAGACCGATCGTTGTGAAGCCGAACGCAAGCCCCGGCGCTTTCGGCAGCACCGAAACAAGAACTGCGAGCGTGACGGACATGGTCATGCTGAAGAACATGACGCCGACAAGGGAAACGATCATGTGGTTGTCGCCGAAGAGCAGAAACGGCAGTGCCGCCGCGATGCTGCCGAGCGCCAGCTTTTTCACGCCGAAAAGGTCGGCCAGAACGCCGCCGAGCGCTTTGCCGACGCCCATGAAGGTGAAGAGCAGAATGGTCTGCAGTGTTGTTTTTCGCCAGGAGATCGGGATGCCGTAGGCCATATAGCCGCGCACGATGACGACGATCACCGACAGCAGGATGATGAGTCCCTTGCCGATTTTCGGGTTGTGATAGCGGAAGGCGCGGCAGGGGACAGCGTCGTAGGCTGCGGCGCTGTCTTTGAGGTACATTTGCGCGAGGATCGCAAACGGAACGGCCGAGACGACCAGAATCAGCAACAGCCAGTACGGCGTACCCGCTGCGGCAAGCAGTTTGCCCGTCACGACGCCGAACGAGCCGCCGGAGACAAAGATTGCGCTGTGCGAAAGGCTGCCGTTTGCGGTGCGCAGGGTCACCTCTGCGCCGTTCACATGGGTGAAGGCGTTGCCGATACAGACGACCGTGAGGGACAAAAACGGCCACGGCGTATGCGCCTGCAGAACCAGTGCTGCGCCGAGCAGGACAAGGCCGGCCACGCCGAAGGAGCATTTTTTGCATTTGTCGCTGAGGTACCCGAACAGGCTTTGTGGTGTGAAGGCCAGCAGGTCGTAGGCGAAGGAAATCAGCCATGCGACGGGGGCGCTTTCCGTATAGCGTGCCAGCACGAAGAAGCAGACCACTTCCGTGACAAAATGGACATAAAAATACAAAAAGCCCGTGCCGAGGTTTTGGGTGTTGAAGGGTTTCGGTTTCGTCATACTTGAACCACTTTCTGTAAAAATGTTTGGCAGCGAAAAAGATACAGGTTTTCTTTTGCTTACTTTTCTTTTTTCGAAAAGAAAAGTAAGGCCCGCGCGGCGAGCGCAAGAAAAATGCGGAATGATGGTCGCGGACGCTCATACGCCGTAGACGCCACATCGCAAGGCGCTGCTCCCCACTGATGGGAATGCAACGCAGCCCTTTTTTTGGGGGCGAAGCATCTCTGTTGTCAGTTTAAGTGTATCATGTGTATGGGGGTTTGTCAATTGCCTTGCCGTCGTTTCCGGTAAAAAATACCGGGACCCGACGGACGGGCCCCGGCAACAGACGGTCGATAAAGTCGCCAGACCATTTGCAATGCCAAAAGTGGGTCATGCAAGTGGTCTTTTTGATTGGACGCAAACCATTTATGTTTCGACAAATAGAAATGGTTTGTTGATTATAATTGCAAATTAGGCGCGTTCTCGCCCTCTCGCGGTACCATCGTACAGCTTCGGGGCGAGAACGCACCTTCTGATCGTCTTTCTCGACGTCTGCCAGCTTGCCGAAAAATCCTTTTTCGACAAGCTGATACCGGGACCCGATGAACGGGCCCCGGCAGGAGTTCTGTGAACTTAGTGCGGGAAAATTTTCGCTGTGATGGTGTGGATGCATGCGCGGATTCTTGCGATCAGGCTGTAGAAGATACGCAGGAAGCGGGACAGGAACGACGGTGCGGAGCCGATGTATTCGCCGCAGGTGTCGCACAGATGGTCGCCGTCGGTATCTTCGTGCAGGCCCTTGTGGATCAGCACGCCGTCGTCGCCGAACGAATAGGTTTCGTTGTCAATGGTGACCACGCCGGTCTGCATGAGGGCCGTGCCCGGATCGAAGTAATACTGTTTGCCGTCGATGGTGACCCAGCCGGTCTGCGGGGTCTGTGCCCAGTAGTAGCGCTTGCCGCCTTCTTCTTCGACCCAGACGTAATCGAGCAGGTGGCCGTCCGGTGCAAAGTGGTAAACGATGCCCTGGCCGTTGTAGTTCTGGATCATGACGTTGCCGGTCAGCATCTTGCCGGGCTGCGTCGGACTGGCGACGAAGTGATAGGTCTTGCCGTCGATCTCGGTCCAGCCGGTGATGTAACCGTCGCCCCAGTAGCCTCTGGTGTAGCCTTCCGGTACCACAACGAAAGCAACCTTTGCCTGGCGGCCGTCTTCGGTGAATTCATACTCGATGCCGTTGATGGTGTGCTTGCCGCCGGAGATCGCTGTGCCGTCTTCTTCGAAGTAGTAGACGTCTTCACCGTGGAAGAGCCAGCCGGTCTGGGTCTCGCCGTTGATGAAGTAGCGGGTCTTTCCGGTCGCTTCGTCTGTCGCAAAGCCGGTGTAGGTGCCGAGCGGTTTGCTGTAGCCGCATCTGCTGCAGGTCAGCGTATCGTCTGCATAGACGAAGTCGTGACCGTCAACGTCGCAGTTTGCCGGCTTTGTCATGGTGTAGGTGTCGATGATCTCATCGGTGTAGGTGCCGTCGCCGGCGACCAAGACGTTGTGCGTCTCGATTGTGAATTCCTTGTCTGTGGTGTGCGCGGTCATGTAGATGGCGTCATATTCGCCTTCGACTGCCTGGCTGCCGCGGACAAATGCGTACGGGAAGCCCGCTGTCTCGACGACCTGATAGGATTTTTCACCGGTGGAACCGCAGATGTAATACACGGCGCCGTTCTCGGTGTCGACCTTGCCGTCAGTGACGGGTTCGGTGCGTGCATAAGAGTGGTCGTGGCCGGAGAAGACGAAGTCGATGCCGAGCTCGTCAACCATCGGCGGAATCAGTTCGTTGACGATGTCGTTGCTGCCGCCCGGATTGGTGTAATACGGCGGCTGGTGAAGTGCAAGCACTTTCCACTGCGCGTTGCTCTTCGCAGCGTCAGCCTTGACCCAGTCAATGGCCTTGGTGTAATTTGCGGCACTGCTGTCTGCATAGTTGATGACAGCGGTGTAAACGTTGCCGTAGGTTGCGCTGTACGCAAGCGGTGCTTCGTTGTTCACGGCCTCCATGCCGAAGAAGTCGGCGGAGTTTTCACCGCTGAAATCGCCGTAGTACTCGTGGTTGCCGAGGACGTGGAGAATCGGGCGGGTGCTCAGATAACCCTTGGAGAAAATCGAACCGACGTTTTCAAACCATTTGTACTGACCGCCGTTGTCCACGGCGTCGCCGGTCTGAATGCCGAAGGCATAAGGCACGTTCGACTTCTGCAGCGCATCAAGGATCGCGTCAAGGTTCGTGGTGTCGGGATCCTGCATATCGCCGATGATGAAGAAGTCGGTGTCAACATTCTTCTTGCCGGTGGTGAAGGTGCGCAGGTCGGACATGATGTTGCCGTCGCCGACCATGTAGACATATTCGGTGTTCGCTTTCAGACCGGATACCACAGCCTTATTGAAGCGGACCGCATAGTTGGTGTTGATGTCGGCGGTGGAGGAAAGTTCTTCCAGACGGCTGGTACCGGTCACGGTCTGCAGCGCGTCTTCGCCGTTCTCGTCATAGTCCGCCTTGGCGGCATATTTGACGATGGCTGCATCGGCTGTGGCTGCGGGGCTCGCAAGCCAGGAGAGGTTGATCATGGATGAACCGTCCTGTGCGCCGTTGAGCACGATGTAGGTCGGTGCGCCGTCTTCCACGCCGGCAGAGGCATAGCTCTGTGTGGTGTAGTAGAAGGAGATCAGGCCGTCTTTTTCAGCGCGGACGGTGAATTTTTGAACGGCGTCTTTAAACGCTTCAGTGTAAAGTTTACCGTTTTCATCAGTGACGTCTTCAGAAACAGCATTGCCGTTATCAAAGACAATCTTTGCACCGGCAACCGGGTTGCCTTCGGCGTCCGTGACGATGAAGTTGCCGCCCTGACCGACCAGGAAGGTCTCGGAGGTCAGCACCAGCGGCGCAATGCATTCGGTCGAAACCGAACCGCCGAAGGAGCCGAGGTACTTCTCGTCCTTGTCGCTCACATAGTTGATCTGGCCCTTGTCCACACGGAAGCGGACCGCGATGCTGTCGGAACGGACGTTGGACGGGATGTTATAGACGATGTGCGCAATGATGCCGTCTTCCGGCACGGCGCTGCCGTCTTTTTCAAGCTGGAAGCTGATGATGGCGTTCGTGCTGTCGTACTTCGGTTCGCCGACCAGCTTGTAGCCGTCTGCCGGAACGACCGTCACGTCGTCATAGAAATAGGTGAACGCGGCGAAGGTGTGGACAGCGATGTCCGCGCCGGCAACGTCAGATGCGTTAGCCGCTTTGATGCCGAGGCTGTAGGTGCCGCCGAGGACCGGGGCTTCCTGCTCTGCAACAAGTTCTGCGGTTGCGGGTGCTTCGGCGTCAACGGTGAAATATCTCGTTTCGGTGGTCTTGTTGCCGAAGTTATCATAGACGGTGACGGAAACGCTGTGAACGCCGTCATTGAGCTGGGCGTCATAGAGATAGATCTGTTCGTCGCCTTCGTTGATGAAGCACTTGTCGGTGACGTCCACGCCGTCGATGGCCATGGAGACCTTGGACGCGTCGATGCCGGTCATGTACTTGTCATCTGCATCCTTATAGGAGGCGCGGAAGGTGACGGTGTTGTTATCAAGAACCGTTTTGTTGTTCACGAATTCTTCCGGTGCGGCCGGCGTATCATAGGTGATGGAGGTCACTTCGGGGTTCTTGGTGTCGTCGGTGTTGGAGGAATAGATGAGCTGAATGTTGTCAATATAGACCGTGCTGGCAGATCTGGTACCGTTGGGGATACCGGGCTGGAAGGAGACCCAGAACACGCCGCAGCCCTGATAGAAGCCGTAGGGATAGCTGGTCGGGCTGATGTTTGAGCTGCCGCTCACGGGCGTCGACAGGTCAATTTCCACATACTTCCAGCCGACCCAGTTTTCGGCGGCAGAGCCATTCATCGTGGAAATCGGCGCATACGTGATGCCTCCATCCTTGTTGCACAGGTTGAGGTACATGCAGAAGTTGGCCATGCCTTCCGGAACATAGACCCATGCGCTCATCTTCTTCGGCGAGCCTTCAAACCGATATTCCGGAGAGGTCACACGTACATAGTTGTTGGAGTTTCTATCTCCGTTATAGGTAGAGAAGTCGACGTCCATACGCAGGGCGTGGTCGCCGAAGCGGACCTGTTCGCCTTCGTCGTCACGGGAGACGATTCTGGCATGCATCGCGCTCTTGTCAAGCGAAGCGTTCGGCCAGCCGTAAAGCGGATAGCCCTCCTGCCGCCACACTTCGGCCATCTGGCTGTGCGACATTCCGTTGTGCTCGGTTTTGTCTTTATTGTTGTAGATCGGCAGGTCATAGGACGGGATCCACTGCAGCTTGCCTTCGCTGTTTGCGGCTTCTTCTGCGTCGGTGGTGTACTCGAAGTCATACAGCATGACGGACGCCGCGCCGATGACCGCCTTGGTGGACGCAGTCACGTCCGCGTTGTATGCGGACGCTGCGGTGACGGTGGCCTCCGCGCTGCCGTCGCTTCTGGCGGTGAAGATCAGACCCTCGAATACGCCAATCTCGTAGGTCACATCGTTATTTTCGGCGTCGACTGCGGACCACACAAGGTCGTCTTCTTTCAGTTCGACCGTTCTGCCGGCGTTCTTTGCGACAAGACCGAAATTGGTCGTTTCGTCAAAGTCGAGGGAGAATTCCTCAGAGGGGATGTAGAGCTCGTCCGGCGTGGCGATCTCGATGCTCGTGGAGCCGACCACGGCGCCGCCGGAAACATAGTTGACGGTGACAACGCCGGTATTGTTGTTGGCGATGAATTCGCCGTCTTCGGAGATGGTGCCGAGCGAAGCGCTGTCGTCGGCAAGGGCAAATGCACCGTCTGCCGGAAGTGCTGCTGCGCCGCCGGCGGAGTCAACGCCTGTGGCGGTGAACTGTACGGTGGAGTTCGGTGTGTAAAGCGTGTTGTTCGGCGACAGGGACGCATGGTCGAATTCGCCGGACGGTCTCGCGTTGGAATAAACCAGAATGGAGGATGCAACCTTACGTTCGACGGAGTCGGACGGATGGTTCGCAAGAGTGAGCGCTTCGGCGCCTTCATACTTCGCAAGGTAGGTGGTGGAGCCGCCGCCGTCGAAGTTCAGCGCCTGTACGCAGCCGAGGCCGAGCAGGATCGTCGTCAGGTCATAGTTGTCGCAGCTGTTGGACACGGGGTAGTTCCGGCCGTCGACGCACATGAGAACGAGGGAGCCGTCCGCCTTCAGACCGACAGCGGTGTGCGGGGCGACATAATCGTCGTGCAAGGATGCGATCGGGGTACGCTCGCCGTTTTCAAGCAGCATATAGAAGCCGCCGGCTGCCTGCTGCAGCGTGTCAAGCACTTCCTGCGTCAGTTCGTTGCCCATGACGGGTTTGCCGTCTTTCGTGATGCCGAAATACGGGTGGCCGAGCGCCGCCTTATGAACGCGGCCGTCGATCACGAGCGGGCCGGTCGGTTCGCCGGTCTGCATGTTGTAGATGTCGGCGTTGAACGCGGCAACGACGTTGCGGCCGGTCTTCTGCTGCGCATACTGCGCCTGCTGACGGACGGATGTCATGTTCCACGTCAGGTTGTCGGCAGAATTGGAATACGCGGCCATGATGCCTGCGGTCGACGTGTCGGACATATCGACCGTGACAGCATAGACGGTCTCCTGCTGTGTGCCGGAGGTCTTGTTGGTAATAATGCGGTTCTCGGTGATGCCCGGGGCGAGGTTGTATTTCGTATCTGAAATCAGATAGAAATCTTCCGTCGGGGTAAACGCACTGGAATCGACCGCAGCGTTAACCGCCATAGGCAGACAGGTGCAGGCAAGCAGCAGCACCAATGCCAGCGATAACGCCTTTTTGATGGGGTGAATCTTCATAGTAAGATTGCTCCTTTCTTCTTTTGTGGATGCCACCGAAACTTCCATTGGTATCCAATCTATATTGTAAACTTTGTCCAAAGAAAAGTCAATTGCCGTTTGATAGAGAAAATTTGCGTTTTTCTGTGAAAAATCACAAGAGAGCCGCTGCCGCGCAAGGAAAATCCGTATACAACAATCATAGCTTTGTCGAAAATGCGCGCATTTCGGCGCCCGGTGCGAAAAAAAACCGGAGAGCGGCGGGCCCTCCGGGTGATTCAGACGGTTTCGGTTTTATCAATCTGCAGGCGGAAAACGGTACAGGGCCGGTCGCCGGTGCTTTGCAGGCGCAGCGGAAAATCTCCGGCCGCGGCAAAAAATACCAGGGCGGCGCTGCCGTCGGGCGATGCCGGAAGTGCTGCGGTACCTGCGGCGCGGTCGCCGAGAAAGAGCCGGATGCCGCCGTCGGCGTCGCAGCGATAGGTCAGCGCCAGGCGGTACCTCCCTTCGGCAAAGCGGGCGGGGCTGAACGTGAAGCCGGCGCCTTTTTTGCTGCAGACTGCGGCAAAGCGGCCGTCCGCCGTCTTTTTGGCCCAGGCGCCGCCGAAAAACCGGCAGGCGTGCAGCGGTGACGTGAGCATCTGCGGCAGCAGCAGACGCACAAAGCCGTTTGCGGTCGGCGCGGCCTGTTCAATGACGCCGCGCGCTTCATCCACCTGCAGGCGTTCCGCCCGTGCGCGGCGCAGAAAGACGCTGTTTTCGGAGGACGCGTGATAAAACACGTACCACTGTGCGCCGAGCTTTACAATCGAGCCGTGGTTGTTCCAGGTCGCCTCATCGCAGCCGTCGTTGTCGATCACGGTGCCGCGCCGTTCATAGGGGCCGAACACGTCTGTGCTGACGGCATAATCCAGCTTTGTCGGTCGTGCGCCGTGGTGCGGCGCGTCGTCGGTGTACTCCGAGGCGTAGATCAGGCAGTAGTGATCGCCGAGCTTCCGCAGGGACGAACCCTCATGAAAGCCCTCGCGGCCGTCCGCGTTGGACAAAACGCCGCGGTGTACGGTCTCCGGCCGCAGGGAGCAAAGGTCGTCGTTCAGTTCGGCCATCTGCAGTTCGAACTGTCCCCAGGTGTAATAAATGTGTCCCTTGTCTGCGAGGACGGAGGGGTCGATGCCGCGGATCGGTTCTCCGCCGCAGGTGATGCGCCGCGGGTTGGAAAACGGTCCTTCGGGGGCGTCGCTTTGCGCCACACCCTCGCTGCCGTCCGCCATGCAGAAAAACAGGTAGTACGTTCCTTTGTGAAGCAGCACGTCCGGGGCGTAGAGCGCGGCGTCCGACCACGGCACGGCGGCGGACGAAAAGCTTTCGCCGTGATCCACCCAGGCGGTCAGGTCGCAAAGCGGCGCGGACACGACATGGTAGGCGTGACTGCAATAGCAGCCGGCAGTCCGGTCCAGGGAACCGTACAGATAAACGCGGTCGCCGAAGACCTTCGGCTCGCCGTCCGGAATGCAGAGATCAAACGGCAAAAACGGATTCAGGCCGGGCGTTCTGCCGGTCGGTTCGACGGGCCGGTTGTTCATATCGCAGTCTCCTTTTCATGCAGTTGTCCGCGGCAGCAGATCTCGCCGCCGTCGCCGATGTACGCAAGCACGCCGTTTTCCCGTACAGTGAAATACATCTGCGGTGCGCAGAGTACCCGGATGGATTTGCGCGTTTCCGCGTTGTGATCATACACGCCCGTGGTGAAGACGCAGATCTTCGGCGAAAGGGTGCGAAGGAAGGCCGGTGTGCTCGAGCCCTGACAGCCGTGATGGCCGACCTTCAGCAGATCCACTTTGCCGATCAGCGGCGCAAGGCGCGTCTCATCGCCGGTATAGTCGTCCATGTCGCCGGCAAGGAAGATGCGGGTGCCGCCTTTTTCAAGCAGAACGCCGAGCGACTGATCGTTTTCGCCGACCTTGCCGTCGGGAACCGGGTCGTCGGTATTGAAGAGCGTGACCTTGAAATTGCCGAAGACAAACGGTGTACTGTCCGGCGCGGCGATGATTGGCACCTGCCTTGCCCGCAGGGCGGCGATCGTCTGATCATAGACCTCCTGATTGTCCCAGTCGCGGATCTCCCGTTCGTTGATCCGGCTGCTGTCATACACTTTCAGGTAGGCGCGGCCGACTGTCACTGCCGGGTCGGCAAGCAGGGTGTCGAAACCGCCGAGATGGTCGGAGTGACTGTGTGTGCCGACAATGAAATCCAGACGGACGTTCCCTGCGTCATCTGCGGCGTGCGCTTTGAGGTATGCGAGCACGCGCTGCTCATAGCCCGGCAGATCCAGCCACGGCAGACCGCGCGGATTGTCGGTGTCTTCGCCCGCGTCCACCAGAGCGAAGCGGCCGGCGCTTTCGAGCAGAATGGCGTCGGAGTTTCCGGTGTTCAGAAAATGAATGCGGTCATCACAGAACATCAGATCAGCCTCCTGTACAGAACAATTGCTGTTTTTTTCTATTCTAACATGTCCGCCCGCCGGATGCAAGAAGAAACCGAAAAAAGCCCGCGCACACACCGAAGGTGCTGCACGGGCGGTTCACTTTTTATTGCTTATTTTGTGAGCTTCGCCTTCAGCGCTGCGATCTGCGCTTCACGCATACCGCCGGAAAGCAGATACTGCGCCGCGTAGGCGGAGAGATCGGCCGTTTTGATGTCCGCGCCGTCATCTCCCGTAAGACTTTGGATCATCGGGTCAAGCACGTTTTCGACAATGACATCGTATTTTTCTTTTTCGGACACTGCGGTGATGCCGTAATAATTATCATAGGTGACCATATAGTCGTTCACGATTTCCTGATACGACGCGCCGCAGAGCGCTTCGACGAGCATGCACATGAAGCCGGTCCGGTCCTTGCCTTCCGTACAGTGGATGAGAAACGGGCCGTCGTTTTCGGCCATGGCGGTCAGCCCTTTCGCCGCTTTCCGGCGGAATTCCGCGGAGGTAAAATTCATGTTCATTGCCAGTGGAAGAACCTGTCCTTGTGCATACAGGGAACGGAAATACGCGCACGCGAAGGTCTCCTGCGCGAGATAGCCGTTGATTTTTTCTTCGTTGTCTGCGAGGTTGATGATGCAGCGGACCCTTGCCTTCTTGATCAGCGCGTCCACGTACGTCGCGCGATTGTGCTGATTGTCGCAGGGCGAGGCGGCGCGGAAGACGACATTCTCCTTCATGGCACCCGCACTTACGGTGCGGAAGTTGGCAAAGATTTCGTCACTGTCATAATCCGATCTCTCGTCGGTATAGTGGATATCCCGGGCGTCCTGAATGGCCCGGTAGGTACTCCGTGCGTGCAGAGAGACGGTCGCCGTTGCGGTCTCTTCTATGTCCGCAATCTCCCACAAATCGTCGCCGTTGTTGATGCAGACCTTGACGTGCGGATAGCCCGGATACGCGACCACAAGCGGCTCACCCGTCTTCGTATAATACCCGTTGTAATAGGGAAGATCCGTCAGGGTGTAACCGTTGGAAAAGGTTACACTCACGCTGTCGCCGTACGCAAAGCCGTGCGCGTTGAAGTCGTCGATCGTGATGTCGAGATAGATGCCGCCGAATTCCGGTTCATGAAGAACGGCAAGATCGGAAACCGTCGGCGAAGCGCCGACACAGCCGCCGCATACGGAAACCAGCAGACACAGCGTCAATAGAATGGAAAGTGCGTTTTTACAGTTCATAAACAAGCCTTCGGTTGCAGCACTCTTTCGTTTTCTCAGAATACGCAGACGCTGCGAAGAACTGCCGGCTGCACAGTTACTGCAGCACGGCGCCTTCCGAAACGGGGCCGACCAGCTTGGCGTAGCGCGCAAGCCAGCCCTTTTTGACCGGGCATTCCGGCAGGACAAGGGCAGCTCTGCGTTTTTCCAGAACCGCATCACTGACCTCCAGCGTGATCGTGCGCTTCGCAATGGAATAGGAAACGATGTCGCCGGTTTCCACCAGCGCAATGTTGCCGCCGAGCGCCGCTTCCGGTGATACATGACCGATGACACCGCCGCGGGACAGTCCCGAAAACCGACCGTCTGTAACCAATGCAATGTCCTTGTCCATCCCCATGCCGCACATCAGCGCCGTGAGCATCAGCATCTCCTGCATGCCCGGGCCGCCCTTCGGGCCCTCATAACGCAGCACGATCACGTCGCCGGGCACAATGTCGCCGAAAATCAGTGCATTCAGCGCCTCCTGATGACTGTTAAACACTTTTGCGGGTCCGCTGTGTTCCAGCATGTTCGGGTCAACGCCTGCTGTTTTGACCACCGCGCCAAGCGGCGCAAGATTGCCGTAGAGCACCGCAAGTCCGCCCTCGGGCGAATACGGATCGTCAAACGGACGAATGACCGTGCGGTCACGCACCGCGGCGTCTGCCGTTACCTGTGCCAGCGTTTTGCCGGTGATCGTCTCCTGTTCGCCCCAAAGGACGCCCTGATCAATGGCCTGTTTGATTACGGCGGACACACCGCCGGCGTTGTCGAGATCCACCATCAGATGCGGGCCGGACGGCGAGAGCTTCACCAGATGCGGCGTTTCCCGACCGATACGGTCAAAGTCGTTCAATGTAATATCGATATCCATCTCATGCGCCAGCGCAGGCAGATGCAGCGCTGTGTTTGTTGAGCAGCCGAGCATCATAACGAGCTTGATTGCGTTAAAGAAGGATTCTTTGGTAAGGAAGGTCGATGGCTTGACGTCGTATTTTGCAAGCTCCACCGCGCGCATACCGGAGCGTTTTGCCATATGATAGCGTTTTGCACTGACCGCCGGAATCGTACCCGTTCCCGGCAGTGCGATCCCGAGCACCTCGGTCATACACGCCATGGAGTTTGCTGTGAACATCCCCTGGCAGGAGCCGCAGGTGGGGCAAACCTCGTCCTCATAGGCACAATAGGTCTCGCTGTCCAGCGTGCCGGCAATGACCTGTCCGGCGCATTCGGCAATGCTTTGCACATCCACCCGTTTACCGTTGTAATGGCCGGGCAGCATCGGGCCTGCTGTGACCACAATAAACGGAATATCCAGACGCAGCGCGCCCATAATCATGCCCGGGATGATTTTATCGCATCCGCAGACGAGCACAATTGCATCACAGACGTGCGCTTTTGCCATCGTCTCCACACTGTCGGCAATCAGTTCCCGGCTCGGCAGCGAATATTTCATGCCGTCCGTTCCCATGATCATACCGTCGCATACGCCGATCGTGCCGAACTCCACGGGCGTACCGCCGCCCATCAGAATGCCGTCCTTCACCGCCTGGCCGATTTTATCAAGATTGCTGTGACCCGGGAAAAAGTTGGAATAGGAGTTGCACACGCCGATAAACGGGCGATAGATCTGCTCGTCCGTCAGTCCGGCGCCTTTCATCAGGGAACGAGCGCTGACTTTTGTTTCGTCTGATTTCAGCTCATAGCTGCGAAACTCGTCTTCATCCAAAAGTTGTCTCTTTGTCATAGATACCCTCTTTTCTGTTGTTTTTGCGTAATCCGACTTACGTACAAAGCCATTTTATCTTCTTCAGCTGCTTCTGTCAATTGATTTTGTGCTTTATCAGAACAAAGCACTAAAGTTTACATTTTTTTAACAACAAGTCGTCATGAAAAAGCTATGATAAAAAAAAACAAAAGAAAGGAAGAATCCTATGATCGGCATTGGCAAATGGCAAGGCTCTGTCAACATTCAGATTTTGAAATTCAGCGGCGACGTCTTTATCACCATCGAAGACAATAACGGTGATTATGCTGTCGATATCAAACTCCCTCCTCAACTGGAAAAGGTCAAACTGCGGTTTGATTCCATCACCGAGATCGGCGACAACGGTTTGAAGGGCAAGGGTAAACTGCTCACGCCCGCCGGCAGAGAGCTGGGCTTTGAAGCTAACGTCAGCTTTGACGGCGACACAATGAGCGGTTCACTGAAAATCGCAATTGCGAACATCAAGATCAAAAACGGTCACCGCATCGGATAAACGCGACCGCAAACCGCATCCCTCTGTGTTCGCTTTCGGGCGCGACAGCAGAGGGAACACAGGCTGATAAGAACAAAGATGCTTTTGTTACGGAACGTCCGCAACAAAAGCATCTTTTTATTATTTCCAAAACCAACGGCGCGTTCAGGATTATGTATTGGCCGGAGGTTCTTTCGGCTACACCGGCAGGGACAACACGAAGCCACCGGTTTCGCGTTTGACATTTCATAGAACAGCATATATAATAATAGTACAAGCAGATTCGAAAGGAGTGCTTTTTATGCTGAAAAGAACCATCGGCCTTCTGCTGACGGTTCTGGTTTTATGCTTTTGCCTGCTGCCCGCTGCTGCACAAAACGAAACCGGCGTCATCACACTCAGGCTCAACAGCGACATTGACGGGCGGACCAAATGGGACGTTGAACAACTGATTGAAATCAAATCCGGAAATGTTGTCTACAGTACGTACAGAACTGCGCCTGTGTCGGTTTCCGACTATGCAGGTACGCCGGACAGCGGTAAACTCAAGGCCGGCCGCACCTATAATATCCACTATCAGCTGTCTGCAGCCGAAGGCTATGAGCTGCCGGAAACAGTGACAGCAGATAACGTGAAAATCGAATGCGGCAAGGGCGTGAAAGTGCACGCGGTTCAGATTACCAGAGGCACGTACCGTGAAGAAAACGGCGCGCTTGTGACTTGTCGCGGGCTGCTGATTTACGCCAGCGTAGTGGTGGATGGCAACATCTTTCAGCGTGTGATCGGTTGGTTCCATGATTTGATCCTGAAAGCCAAAGCCTGGTCGCTGTATTAAACGGCAGCAGCAATCCTGTAAAATGGAAACGCAGCAGGTTTCATCACCCGCTGCGTTTCGTTTTGTATGTGGGTTGTCTTTTGACGCCAGGTCACAGACCTTTCTTTGCGTGTAAACAATAGGAATACATACAAGGCACAAGTACCATGATCAGAAATAGGCCAATCAGCCATGGTACCGGAACCAATCGTGTCAGACCAATTATAATCATCAGAATATCGTTTTTACGGGTTAAAAACGCATAAAGCAGCAAGACAAGAAAGCGATCAGAATGAACATGACTTGCACGAAAAAAGATGACTTTTCTGATCCCGAATCTTGTATACGCCGGGAATCTGCGGAAGAAATCGTCCTTTGGGAGGCGGTGGATACTTAATTGGGATTGTACACCGCAAGACAGTATGATTGCGGCAGCGTTTTATCAGGCGCTGCCGCCGGTTTCTTATAGCGGGAATTCTTTTCAGTTTGCGACATACATCTGCCGGAACGGGTTTTCGTGATTGGGCGTAACCACAGTGAAGGGTGCGTTCAGAATCTCCGCCGCATCCTGTGCAAAGAGCGTGCAGAATGTTTGGATCAGCGGTTCGATTTCGGCAAGATCTTCCGGTGCAGCGGGCGAAACGGTCACTTGCGGCGGAAAACGCACACCGCTGAGACTGCCGCGCAAAAACACCTTGCCGCCGTGCAGCCCTGTGCAGGGAAAGTTGCCGACAACCGGCTTTCCGTCGGTGTGCAAACCGAGTACAACGATGACGCCGCCTGCCTGGTATTCTCCGAGAAAGCTTCCCGTCCGACCGCCGATCACCATGGCCGGCACCTTGTCGCGGTACGCTTTCATGTGGATGCCGGCGCGGTAACCTGCGTTCTGACGCACGAAAATCTCGCCGCCGCGCATGGCATAACCGACCGCGTCGCCGACACTGCCGCAAATCACAATCCGCCCGGCATTCATCGTGTCGCCCACTGCATCCTGCGCGTTGCCGTCCACTGTGATTGCAGCGCCGTTCAGATAGGCGCCGAGCGCGTTGCCCGGCGTGCCGCTGATTGTCAGTTTGACGTCTGCCATACCCGCTGCAAGAAATCGCTGCCCGCAGCAGTGTTCTATCATGCAGTCTGTTTCACCTTGCCGCAGTTGTTCGTTCAGCGCTTTGAAATCCAGCCCGGACGCATCAATTCTTTTCATCAGACCGCACCTCCAAACTTGTGTCGGCGTTCCCGCTGCGGGAACGCAGTTGTGGTCGGGCTTTGCTTGAGCCGTTCAAAATCAAGTGTATCCAGCGGCGTCTGTTCCCGGATCAAAGACGTATAAATGCCTGCGCGCGCCACATCGCCGATCAGCATATACCCCGTCAGGCGGTTGTCTTTGCTGAAGAGCCTTTTCAGATGCCGCTCGTCTGTTTCTTCATAGACTTCGCCGCCGCAGTCGCTGCCTGCGCTGAGCGCGTGCAAGCCGAAAAAGCCGATCGCGTTCATTGGAATCGCATTGGAGAAGACGGCGTCACCGCCCGCCATGTTGATTCCTGCGCAGTGCCCCTGCAGCGAAGCGTTCGGCAGAATGGCCAGCACCCTTTGCTGCCCGATGGAAGCGTCCATGCCCTGCGTGCAGTCGCCGGCGGCATAGACGTCCGGCAGCGAGGTTTGCATCCGGTCGTCCACCAAAATGCCGCGCTCCGTTTTGCCGCCGCAATTCTTGATGAGTGTTGTGTTGGCGCGCACACCGACAGCCAGCACAAGCAGATCAAAATCAACCTGCTTTCCGCTTTTCATCAAAGCGGTGTTTTTTTCATATCGAACAGCGGTGTCCGACAGCAAGAAACGGACGCCGTTTTGTTCCAGCCTGGCCTGCATCCGCGCGGCGCAGTCGTTGTCCAGAATGCTCGACAGCACACGATCCGCAAGGTCGCAAACGGTGATCTCCTTCACCAGCGGCCGCAGTCCTTCGGCGCATTTCAGTCCGATGAGTCCCGCGCCGACGATCAAAACGCGGCTCTTTCCGGTTGCCGCCTGTTTCAATGCGATTGCATCGTCAAGCGTCAGGAAGGTAAACTTTTGCTCCACGCTGTCCAGTCCTTCCGTCGGCGGCACAAACGGCGAAGATCCCGTTGCCACACACAGCGCAGTATAGGGCAATACGCCGCCGTCATCCAGCGCAACCGTTTTCTGCGCCGCGTCCATGGCGGTCGCTGTTCTTCCGTAAAGGACCGTGCAGTTGTTTTTTGCATAAAAGTCTTCCGGGCGGTAGTTCATGCGCGCCGGTTCCGTTCTGCCTTCCAGATAATAGGAGATCAGCGGACGGCAATAGACCGGATGCGTTTCCGCGGAAACGACCGTGATGGGCGTTTCTTTGTCTACACTTCTGATACCCTCGATACAGTGTGCCGCCGCAACGCCGTTTCCGAGAATCACATAGGGCTTCATTCGGCAGCGCTCCTTTCCTCATAAACGATAGCCCGATTCGGGCAGCCCTGCACGCAGGCGGGTGCGCCGCAGGTGTTTTGCAGACACAGTTCGCACTTTTGCATCACGCCGTTTTCGTTTGGCGCCAACGCGCCGAAAGGACAGACCAGCACGCAAGTCAGACACCCGACACACCGGCTTTGATCCACAGTGATCACGCCGTCGTTGATTTGCAGCGCCGCGGCAATGCAGCTTTTGACGCAAAGCGGGTCCGTGCAGTGGCGGCAGGAAACCGCGTAGCAGATCTTGTCGCCCTCTTCAATATGGATGCGCGGATAGAGCGGCTTGCCCTTTAGCGCAACTGCCATGTCCGCTTCGCCGGAGTTGGCAAATGCGCAGTTATATTCGCACAGATGGCAGCCGAGGCACCATTCCTCATTGACATAAACACGTTTCATTTTGGCCTCCTCACTCGCCGGCGTGGGCGATCCCGAGAATTTGCAGCTCTTTTTCATTCAGCCCGACGCCACGCAGCATCAGCCGGTTGCCGCGCAGCGCTTCAATGGAATTGATACCCATGCCGCCCATGATCTCTTTGATCTCATGCTGCCAGGCC
>CACYCR010000126.1 GCA_902772935.1 Oscillospiraceae bacterium
CATCAAACAGCAGCGCCGTGCGGGAATACGTGAACGGCTGGAATACCGCCCAGACGTTGTGGTACCCCATCTTCATCGCCGCAGTCAGCGTCGCTTCCAGTTCATTCGGATGGTGCGCGTAATCGTCAGCAATGGTAATGCCGTGGAAGGTGCCGTGAATTTCAAAGCGACGGCCGGCGCCGGAAAAGGCGGCGATCCCGGTTTCGCAATCGGCAACCGAAACACCTGCGTGCTGCGCTGCGGCAAAGGCGGCAAGCGCGTTCAGAATATTGTGTGTACCGGGAATATTCAGCCGCAGATGCGCCATCAGCGCACCCCGGTATAAAACATCAAACTCTGCAAAAGAGCCGCGATTGAAGGTGATGTTCGCTGCACTGTAATCATTTTCGATGCGCAGACCGAACGTAATCTTTTCTTTGTTGACGCCTTCAACGGCTTTGCAGGTATTCTCATCGTCGCCGTTATAAATCAACGTGCGGCTGGTCAGTGAAGAAAACTTGCGAAAAGAAGAAATGATGTTATCGAGATTTTTGAAGTACTCCAAATGGTCCTCGTCCACATTGAGGATGATCGACACATCAGGCGACAGTTCCAGATAATGGTCGTTGAACTCGCACGCTTCGCAAACCATCATTTCACTTTTGCCAGCGCGGCCATGCGCACCGATCAGCGGAAGAACACCGCCAATCACAACCGTCGGGTCCTCCCCTGCCATAACCATGACCTGCGTGAGCATTGACGTGACAGTCGTTTTGCCGTGTGTACCGCAGACAGCAATGCAGTTCTGATATTTGCGAGAAATCGCTCCGAAAAGGACCGCGCGTTCCACGCAAGGGATACCGCTTGCTTTTGCGGCAACAAGCTCTTCATTATCGGATAAAATGGCTGCCGTATAAACAATCAGCTGCGCACCTTCGATGTTTTCCTTTTTCTGACCGAGAATGACGTTCACGCCGAGAGAACGCAGGTGATCAATATTGTCGCCGGGATTATTGTCCGAGCCGGTGATCTCATAGCCCCAGGACAACAGAATCTCCGCGAGCGGGCACATGCCGGATCCGCCGATGCCGATAAAATGCACGCGCTTGATTTCTTTCAACAAACTGTCAATATTTTGCATAACCGTAACCTCGTTTCTGATCTCACAAAGATGCACGACGGCATCCGTAACAATAATCTTAGATATTATATCACATTTAAGCCACAAGGCAACCCTTTTTGCAAAATTCACAGGAATTCTTTTCCGGCATAAACTGAAACAAGGAGGAACGTTCATGCATCATCAGATTCTTTTGCTCGGCAGTGATGCGCGGCAACTGCAGCTTTCACTTTTGCTGCAGGAACGCGGTTTCCATGCGATACACGCCGACCGTTTGCACGGCAGCTTCTTTGACGCACTGCAGCACGGCTCGCTTTTGCTGCTCCCCTATCCGGTCAGCCGCAACCGTAAAACTGTTGCCGGAACAACACCGGCGGTTGATTGCGACGCCCTGTTTTCCGCGCTGCAGCCGAAACAGACCGTCTGCGGCGGCGGATTCTCTCTGCAGCAGCGACAGCAGCTGCAGTCGAGTGGTGTCCGCTTTCTGGATTACGCCGACAGCGAATCCTTTTTACAATGCAACGCACATCTCACGGCACAGGGTGCGCTGCGGCTGCTGCTGGAAACCTGCAACGCGCTGCTATCGGAGCAACACGTTCTCCTGACTGGGTACGGACGCATCGGCGCGGCGCTTGCAGCACGGCTGACTGCCCTGCACTGTGATGTCTGCGTCGCGGCGCGCAGCGACGTGCAGCGTACAAAAGCGGCGCTTTCCGGCTGCAAAACGACTGACTATCCGTCGCTGTCGCAACTGCTGCCACAGTTTGACGTCATCATCAACACCGTCCCGCATCGTCTGTTTTCTTCCGACGACGCCGCCCGATGCAAACCCGGTGTGCGATATCTTGAGCTCGCATCCGCGCCCGGCGGTGCTGACCCTGCAGATTTCGGCGCCTGCTATATGGGCGGCGCAGCGCTGCCCGGACGCTTCACACCGCGTCGCAGCGCCGAAACCATATTTTCTATGCTTGAACCGCTTTTGAAAGAAGGTGATTCCTCATAACCCCTACCATTTGTTACGGCGTAACCGGTTCGTTTTGCTGTCTTTCACGCGCCATGAGTGCAATGCAATCACTCAAAGACGCCGGCTATGATTTGCTGCCGCTGCTTTCATTCAACGCGGCGACCATCGACACCCGCTTCGGCAAAGCGGAAGATTTTCGCCGCCGTATGGAGTCGATCGCCGGAAAAGCGGCGCTTCTGACCCTGACCGACGCGGAACCGATCGGGCCGAAAAAGCTCTGTGATCTGCTTGTCGTGTCGCCCTGTACCGGCAACACACTCGGCAAGCTTGCCGCCGGCATCTATGATACGCCTGTCACGCTCGCCGTCAAATCGCAGTTGCGTGCAAACCGTCCGGTACTGCTCGGCGTTTCAACCAACGACGCGCTTTCCGGTTCTGCAAAATCCATTGCATACCTGCTCAATGTGCGCAACATCTTTTTCATTCCGATGGCGCTCGACGCACCGCTGGAAAAGCCGCGCTCCATCGTCTGTCGGTTTGAACGCACCATCGAAGCGACTGACGCCGCGCTGCGCGGCGAACAGTTGCCGCTGCTGGATTGAAAAATACAACGGGAATGTGCCACGCCACATTCCCTGTTGTTTTTTATGTGGTGTGCAATTCTATAGAATCGGTTGAGAAAACTTTCCATGATGTCTCCTTGCTGCTTTGGCGCATACTAATAGAATACGACCCGAAGGAGCAAATTATGGAACAAAACTATCACCCGAACCCCGGAAAGACCCGGGCCATCAAAACGCCGTTCGGTGCGTTCGCACGTCTGCCGATCCGCACCCATGTCATCATGAAAAACGACTGCCTAAGTGACCTCATGGATCGCTACGTTGTCGGACACGTCACACCGATCGACTGCCTGTTTATCAGCGAAAAGGTTGTAGCCATTACACAGGGACGGGCGTATGACATCAAAGATATTCACCCGTCAAAGCTTGCAAAGTTGCTTTGTCGCTTTGTCTACAAATCCCCCTACGGCATCGGTCTCGGCTCCCCCTGGACCATGCAGCTCGCGCTGGAAGAGGTCGGTGTGGTGCGAATGCTGTTTGCCGCCATGTGCAGTGCAGTCACGAAGCCGTTCGGCATTCGCGGTGTGTTTTACAAAATCGCCGGCACAAAGGCGCGCGCCATTGACGGACCATGCGACTGCACGATTCCTCCTTATAATCACTATGCAAAGAAAGCGCCGGACAAGCCCGACGCCGTTGCAAGCACACTCGCGCAGCAGATCGGCTGCGCTGTCGTTGTCATTGACGCGAATGACCTCGGCGTCGATGTGCTCGGCAAAAGCGACAATGTGCTTTCCGACGCGTTCTGCAAGGCGGTCTTTGCTGATAATCCCCTCGGGCAGGGCGCACAATCGACGCCGCTTGCCATCGTCCGTCCGCTGGACCGGGCAGCAGCAGACTACCGCAGCGGCAGCAACGACATCTCTGCGTAAAATTTTCTTTGATAAAAACAAAAATGCTATTCACAAAACCAAAAGAATGTGATAGAATATTTGTGATTATATAAGCGTGAGGTGTTGTCTTTGTTTGAACGGATCGTCAATGTTGACCGTATGGAAACTGTCGTTTCTCTGTTCGGTTCTTTTGATGAAAACATGAAGCTGATCGAATCCGCTTTCGGTGTCAAAGCCGTTTGCCGCGGCACGGAGATCAAACTCCAGGGTGACGAGGAAACGACAGCAAAAGCAGAACGCGCAATCAACGGGATGATGCTTTTGCTGCGTAAGGGCGAGACCCTCAACGAACAAAATGTCCGGTATGTCATCGGTCTTGTCAATGACGGCGGCGACAGCAAACTGAATGCCATCGGCAGCGACATCGTCTGCGTTACTGCAAAAGGAAAACCGATCAAGGCCAAAACACTCGGTCAAAAAAAGTATCTTGACGCCATCCGTAAAAACACCATCGTCATCGGTGTCGGCCCTGCCGGTACCGGCAAAACCTACCTTGCGGTCGCCATGGCGGTCAACGCGTTCCGTGCCAAGGAAGTCAACCGGATCATCCTGACGCGCCCCGCGGTAGAAGCCGGCGAAAAACTCGGCTTTCTGCCCGGCGATCTGCAGCAGAAAGTGGACCCGTACCTGCGGCCGCTGTATGACGCGCTGTTTGATATGCTCGGCGCAGAGAACTTTCAGCGGTATCAGGAACGCGGCAATATTGAAGTTGCCCCGCTCGCGTATATGCGCGGCCGGACGCTGGACGACAGCTTCATCATCCTTGACGAAGCACAGAACACAACACCGGAGCAGATGAAGATGTTTCTGACCCGTCTTGGCTTCAATTCCAAGATCGTCGTCACCGGCGATATCACACAGATCGACCTGCCGGACGGCAAACACTCCGGTCTGGTCGAAGTTATGAAAATACTGAAAAATGTCAATGATATAGAAACCGTTCGCTTTTCGGAGCGCGATGTGGTTCGGCATAAGCTCGTTCAGGACATCATCAAGGCATATGAGAAATTTGAGGAGGCAAAACGAAGAAAATGAAGGACAAGGTCAAAGTAATTATCAGCAATCAGCAAAACGTACAAAAAATTCCGCGCGGTATCCGGATGCTGATCCGGCGCTGCTGCATCGCCGTTCTTGTCAATGAGCAATTTGAGGGCTCGGCAGAGATCAGCGTTTCCATCGTTGACGACGAACAGATTCACACGCTCAACAAAGAATACCGGAATGTGGACCGCAGCACTGACGTGCTTTCATTTCCGCTCGGCGTCGACGGTGTATACGACATCAACAACGATACCGGTGCGCAGATGCTCGGCGACATTGTGATCTCCATTGAACACGCACAAAAGCAAGCGGAGCTTTACGGCCACAGCTTTGACCGCGAGATCGCCTTTCTGACGGTCCATTCCATGTTGCACCTGCTCGGCTATGATCATGAGGCCGGCGGTCTGGAGCTGGTTCGGATGCGGGAAAAAGAAGAAGCCGTCCTCACACAGCTTGGTCTGACGCGCAGCGGCAGTTATTACACCGTGGAAGAATAATTATGGAACATTACATTAAGCTTTTCAAAGGCTTCGGCTATGCCTTTCGCGGCATTTTTCATACCATTCTGACGGAGCGGAATATGCGCATTCACCTTGTCTGCGTCTGTTATATGCTCGGTTTTCTGCTGCTGACGGACTGGTTTGTACTTACGCGCACCGACTGGGCGCTGATTGTCATTGCCAGTGTTCTTGTTCTCGCAAGTGAGCTGATCAACACCGCCGTTGAAAAAACAGTTGACCTTGCAACCGCGGAGCGTCATCCGCTCGCAAAAGTCGCAAAGGACGCCGCTGCCGGTGCCGTGCTGGTCTTTGCCATCGGCGCCGTCATCGTCGGCCTTCTGGTCTTGCTGCAGCCGGACGCATTCCGCAAACTCTGGACGTATTATACTACGCACCCGCTTGGACTTGCGGCGTTCGTTCTCAGCCTGGTACCGGCAACACTCTTCATTTTTTTCGGCTTCGGAAAGGGAAAGCGCCATGAATGAACTCTTTGAGCGCACCGCTTTGTTGCTCGGCGACGCGGGCATCCGGTGTCTGCAAAGCAAAAAAGTCGCCGTCTTCGGCGTCGGCGGCGTCGGCGGTTTTGCTGCGGAAGCCCTTGTACGCAGCGGCATCGGCAGCATCGAGCTGATTGACAACGATGTTGTAAGCCCCTCCAATCTCAATCGGCAGATTGTCGCTCTGCACAGCACCATCGGCAAGCAGAAAACCGAGGTGCTGCGCGCACGGCTGTTGGACATCAATCCGACACTCAATATCAACGTCCGCAATGAATTCTTTTTGCCGGAAACCGCAGCGCGGTTTGATTTTACCGCTTATGACTACATTGTCGACGCCATCGACACGGTCAGCGGAAAAATACAGCTTGCCGTCTCAGCGGCTGAAGCCGGCACGCCGATCATCTCCTCCATGGGCGCCGGAAATAAGCTCGATCCGACGCAATTCGAAGTTGCGGACCTTTCCAAAACGAGCGTATGTCCCCTCGCCCGGATCATGCGGCTGGAGCTCAAAAAACGCGGCATCCGGCATCTGAAGGTTGTCTACTCCAAAGAACCGCCGATCAAACAACCGAGACCTGCCGACGGCAGCCGTCCGGTGCCGGGCAGCATCGCTTTTGTGCCTTCGGTTGCGGGATTGATCATCGCCGGCGAAGTTGTTAAAGACCTGCTGAAAAGTGAACCAACGGAAAAGTGAATCTAACCAAAAGCACCGGACTGCACTTCAAATCGCAGTCCGGTGTTCCTTTTTCTTTCCAGCTTCCTTTTTTATATCCGATTATTCTTCCGGCTTTTCAAATGAAATGCGCCCCAGCTTGCCGGCGCGGTATTCATCCAGCAACATGATCGCCGCGCGTTCCGTGTCGATTTCTCCGCCGCGCATCAGCATCCCGCGCTTTCGCCCAATGTGTTCGAGCACCGTATAGGCATCTGTCAAAAGATCGTCCGCCGTCAGCTTATACCGTTCGCACAGCAGCGGTGCATAATCCTTTTTCAAGACCTCAAGCAATCGGCAAGCCATCGTCTCACTGTCCATGATTTCATCCTTTACAGAGCCGATAAACGCCAGCTTGTTGCCGACCTCCGGGTCGTCAAATTTCGGCCACAGGACGCCCGGCGTATCCAAAAGCTCAATGCCGTTGCCGATTGCAAACCACTGATTGTGACGTGTCACACCCGGACGGTCCGCAACGACAGCACGGCTTTTTTTTGCCATGCGGTTAATGAACGAGGATTTGCCGGTATTCGGGATGCCGACCACCATCACGCGCAGTGCCCTGCCGGCCATCCCCTTTTCCGCATTTGCGCGAATCTTTTCCGCCAGCACCTTTTTCACCAACGGATGATACAGGTTCAGTCCCTTGCCGCTGCGGCAGTCGACGGCAATCGCCGCTTGACCGTGCGAAGCAAACCAGTCGATCCACTGCCGTGTGGTCGCTTCGTCGGCCATATCGCACTTATTGAGTAAAACGATCCGCGGCTTTCGCTGCGTCAGCGTGTCAAGCTCCGGATTGCGGCTGGCGAGCGGCACACGCGCATCCAGCAACTCCGTGACACAATCGACAAGCGGCAGACTCTCTTTGATCTGCCGCCGTGTCTTTGCCATATGTCCCGGAAACCATTGTACAGTTTGTTTCTGAAAATCAGGCATTGTCTTCTCCTTGCTGTACCGGTGTCAGCTTTGCCTGCTTGATGAACCATTCGCTCACGGGATAGAGCTTGAACTTGCCTTGCTCCGTGCTGTAGAATTCATCGCGTTTCGGCGCGTTGAACGGACGCACCTTGACGACACCGAGAATATAGTTTTCATTGATAAAGCCGATTTTATCCGAGCGGCTGTCCGTGGAGTTCTGCCGGTTGTCACCCATGACAAACACGCAGTTTTCCGGAACGGTCACCGGGTATTCCGGACCGTCTTCCTGATTGACTGTCGGGTTGTTGATGTACGGTTCATCCAGTTCGACACCGTCCACAAAAACCTTGCCCTGCGAGAAATCAAAGTCCACGGTCTGGCCCTCTGTCGCAATCACGCGCTTGACGATCGGTTCGTCAAACCAGTTCGGCTGCGTGATGATGATCACCTGCCCGTACGCCGGTTTTTTGTCCGTTGCGGAAACCATCAACCAATCGCCGTTGTAAAGCGTTGGTACCATGGAGGAGCCCGAAACGCCGACCACACGGAACAAAAAAGTAAAAATCAGCATGATCGCCACCAGCGCCGTCGCCAGCACAGAGGCAAAATCATAAATGTTGATGACCATTTTTTCTTTTGCGGTCTGTTCGGTTTTTTCCTTCTTTACGATATCCTGTTCCATATATACACACCTTTTCCTACAGAATAATAACTGTTTTATTATAGCATAATAACGAAAAAAATGCA
Source organism: Oscillospiraceae bacterium (assembly GCA_902772935.1). Classification (GTDB taxonomy): domain Bacteria; phylum Bacillota; class Clostridia; order Oscillospirales; family Acutalibacteraceae; genus UBA6857. The sequence continues at coordinate 7,998 of CACYCR010000126.1, forward strand.
ACCACCCGCAGATAAAAGAAAAAGAAGCCGCAACGGCTTCTCTTCTCTTGCTCTCAAATCAGCCAAGCTTTTCCTTGACTTTTGCAGCCTTACCAACTCTGTCGCGCAGATAATAAAGCTTGCTTCTGCGAACTTTACCTCTTCTGACAAGGTCAACCGCAACAACGTTCGGGGAATGAACCGGGAAAACACGTTCCACACCGACGCCGTAGGAAACGCGGCGAACCGTAAACGTCGAAGAAATGCCGCTGCCTCTCTTGGCAATGACGGTGCCTTCGAACATCTGGATTCTTTCTCTTTCGCCTTCACGAATCTTCACGTGAACACGAACGGTGGAACCGATTTCGATGTTGGGGACTTCAGCTTTGAGGCTGGGGTCAGAGATGAGTTTGAGTGCGTCCATTGGGTTTTACCTCCTGAATTCTGCCACGTTCGTGCCGCCGTTCTGCAGCAGAGGACCGCTTTGTAATATACTGACCGAATCAGCCGGCATCACACCGCGCCGCAAGGGCGGATACAAATGCTTTGATATTTTAGCACAAGGTGCCAAAAAAAGCAAGCCTTTTTTGAAAAAAATTACAATCCCTTGTAAATTCGTTTGACGCGCGGCATGAAATTGCAGATGACTTCATAGCCGAATGAGCCAATGCGTGCGCCCATATCATCGGCAGTGATCTCTTCGTTTCCGCTTTTACCGAGAACGACAACCGCGTCACCGACAACCGTTTCCGGAATATCAGTCACGTCGATCATAATCTGGTCCATGCAGACCTTTCCGACAACAGGCGCTTTTTTGCCATGCAGCAGCACATAGCCGTTGCCTGTATACGCGCGGTTAAAGCCGTCGGCGTACCCGATACAGACCGTTGCGATCCGGCGTGTGTCCGGTGCTTGATAGATACCGCCGTAACCGATCGGCGTACCTTTCTCAACGGTTTTAACGTGGATCACATGGCTGATAACCTGCATGGCCGGGCGCAGGTCCAAACACGCCTTGTTCACTTCGTCCGACGGGTACAGACCATACAGTGCCACGCCAAGACGAACCATGTCGTAATGCCGCTGAAACTCCATCGTACCTGCACTATTGCAAATGTGGCGGATCGGAATGCTGACACCCCGTTCATCCAGCCAGGACAGAAATTGATCAAAACGGTTCGTCTGTGCGTTTGCGGCAGTCTTGTCGGTCATATCGGCCGTAGCGTAATGGCTGAAAATGCCTTCCACGCAGAGATTCGGCAATGTCGTGATTTCCTTCACGGTTTCAGCGGCTTCTTTGGTTACCGGAAAACCGATGCGCCCCATGCCCGTATCCAGCGCAATGTGGATCGTAGCGGTTTTTCCCTGTTTTGCTGCGGCTGCGGACAGCGCCCGGGCATCATCCAAAGAATAGATCGTACCGCGAATATCATATGCCAGCAGCGTGTCATAAGCCGACGGCGCCGTATAAGACAAAATCAGAATCGGCTTTTGGATCCCGGCCTGTCGCAGCTCTACGCCTTCGCTGACCGCGGAAACCGCAAAATAATCCGTTCTCGACTCCAGTGCCTTCGCGACAACAGACGCCCCGTGTCCGTAAGCGTCGGCTTTCACAATCGAAAGCACCTTCACCTGCGGTGAAAGCAACTTTTTGCATGCATCAAAATTATGGCGGATCGCGTCAAGATCCACACAAACGCAGCTGCGACACAACGCCGCCTGCGGAAAATCGTTATTCAAAACCAATCGTCCCTTCAAAACTTCAATCATCCTATATTATACATGAAAACAAAAATAATGCAAGGAAAAACGGAAAAAGATTGGAAAAGCCCGCCCAAACGGGCGGGTCGCAGATTTTATTCAAATGCACATTCGATCCTGTACTTCCAGTCGGGCTCCACTTTCACGGTTTTCCATGCACCGTCCGTAAAGTCGGGGAAAGCTACAGGCTGTCCGCCGTTAGCAATCGACTCTGCGGAAAGCGCCGTAATCGCCATCCATGTCGCAGCGTCGTAAACGTCGATCGGCATCGGCAATCCTTTGTCAAGCGCCTCAAAGAACGCGTCGATCACAAGAAAATCCATACCGCCGTGTCCCTGCGTTTTTACACCTTCGCCGCGATAGCGTTTCCAGATTGGGTGCTCCCACTTTTTGCTGTATTTTTTTCGGTTGCAGAACTGCTTCGACCAGTCCCACTCCGCACCCGGATAGCTCTTTTCGTCAAGCAGAATTGACTGCGTTGCCTCTTCATACATGCCCTTTGTGCCGCGCACAGTCAATCCGCGGCTATAATACCGCGGCAGTGATGTATCAAGCGTAATCGCCACTGTTGATCCGTCGGCACAGGTGAGCAGTGTGTTGACAATATCCCCCTGCCGGAACTGCACGTCGCCGTATTTTTCCCGCAGATCGTCGTGATCCTCAATATAGGCATGCAGACCGGCTGCGCGGGAAGCAACGGAAACCAGCGAGACAAAGCGGTTGCCGTTATTGATACGCAAGATCTTCGAAATCGGACCGATCTCATGCGTGGGATAGTTTTCGGCGTTTCGTTCAAGGTATTCCCTGAAGCGGTAATGCCGGGTCTCATTGCCGCGCGTGATCTCGTCACGCAAATCGTGCTGATAACCACCGTCACAATGAACGATCTCGCCGAACAGGCCGCATCGCGCCATACGCAGTACCATGAGTTCAAATTCACCGTAGCAACAGTTTTCAAGCATCATGAACGGTGTTCCGGTCGCCTGCTGTGTTTTCACCAGTGCAAAGCAATCTTCAATCCGGTAAGCGCCGCCGACCTCGATGGCAACCGGCTTTTTCGCTCGCATCGCATACAAGGCCGCCTCCACATGATTATCCCATGATGAAAACACCAATACAACATCTACCTGCGGTGCATCGATCAGCGCACGGAAATCCTCCGTCTGCACCGGCGGTTGCGAAAGGCCCTTTGCAGTCAGCTTTTTTGCTGTTGTCTCAATGCGATCGCGCCAAACGTCGCAAAGTCCTGTGACTTGAACTGTGTCCATATCGGCAAGCATATCGGTAACCCACCAGGCGCCGCGGTTGCCGAGACCGATCACACCAACGTGAAACCTGTGCATGTTATGCCCTCCTTTGTTGCTACGGGTTTATCGTGAAAACAAGGATTTATAGGAAAAATCTGATAATGGTCATCGGGATCATTCGCTTATCCCAAGATGGATTTTTCATCGGCGCCAACCGCTTTTGACACAACAAAGTCCAAAACCGCGCCGATTACAACAGCACCGGCGGTAACCACCAGCGTTGAGATCATTCTCTGCTTTGATGGGAACAGACCGCGTCCCATCATTGACATTGCGGCGGCATACGCCGTCACGAGAACCGCTAACAACGCATCAATCACAAGCATAAGAATCCGCTTTGCAACGGAGAATCCGCCGGGCAGCAAACGCCGTGAGGTGATGCCGAAAGCGGACAGGATAATCACGACCACAAAAATTTCTACAACAAGGGAAATCAGTCCGCTTTTGATCAGCGTAAATACCTTCAGCAGCAAAGTGCTCAAAAAGATACCTATGAATGCCGGAAGAATATTCAGTCCGGTGATCCCGATTTTTTTTGCAATGAGCCCGCTGACATACACTGCAACACCGGAAATCAAAGCTTCTGGCAGTGCTTGCAACATGACGGTCAAAGAAATGTTCAGCGTCTGATCTACAGTGAAGCTTTCTGCTTTGGAAAGAACGTCCACAAAAATGTTAAGCATCGGTATTTTGTCAAGTTCACCCAAAAATTGTGAAAGCGTATCTGCGCCGACCCCGTTTGCAAACTGGTCTCCGCCTTTTTGGGAGATTGCAGCTGCGATACTGAGCAGCAGCGGCAACAACAGAAATACGATACCAATCTGCGCCATTGTGGATGCGATCGGATTTCTTGATAATCTTCTCATTGATAGAAACCACCCTTATACATCATTTCGTAAATGCTTACCATTGTCGGATATTTTCGCGTTGTTGCTGTTCTTCGCGGCTGCGCATATAGTCAATGA
>CACYCR010000127.1 GCA_902772935.1 Oscillospiraceae bacterium
CAGCAGAAGATCGACGCGGCAAAGTCGCTGCTGCGCACCACGACCCGCGACGTCCGCGAGATCTCCGACGCGCTGTCGTTTTCGTCGCCCGCCTATTTCGGCAAGGTGTTCCGGCAGCAGACCGGCATGACGCCGACGCAGTTCCGGCAGAGACAGGGATGAAACCCCGCCGACCGTGTGCCGGGTGACAGCAAAAAACAGCAAAAAAAAGCCGTCTCTTTGCAGAGGCGGCTTGATTATATAATTATCATTTCAACCGCTCGCACAGCGGCAGCAGTTCTTCCAGTTTGGCAACAATGCGTTTTTGCTCGGCGATCGAAGGAAGAGGAACCAAGAAATCTCTAACGTTTTTCATCTGCTGTTTGTCCAGCATGACCGGCGCATCTTCTCTGATACTAATTCAGTTTATTATATAGCAAGATGAATGAAAGTGCAAATTTTGACGAGAAAAAACGGGGCTTAGTTGAAAACGGGGCTGGTTTCCGGTCAAAAGCCACAAAATGAGCGGGAAACAGCCGCGACCCAAATGGATCGCGGCTACCGCTATTCTTGTTTGATATCTTTATATAAACACGGTTTTCACGTGTATACCACCTCTCGCAAAACAAACTCTTCGGCGACATTACGGATGTCCCCCATTTCCTGCACTCAGCGCCACCAGTCTGTGACTTTGAGCTGTTCCGTGATGCCGCGTTCCTGTTTCATCCGTTCAACAATGCTGTCCATTATGTCGTGTGCCTATCGGTCGATCTCCAACAGATGTGGCCAAAGCGTGTCGTTCATCAGCATCAGGCTGTACTGTGCTTTGAAGTTCTCTTTGAGATACGTCTGGCGCATCCTGCCATACTTACCGAGGGGTGGGTAGTCGTTTTTGGAATAGGCGAGATCCGGCAGATAGACGTCGCCATGCAGGGTGTAGTGCAGACCGTTCTGTTCGTTGTAAATGTGGTCTTTCATTCTGAGTAATCCTCCGTAAAAAGAATTGGGTTTTTCCTGTCAATCCAATCTTTCCGGATGATTACAAAAACAGCGGGAGACAACTTTCTTACGAAGTGTCTCCCGCGGGTGGTCTTTTTTGAAGAAAGCTAAAGCAATTATGCATCGATGAATCAATATGGTTTGTTGATTTTAATTGCAAATTAGGCGCGTTCTCGCCCGCTCGCGGCAGCATCGTACAGCTTTTGGGCGAGGAACACGCCTTATGATCGACTTTCTCGACGTCTGTCAGCTTGTCGAAAAAGCCTTTTTCGACAAGCTGAAGGCCCTGTGCCAAAGACACAGAGCCTTTTGTTTTTTTCAGATCACATACTGGTCACCGGGGTCCGCGCGCATCAGATCTCCGATGGTAATGCCGTTAAAATAGTCGTCTGCCATCTTCTGGAACCCTTTCCACATGGACAGCGTCCGGCAATCTTCGACATGCGGACAGGCCGGTGCGTCCGGTTCCAGACACGCAATCGGCGCAAGACTGCCTTCCGTCAGCCGCAGGATTTCGCCGACGGAGATGTCCCACGGCGATTTTTCCAACCGATAACCGCCGCCTTTTCCCTGCACGGCATCCACAAGATTTCCCTTGACAAGCAGCGGCATGATCCGCTCCATGTACTTCAAAGAAATCCCCTGCCGCTGCGCGACATCTTTCATCGGTATATAGCCACTGGCAACATGCTCCACAAGATCAATCATGACCCGCAGTGCATAGCGCCCGCGTGTGGAAACAAGCATGTCTCTACTCCTTTTCTTTTGCGCTTTTCAAACGAAATCAGTTCTCGAACAGCGGCGTGGAAAGATAGCGGTCCCCGGTATCCGGCAGCAAAGCCACGACCGTTTTTCCTGCATTTTCCGGGCGCTTTGCAACTTCAATTGCCGCCCAAAGCGCGGCACCGGACGAAATACCGACCAGAACGCCTTCGCTCTTGCCGAGCTGCCGGCCGGTCACAAATGCGTCGTCATTGTCGACTGCGATGATCTCATCATAAATCTTTGTATCCAGCACCTCCGGCACAAATCCTGCACCGATGCCCTGAATCTTATGCGCGCCGGCGATGCCGGTGGACAGCACGGCGGAGGTCTTCGGCTCCACGGCGATGACCTTGACATCCGGTTTTTGTTCCTTGAGGTACCGTCCGACACCGGTCAGTGTACCGCCGGTACCGACGCCGGCAACAAAGATGTCGACTGCGCCGTCCGTATCTGCAAAGATTTCCGGCCCTGTAGTGACATAGTGCGCCTGGGGATTTGCCGGATTGACAAACTGTCCGGGAATGAAGCTGTTTTTCATCGTCGCGGCAAGCTCTTCCGCTTTCGCGATGGCACCTTTCATACCTTTGGTACCGTCGGTCAGAACCAGTTCAGCGCCGTAGGCCTTCATGAGCTGCCGGCGCTCCACGGACATGGTCTCCGGCATGACAATGATGATGCGGTAGCCCTTCGCCGCAGCGACGGACGCAAGACCGATACCGGTGTTGCCGGAGGTCGGCTCAATGATGACCGATCCCGCTTTGAGCAGGCCTTTTTCTTCTGCGTCTTCGATCATTGCTTTTGCAATGCGGTCTTTCACAGAACCGGCAGGATTGAAATATTCGAGTTTCGCAAGCAGTTTTGCCTGCAGGTTCAGTTCCTTTTCCAGCTTGGTCAGCTCGAGCAGCGGCGTTTTGCCGACAAGTTCTGCAGCGGATTGATAGACTTTACTCATAATCAAAAGCTCCTTTTCTTATTGTACAAATTGAAATGCCTGTTCCAGGTCGGCGAGAATGTCGTCAATATGCTCGGTGCCGATCGACAGACGGATAGTATTCGGTTTGATGCCTTGATCCAGCAGTTCCTCTCCGGAAAGCTGGCTGTGCGTCGTGCTGGCCGGGTGAATCACAAGGCTCTTCACGTCCGCAACATTGGCGAGCAGCGAGAAAATCTGCAAGTGGTCGATGAAACTTTGCGCTTCCCTTTCGCCGCCTTTGATTTCAAAGGTGAAGATCGACGCGCCGCCGTTCGGGAAATAGGTTTTATAAAGATCGTTCTGCGGATGATCCGGCAACGAGGGGTGATTGACCTTTTCCACAAGCGGATGATTTGCAAGATATTCAACGACCTTCTTCGTGTTTTCTGCGTGACGCTCCAGCCGAAGCGACAGCGTCTCGGTCCCCTGCAGCAGCAGGAACGCCGCAAACGGTGACAGCGTTGCACCGGTATCGCGCAGCAAAATCGCGCGGATGTACGTGACGAACGCCGCCGCACCGACCGCTTCGGTGAATGAAATGCCGTGATAGCTCGGGTTCGGCGCCGCGATCGCGGGGTACTTGCCGCTCGCCGCCCAGTCAAATTTACCGGAATCCACGATCACGCCGCCAAGGGTCGTGCCGTGACCGCCGATGAATTTCGTCGCGGAATGAACAACGATATCCACACCGTGTTCGATCGGACGGATCAGATACGGTGTACCGAATGTATTATCCGCGACCACCGGCAGACCGTATTTGTGCGCGAGCGCCGCAACGGCGTCAAGGTCGGGAATGTCACTGTTCGGATTGCCGAGCACTTCCACATAGATTGCGCGGGTATCCGGCTCGATTGCTGCTTCCACCGCCGCAAGATCGTGGACGTCAACAAAGCTCGTGCGGATGCCGAAATTCGGCAGCGTATGCGCCAAAAGATTGTAGCTGCCGCCGTAAATCGTCTTTTGCGCAACGATGTGGCCGCCGTTCTGTGCAAGTGCCTGAATTGTGTAGGTGATTGCCGCAGCACCGGATGCGACCGCAAGTGCGGCAACGCCGCCTTCCAGTGCGGCAATGCGTTTTTCAAAAACGTCCTGGGTGCTGTTGGTCAGACGGCCGTAAATATTGCCGGCGTCTGCAAGGCCAAAGCGCGCCGCAGCGTGTTCGCAGTTACGGAACACATACGACGTTGTTGCATAGATCGGCACAGCACGGGCATCGGTTGCAGGGTCGGGCTGTTCCTGTCCGACATGAAGCTGAAGGGTTTCAAATTTATAATTTGCCATAATACGATTTCCTTTCTTTCTGATGGTCTGTGGTTATACATCGTGCACTGCAGGATACTTTACACATTCGTCCGAAGCGGAAATTGATTCTGTTGAGATGCGTGAAACGGAGTTGCATGATTGTCCCTCCTTTTTACTACCTACCGAGTAGGTTGGTAGTATTATATGCCAAGTAACAGAAAATGTCAACCCCTTTTCAAAAAAATTTTTAAATTTATCTAAAAAAGTCGCGCCCCGGATGTCGGGACGCGATACTTTCAAAGATTAAATTACTGCTCCACTGCGTAAACGCTGACTTTCTTGCGGCTCTTGCCGAAGCGCTCAAACTTCACTTTTCCGTCGATCAGAGCGAACAAAGTGTCGTCGGAGCCTTTGCCAACGTTATTGCCCGGATGGATGTGCGTGCCGCGCTGCTTGACAAGAATGTTGCCGGCAAGCACGAACTGACCGTCAGCGCGCTTTGCGCCGAGGCGTTTGGATTCGGAATCACGGCCGTTACGCGTGGAACCCATACCTTTTTTATGAGCGAATAACTGAATGTTGACTTTAAGCATTGTCGTGCACCTCCGTAGTTATTGAATAGAATCGGTTTTGCAAAGAATGTATGCGGGATACTCCGCCGAAAGTTCCTTTGCGTGCAGCAGAAAGCCCTGCAGAATTGCCTGCGCCGGCACGGCGTCTTTCGGATCCAGCCGCAACAGCAGATAACCGTCATCGGCAACTGCGGTCGCCGGAAGATGCAAAATCTCCGTTACCGTGTTGGCAACCATATATGCGCAGGAGGAAATACTCGCACAGACGATGTCTGCACCCGCCTCCGCGTAGCCGCTGTGTCCCGTGATCTCAAATCCGGTCAGCAGACTCTCTGCGCCGCAAAAAGCAATCGTCGTCATTGCTTATGCGTTGATCGCGCTGATTTCAACTTTCGTGTAGGGCTGTCTGTGGCCCATCTTACGCTTTGCGTTCTTCTTCGGCTTGTAGGTGAAAACCGTGATTTTCTTTGCCTTGCCGTTCTTGATGGCTTTCGCGGTGACGGTTGCGCCGTCAACATACGGTGCGCCGACTTTGATGCCATCGTCTGCGCCGACAGCGATCACCTTGTCAAATGTGATTTCTGCGTCTGCTTCGACGTCAAGCTTTTCGATATAGAGCACGTCGCCGGCTTCTACCTTGTACTGCTTGCCGCCTGTTTCGATGATTGCGTACATTTTTCCTTCATTCCTTTATTATGGACTCGCTGATCCGGGCTGAGCGTTTGCTCATTTTCGGCACAACAAAGTGCCGCCTTTCTCACGCGGTAAGAGTGATTATAGCAGAAAGCAACGCATTTGTCAACCCTGTGCGCAATCTTTTTGCAAAAAGATACCGACCGCTTAACGCGATCGGTATACAGAATCATTTAATCAATCCGAAAGGTCCGGGAATTCTTTTTTCTCTTCCGGTTCCTCTTCTTCTGTCACGAGTACATCCTTGCGCTTCTTGTTCCAGAAGTATCCGACCAAACCGCCAAGAGCAAGGATACCGGTCGGTGCGGCGATGATCTGCGGGTTCTCTTTGATTGCCGCAACGGAACGTGCAATAACAGAAGCGTCACCATCGCTCTGCGCTGCCGGTGCCTCCTGCGGTTGATCTGCAACTGCGGTCTCGCTGTCCGGATAGGTCGCACCGAACAGATCGTTGAGATAGGAGAAGTCGTGACCATCGCTGCCGGATGCGCTGCCTGTCACCGGTTCGCCCTGCGCATTGGTGATGACAGGAGCATTGCCGTCGGTAACGTAGGTTGTCAGGCTGCCATCTGCATAGGAGACCAGGTTGCCCGCCTGTGCTTCCGCTGCGTTGATGACGCTGTTGATTACGGCATTCGTCTTTTCGCCGCCGGTCGGGACAATATTGTCAACAAAGCCCTGCAGCTCCGCAACAAGATCTGTTTTACCGGAAAGCGCAAGACTTGCGTCGCCGGTCTTGATGATATTGAACGTATAAACTGTGCGGGCAGCGTCTGCACCGCCGTTGTTGTAGACCGAAATCAGTTCCAGCTTTTCGGCGGCCTTGGAGAGATCCAGCGGATAGTACGCTGTCGAGGAGGGTTTCATTGCCGTGCCGCCGAGATCCAGCGCCAGCAGCTTATCGTCACCGCCGAGCTGAGCAGCAAGCGGGAACGGTGTGAACCAAAGCTTTTCGCAATCCGCTCTGACGTAAAGGTCATAATTGAACACATCGCTGAAAAACTCTTCATCCAGGTCAAAGCATCCGTTCTGACACGCGAGATCAAACAGCTTGTGCAAATCGTCGTTCACGTTGTACATGACTTCATTTTGATCAAGCATGGAGGTCAGAATCACGCGCTGCACCGCACGCGGGTCACTGCTTGCATCTGCAACCGCCAACCGTGCCGGGCTGATCGTCACGTCATAAATCGTATTGAAGATGGACGCATAATATGCGTAATCCACATAATCCTTCTGCGCGCCGCTCGCTTCGGCGTACGGCGTCAGCGGCACCTGATAATCGTGTGCTGCGGCTGTCAGCACTTTTGCCCAATGGAACACTTCCGCGTTGCTCGGGTTGCTGCTGATCGGAATCTGATCGAACTCTTCCACATGGGTACGCATTGCCTGTACCGCAAAACCGTTCATGGTGTCCACACCGGACGGCAGGAACACGCCGCTGAGCTCCGCCATAATCGCAAGTTCCGCCTGATCAAGCGTAATGCCGCGCGGCAGCGTCACATTTTTCTGATACAGGACGTAGATGGCGTTATATTTGATCGCCGCATAGACGATCGCGACCTTCGCGTTGTCTTCCGGTGTCAGGGTCTGCGGAAGGGTGATGCCGTAATCCGTCAGATAGGCACACATTGAAGGCAGATTCTCCGTCATGCCAAGCGCAACGACCGTGTAATAAAGCATCCTTGCCACTTCATCGTATGCATTGCCGACCGTGGTCTCATTCAAATTGTTAATTTCAGCATAGCGGTCAACTTCTTCGATAAATTCATCGTAGGTCCGGCTGTAGGGATACGCCGCTTTCGGTACAATACGCGCCGTAACAATCGCAGACGCGTCGTCACGGATCACAACATTGTCCAGCCATGACATGCTGTATGCCGGATCGTTTGATTGCGTATTTCCGGGCAGAAGTTCCGGTTTGCCGTTCTTGATTGCGGCAGAAGCAAAGGCAAGCGTCGTCGTACCGAACAGCGCCAGCACGAGAAGCGTCACAAGCATCATGGCGAGAACTTTTTTTATTTTCAAGGGTAAGCCCCTCCTTTATCGATTCCTAAGATCATTATTTAGCCAATCTAATGCACCCATCATAATTCATTATATATATTACAATAAAAATCCGATAAAGTCAACATAAAAATCTGATAAAGACAAGAATTATAACAATGATTTTTCAGAAAAACCTGACAAAAAAGTCAACCGATTACCGGCCCTTGTTTTCACACAGCGGCAAAAAACGGCCGTCCGAGTTTCTGGTTGATCTGCTTTTTGAGCCAACGGGTAAAGGGAATGGACAAATAATAGACCACAAGGCCGACACCCACGGAAAGCGCAACACAGAAAAGCACCTGCATCCACGGTGACATCGCCTGCACACGCGCGGAATATTTCAACATGGTGAACGGCAGAGTCTGCGCCATATAGAACGGCAGACTGACTCTGCCGAGATAATAGACCGCTTCCGTTTTTGCCCATTCCGCCGTCAGGGTCAGCTCACTGAAGGAGAGCGTGATCGCAACCGCGAGCACATAAAAGAAGTACCCTTCGAACTGATCGTTGATGTCTGTCACCGTGTAGACGAGGGTCGCCGCATAACAGAGAAATTCCATCAGCGTCAGACACACGCGGCCCGCTTTTTTCATCTGCAGTCCTTTCAGCCACTGCGCAGCCTCAAAGCAGAAAATACCGCCGCACAGTTCGCCGAATGCACGGACATAGACTTTCGCGATCGTGTCGCCGAAGACATAGCGGCCGGTGCCGCCGAGGCGGTTGGTCGTGTGAATCATATAACCGACCAGGAACACAGCGATGATCGGACAGGCAATTTTGGAAAACTTGTCGCGGAACTTCAGCAGCAGCGGATAGACAACCAGCATTGCCCAAAGCATCGCCTCGATGTACCATTCCGGACGGATGACTTCGCGTCCGGGAATGCCGGTCTTCTGAATGAAGAGAAAGCTCGGTATGGACGTGACTGCAATTTTCGCAAGATTGAACAATCCGGTGTCCGCCTGATAAGCCAGCAATGCTGTGATGCAGATAATAAAGGCGATGATGTGGCACGGCAGAATCGCAAAAACTTTCCGGAACATGAAATGCTTCGTGCTGTACGCAATCGGCACGTCCGTCTGTTTTTTCGCGCTCATCGCCAGCAGATAACCGGAGACGAGGAAGAAGAACTCCACACCGATCTTTCCGTTTAGGAAAAAGTTGAAGTGTCCCCACGTCGGCAGCTCCACGCGCTTGACGATGTGATACAGGATAACTTCCATGCAGAACACAAAGCGCATCAGCTCGATCGTGCCGTTTCGTTTTTTGGACGCAAGTGCGTTTTTCGGTTTCATGTCACACCTCCCGCTCAGCTCGCGCGTGCCGGCGTTGCTTCCCGCCGTGCAGCAATCTCATTCAGTTTTCGGGAGATCGGTTTTGCCGCGAAATGCAGGAGCAGACCGGCGGCAAACGCGCCCGCCACGCAGAACAGGATCGCCCAACGGTTCGGCAACGTCTTGATCGGCGCGGCATATTTCAGCAGCACAAACGGAACCGACTGGGCAAAGTACAGCGGCAGACTGAACCGTCCGAGGAAATAGACCGGCCGGATCTTTGCCCAATTGGCCGTCAGTGTCAGCTCGCTGAAGGACAGTGTCACGGCAACGGCAAGTGAATAGAACGCATAAGCTTCATAGTTTTGACCCATGCTGCTCACTGCGTAATACAGCGGGAACGCATAAGCGCCGATTTCAACCGCCGTCAGCAGTACACGGTCCGCTGTTTTCCAATGCAGCCGCCGCAAAAGCTGCGTCACTTCATAGCAGAACACACCACCGCACAGTTCCGCAAACGCGCGCAGATAGGCCTTCGGCACGGTGTTGCCGAATTCAAAGCGATTCATGCCGCCGAGTTTGCCGTCAAGATGGGTCATGTAGCCGATCAGGAAAATCGCGAACAGCGGACAGGCAATTTTGGTAAACGTCTCCCGATACCGCAGAATCAGCGGATAAATCAGCAGCATCATCCAAAGCATTGCCGCGATGTACCATTCCGGCGTCAGGATTTCCGTCGTTTCCAATCCCCACTTCTGCAGCAGGAACAGATTCGGCAGCGACGTCAGCGCAGTTTTCGCGACCACGGAAAGGCCCTTCGGCACAAGGAAAATAAGCGTCATCAGCAGACACCAGAAATAGGTCAGCAAATGAAACGGCAGAACGCCGAACAGCTTGCGCCGCATGAAGTTCCGCGTACTCTCAAGCAGCGGCGACGCAGCCTCCCGCTTCGCGTGAGCCGCCATCAGATAGCCGGATACAAGGAAGAAGAACTCCACGCCGATCTTTCCGTTGCGGAAAAACGTGAAGCCGTGTACAACCGGCAGTTCCAACCGGTTGTTGATGTGATAAAGAATCACCAGCATGCAGAACACAAAGCGCATCAGCTCAATGGTCCCGTTACGTTTTTTCACCTGGTTCATTTGCTGTCTCCTTTTCTGTGGATTGCGTTATACAATTGTTTATTATACCGCATTTTCCTTCGTGCGTCAATATCTAACTTCGCATCAAAGCAGCAAACGGCGGCAGACGGACGGGCCGCCTGCCGCATTGTCAGTGATTATGCGTTGTTTTTATGAAAGGACTGCTCGTCCGATCTGCGGATCTCGGCGCGTTTGATTTTGCCGCCGACCGTCTTCGGAAGCTCTTCCACGTACTCGATAACGCGCGGATATTTATACGGCGCGGTCATTTTCTTGACGTGATTTTGCAGCTCTTTGGTCAGTTCCGGCGACGGTGTATAGCCCTTGGCAAGCACCACGGTCGCTTTGACAATCTGTCCGCGGATCGGATCGGGCGCGCCGGTGATGGCGCATTCCACGACTGCGTCGTGCGCAACCAGCGCGGATTCCACCTCGAACGGGCCGATGCGGTAACCGGAGCACTTGATAACGTCGTCATTTCTGCCGACGAAGCGGTAGTAGCCGTCGCTGTCACGCCACAGCACGTCACCGGTGTTGTAACCGACGCCGCCGAGCTTTTCTTCCGTCATTTCCGGGTTCTTGTAATAGCCGGTAAACAGTCCGACCGGCGGATGGTGCTTAACGTCCATGATCGTCAGCGAGCCCTCTTCGCCGTCTTCGCAGACATTGCCGTCCGCGTCCAGCAGCTGTATGTCAAACAGCGGATTCGGTTTTCCGGTGGAACCCTGAATCGGCTCAAACCATTCGCTGCCGAAGTTTGCCATCAGCACAGGACCTTCGGTCTGGCCAAAGCCCTCATAAATCTGATGACCCACGCGTTCCTTCCATTGTTTGACCACTTCCGGGTTCAGCGGTTCGCCCGCGGTTGTGCAGTGATGCAGGCAGGACAGGTCAAACTGCGAAAGGTCCTCCTGCAGCATAAAGCGGTACATCGTCGGCGGTACGCAGAACGTCGTCACCTGATATTTTTCCACCTTGGACAGCAGATGCTTCGGGTTGAATTTGCCAATCATATCATAGCAGAAGATCGTCGCGCCGCACAGCCACTGGCCGTAGATCTTGCCCCAGCCGAATTTTGCCCAGCCGGAGTCGGAGACACTCATATGCAGACGATTCTCTTCCACATGCTGCCAGTATTTCGCCGTGACGATATGACCGAGCGGATATGCAAAGTTATGCTGCACGAGCTTCGGCATACCGGTCGTGCCGCTGGTGAAATAAACCAGCATGACGTCGTCCCAGCGCGTTGCGTCTTCGCCGGTAGGACGCTGCAATTCATCGGAGAATTTTTCCATCTCTTCGTGCAGATCGAGCCAACCTTCCCGCGGGGCGCCGACAAGAATCTTGTTTTCGAGCGACGGAATCTCCGGTGCGGCCGCCTCCGTCTGCGCAACAACAAAAGCATCGTCCACGCAGACAACCGCCTTGACCTTCGCCGCGTTGCCGCGGAAAACGATGTCCTTCTTCGTCAGCTGCAGTGTCGCGGGGATGAGAATGACACCGAGCTTATGCAGCGCCGTGGCGCAGACCCAGTACTCCCAGCGGCGACGCAGAATCATCATCACTACATCGCCTTTTTTCAGGCCGAGGCTTTTGAAAAAGTTCGCGACCTGGTTGGACAGGCGCTTGATATCCGTGAAGGTGAAGCAGTGCTCCTCGTCCTCTTCGTTCACCCAGAGCAGCGCACGTTTGTCCGGTTCCGCTTCGGCCCAGGCATCCACCACGTCGTAGCCGAAATTAAAGGTTTCCGGCACGCGGATGTCAAACTTTTCGCGGAATTTCTCATAGCTTGAGAATGCAATTTGCGGAAGATATTTTTTCAACAAGTAATCCAATTTTAAAACACTCCTTTTTGCGCGGGGTTATTCGGCGATCACAGTCAGAAAGCGCGCTTTCACATCACCGCCGCAGCGCTGCCCGTGCGGAATCATGGGGTTGAAATAAATCGAATCTCCCGGATTCATGGTGATCTCCTTGTCGCCGAGTGTCACAATCACAATGCCCTCCAGCACCAGATTGAACTCCTGCCCCTTGTGGGTGATGAGCTTAGCGGGCTCGTCATTCGGTTCCAGCGTCACCAGCAGCGGCTGCATGATCTTGTTGCCATACCGGTACGCCAGATCCTCAAAATGATATTCCGGGTTGCGGTTGATACGCTTGCCGCCGCCGCGCCGAATCAGATGATAGGTATTCAGCCAGGCGGTCTGCCCGGTGACGATCTCGGTGAAATCCACCTTGAACTTCTGCGCGATCTCGTAGATCACGCTGATCGGCACATCCTTGCCGTTTTCTTCATACGCTGCATAGACGTCCGGGCGGATACCCAGTTCCGCCGCCAGCTCTTCGATGCTGTAATCGCTGACTTCGCGCAATTCCCGCAGGCGCGCGCCGATTTCCTGATAATTATCCATAATCAACGCTCCTTTGCCGCGTTTCGCCATATCCGGACGAATCGTCGGCTCCATATTTTATACAATTGTGTATTATAGCACATTTTTCCGTCCGTTTCCATAGGATAGCGAATAAAATATGAAAAAAATGCAAAAAGAAGATCCTGCTCAGGCAGGCAGCCCGGGCAGGATGCGAAATATATCACAACGGGATTTCGCTTTTTGCGGGAGTCTTACATCTGCAATTCGCCCTTGAACAGCGCGGCAATCAGCTTGCCGATCACGCGGAACCAGTCGATCAGCGCCTGCAACCGCGTCTGGAATGTCGGCATCGGCAGCGGACGGGTCATATATGCCAGCGCGCCGCAGTTTTCCGCGGTCATGGGCGTGATCGTCCCGGCAGCGTAATCATTAACGCGAAAACGCGCATAGCCGGAATTGTCCACCGTAACATCGGTGCCGTTCAGGAACAGCTCTGCCAGCGGACGGCAGGCCTCTTCAAAATCATCGTGGTGGATGTTTTTGATGACCCAGGTCGTTTCCGGGAACATTGCAGTGGAGAGATCCACCTGATTGTCGGCGGAGATGTATTCACCGAAGCCCGCAGCCGTTTGTTGCTCGATATAATCCTGCGGCAGCGTCGTGTCGATTTTTGCGCAGGTTGCGCCAAGCGACGCATCCTTCAGGCTGGCAAGGCTGTCCGACAGTTCATCGTTTCCGGCAAGGATCGGTACATTGAGCAGCCCGTACTTTGCGATGACACCCATATGGATGCCGTAGTCCTCGCTGAATTTCCGATAGAGCGCATTGCGCTGTGACGTCACGTGCGCACGGTAATACAGAATTTTTTCGATCAGGCCGGCGTACTGCGTACGTTTTTCACTGCCCTCTTCGCCGAACATGACATTCAGCGCCCGGTCAAAATCTTCCTCGGCCACAAACGTCCAGTAAATCGGCTGTGTCCCGTACCCGACGGCAAAGAACAGCGCCGGGATCAGCGCTTTATAAAGCCGTCCGGCCAGCGTTTCCATTCTGCCGCAGAAGCGATCCATTTGTCCGTTCTGCACCATCAGATCCAACGTTTTCTGAACAACCTCATCCGCGATCACGGGAATGTCGATGCCAAAGCCGCGGCCGATCTCTTCGCAGAAGGTCACCTGTCCGTAGTACCGCTGGATGTTGGCGGCGTCGAAGTCAATCTGTCCGCTGAAGCCCTTGCTGATCATTGTACAGCCGTTGCCAAGCGTTTCGCAGTACATCGCGTTTTTGACCAGTCCTTCACCGCCGTACTTTTCCAGATATGCCGTCATCAGGCTACCGCCGAGGCAGCGGGACGCCAGGGAGACCTGTTTTTTGCCGGTGGCCTGCAAAACGGTTTTGATGAATGTGTGCAGGCGGTCAACATGGACATAGGGATCCAGCCGCCAGTCAAAGCGGAAGCCGTAGGAATAAAAGCCGTATCTGCCGTTTTGGATCTGTTCCGTCGCGGCAATCTGCTCGGATTGGGCCTGAATTTCCGGCGAGATTCCCGAGCCGTACCGCGGATCGCCGTTTTCGTCGAGGATCGCCGTTGCAAACAGCGGAGAAATCTCATCGTAGATTGCCTGCCCGTAATTGTCCCAACGGTCGAACAGCAGACCTTCCGTCAAAAACGGTTTCAGGATGTTGACGACGGCCTCAACGATTTTGCCGCTGTCAGGGCCGCCGGTACCGCCGAGCTTCAGGTCGCCCACATCAGCGATGACCTCATTGCCGTCGGCGTCATAAAGATGCTCGGAGTTGCCGCGCAGATAAACAATCGGCGTCGGTTCGTTTGCCGGGTTCTCTTCTGCCGCGGCAGGGAGTGCCAGAGTCAGAAGAAGCGCAAAAGCCAGGAGAAGGGAGATGCATTTTTTCATGGGGATCATCCTTTCTTGTTCTTTTGAGATAATGCTTATTTTAGCGTACCACATCAGCACGCAGAAATCAACTGTTTTCTGCATTTTGTATGATGAAAATCAGAGAACACCGCAGGCGCACCGGAGCCGGCGCTTTTTTGACAGAAGCGCCAAGGGCAGGGGTGCTTTTTGTTCACAAAAGCATTGCATTTTTAAATAAAGATAATTTATGCAAAGGAGATACTCATTATGAAATATGCAAAAAAGCGTTATCCGTTTTGCTGTCCGTGCTGATGCTGTTGTCGTTCGCGACTGTGGCGTTTGCAGAGGACGGCGGTGCAACAATCACTGTTGAACTTGAAAAGCCGGAAGTGTCATTCATTCTGAATAACATTGATCTGAATTCTTATCCGGCAGCGCTCCAAGCAATGATTACGCAGAAGCTCATCGATGACTAAAGTCTTACTTTTGACTATATCGTTGTGTACCGTGAAAACGGTATCGGCTTGCGTGATAACGAAACGCTGGCAGAAAATTTCCTTGAAGACGGAGGCAAAGTTCTGGTTGAAATTCGCGGCGAAGGCACATGGATTCCCGTGAAAACCAACCGTGACGAACTTCTTGCCGGTGATATGTACGTCGATCTTTCCAAGGTGGAAAACGAATGGAAAACCGAATGGGAAGAATGGGCGTTTCAGTATGATCTGGACGATGACGGCGAAGGGAATGACGGCGTCGGTTCCGCGAGAACCCGTGCAAAGGATTACTATCGCTACAATGCAGATCAGACCGTTTGGGAAAAAGCCAAAGCTGCTGCCAGAGAAGATTTGCTGCGGTATTACGAAGACGTTACGGATGCCATGGTAAAAGCGGAAGCTTACAATAATTACATCGTGGAAGCATCCGGCCTGTATCCCGCCAGTCCGGCAGGCGACCCGTTTGATGACTTCGGAATGCAATTGCTGAAAAGTGAACATCCGGATGAATGGACACAGGCGCAAACGCTTGCCACTGCAAAAATGGAAAAAATGTATGCCGCGTCCTGGTTCATCAACGTTGAAACCGATGATTATCGTTGGATCAAAGCCATGTCCGGCAATGAAAATCTTCTTGAAACAATCGGAAACAGCCAGGAAGCAATCGCGGAAAGTCTGACCACATACGGCGCAAACCGGGTCAAGCTGAAAGCTGCGACAGACGATCTTGCCGACGGCGATTATTCGCTGGATAAGGCGTCTGCCCGTTCTGCGGCAGGACGCACGAACTCAAGTGGATCCGCATCCTTCACTACATCTTCTACATCATCGTTTCTATCTTTAAATAATCATTGTATGTATTTGCCGGGCAGAGCCAACACTGCCCGGTTTTCTTTTTCCAAAAAGCAGCGCACTGTTCAAAGGGTGTGCTGCTTTCGTTATGATGTCTGCTGCGTTTCGGTTCAACTTTGCCGCCGACGCAAAAGATTCAGCATCATTCATTCCCCGCAAGAGACTGTCTGCTCCATTTCGCTTGCAATCCGTTTGCGACTCTGCTATGATGTAGACAGCAAAGACAAAACATCCAAAGACAAGGACGGTCGATACCATGAATATTGCCATTTGCGATGACGAACGCTACGAAACCGATCACCTGTACGGGCTGATCGACGCTTACGCAAAACAGCGTGATTATGATCTGCACTGCCGTCGGTTCAATTCCGGTGCGGAGCTGCTGGCACAGGACGAAACCTTCGATCTGTATTTTCTGGATTACAAGATGGGCGAAATGAACGGCGTGGAGCTTGCAACGGCGCTCAATGAAAAGTTTCACCGCACAGTGACCATCTGTTTTCTGACGAACTACGAATCGGCGGCGCTGGAAGTAATCAACAACCGCGTTTATGCC
>CACYCR010000128.1 GCA_902772935.1 Oscillospiraceae bacterium
CAGGAAAAAGTGTCCTGCGGACACTTTTTCCGCTGCGATACAATTGAGCCGCCGGCAGGCGGCGACAACCAATGGTGTCACAGGTTCGAGTCCTGTTTGAGGCGCCAAAATGAAAACCCTCTTTTGTCTACCATGACAAAAGAGGGTTTTATGTCATATTGGGATAATAAAGGCAAAAACAGTGCAAAACCAAGATGTTGACCGGATGCTTTTTTTCCATGAACTTGCGTGTCTGCCGGAAAAAGGGGGGACCGAATAACAATTATACCCGCAACTCGTTTTTTAACTAGCATTGTGGGCGGTTTTTCTGTTTTTGGATTGCAAAAAAGAGCAGATTCAGGTATAATGAATTCGATAAAACGGGATTTAGTGAGGTAAAAGGAAGGCGGATCGTATGAACAATATCAGATCATTTTTTTCGCATATATGGGATTACATCTCACGTTACCGCGTCCTTGTGGCGTTATATCTGGTCACACTTGTTGTCAGTCAGTTCTTCAACCCCTGGGCGTCCGCGGCGATGGATGAAGAGTTTACGCTGCAGGTTGCTGAATTTGCAAAACCGATTCAATGGGCGTTTTCGTATTTCTGGTCCGGTTTCTCCGACCTGATGGGATTGATTGCTGCATCATTTGAAAAGGGAACCGGTGCTGCTTTCTTTTATGCGCTTTCGATCTTTTCGATTCATAAAATCATTGATGCTCTGATAGCGCAGCATCGGTCGTTCATGGGGGATGACGGCTTTTTGGCAAATTACATGAGAAGCAATGTAGTCTTTTCGATTTCGGCGTATGTGGGGTACTTCCTTTTCCCTGTATTTGACAGGTTTACTTCCGGTACGGCTATGATCGTTATCGGCGTTATTCTTCTTGTACTGATGTTTCCGGCAGATGTTTTTGGCCTGGTATACTTCCTGTCCTTTTTGCTGTCTACATCGCTGCTGCGCTGGATTATCGCACAGTTGATGATTCCGGCGTTTGCGGTGACGCTCCTTTCCGTGGTACTGGTGATCGGGCTTGCGTTGCTGACAGACTTTGTGGCCAACAAGCTTTTCAACTTTCTGGTGACATATCTTTTCTCAAAAATACCGATTCTGAACCGCCTGGTTCTCTGAAAGATGAGCGGCTTTCCTGTGCCGCGTGCAAAACGGCATTCTTTGCCGCTGCATCTTTGAATCAACGGTTTCTTTGCTTGACACAAGAATCAAAAACATGGTATAATTTTTGACAGCAAAGCGGGCGGTACATCAAACTGTTTTTTTCGGGAACGGAAAGAATCGCGAATCCGGATTCCGGTGCATACAGTGACCTGCTCTTTGGGGCAGGTCCTTTTTGTTCACAAAAAATCGACGAATTGCCGGTGACGCAAAAAGATCGGAGGAATGATGACAATGTTGATTTGTGCGTGGATTGCAGGCCTTACGCTGCTTCTGACCATGGTCGGCTTCATATATTTGCTGGCGAGCAAGTATAAACACACCCGGTTTCTGACCCCGCTGTATACGCTCTTCGGCGGCTGCTTTGTTGCGGTATTTGTTTTGATGCTGCCGCTGATTGACCTGTCCGGTATCCCGGACGGGGTACGCACCGGTGCGCGGATCGTGCTCGCACTGCACAGTACGCTGCAGGTGTTTACGATTGATGTCGGCGCGCAGGAGGTCCTGGAGGCGATCCAGACGGTGCAGCCGGGCCTTTCCGTGTACTTTTTGATGATGGGTGCGTTGATGATTGTCTGCCCGGTGCTGACCCTCAGCTTTATTTTGTCGCTGGTCAAGAACATTTCGGCATACATCCGGCTGGTGTTTGCCTTCCGGAAGGACTGGTATGTTTTTTCAGAGCTGAATGAAAAGTCCATCGCGCTCGCAAAGGATATCCGCAAAAACCACAAGCACGCCGCACTCATCTTCACCGACGTGTTCGGCAAGGAGGAGGAAGCTTCGTATGAGCTGATCGAGCAGGCAAAGGAGTGCGGTGCGATCTGCTTTAAAAACGATATCATCACGATCAATTTCCGGCCGCACAGCAAAAGCGCACAAATGATCCTGTTCGCGATCGGTGAGAATGAAACCGAAAACACAGATCAGGCGCTCAAACTGCTCGAGATGTATAAAGCCGGAGAGAACATCCGCCTCTTTGTTTTTTCAACGCGGGTTGACGGTGAGATTCTGCTGACGAAAGCCGACAAGGGCAACGTCCGGGTCCGACGCGTGAATGAGGTGCGCTCGCTCGTTTATCGGAATCTTTATGAGCGCGGTACAAAGCTGTTTGAGAACGCCTGCGTCATGCCGGATGGCAGGAAAAAGATCTCGGCAGTCATCGTCGGTCTCGGACAGCATGGCACAGAGATGCTCAAGGCGCTGACCTGGTATTGTCAGATGGACGGGTATCAGGTGGAAATTGATGCGTTCGATCTGGATGAAAAAGCGGAAGATCGTTTCTCAGCGCTTGCACCGGAGCTGATGGACCCGCAGTACAACGGCGTCATTCTCCCCGAAGAAGCGGAGTATACCATCCGGATTCATTCCGGCATTGACGTGACAACAAAGACGTTTGCCGATGCGATCCAAGCCCTGAAGCATACGACCTATGCGTTTATTTCTCTCGGCGCGGACGCGACCAATATCCGTACGGCGGTCGATTTGCGGATGCTGTTTGAGCGCAGCGGGATCCATCCGACGATTCAGGCGGTCGTCTGCAACTCGGATGCGAAAAAGGCGCTTGAGGGCGTGACGAATTTCCGCAAACAGCCTTATCACATTGGTTTTATCGGCGACATCGAAGACTCGTATTCCGAAGAGGTGATCCTGAACTCCGCACTCGAGGCGGATGCGCTGCGCCGGCACTTGCGCTGGGGCGCGGAGGAAGAGTTCTGGCAGTACGAATACAACTACAATTCCTCCGTCGCGTCCGCGATTCATGCCAAAGCGCGGATCGCCGAGCAGATTCCCGGCAGCACAAAGACCGACGAAACGCTGACAGACCAGGAGCGGATCATCATCGAACGGCTCGAGCATCGCCGCTGGAACGCCTATATGCGGGCGGAGGGCTATATCTACAGCGGATCGCCGGAAAAAGCCAGCCGCAACGACCTTGCAAAAATGCACAACGATCTGGTGGATTATTCCTCCCTGTCGGAAGAAGAAAAACGGAAAGACAGCCGCGTCGGTACGGCAATACAAGAAGGGGAGACCCTGTAACAGATTTGACGATACTATCCCGGGTGTTTCGGACGCCCTGCTTGCATTTGGAAAGGAGGCATTCCTGTGCCCACTTCGTCCGTGAATGAATCATTCAACCTTTCCTCGGAAGAAATCGACCGCTGCTCTGCGTGGCTGGAAGAACGACTTGCGCTTCTGCATGTCGAGCATAAAAACGCGCTGCGCGCGCGCCTTCTGATGGAAGAGCTTTTGCTCCGTATGCAGGAACAGTTCGATCAGCAGACCGCGGTGGCTGTTTTTCTCGATTCGCATTTCGGACGTCCGCAGATCCGCGTTGAGCTGCCGGGGGAACCCTTCAACCCTTTGAGCAAGACCGCTGAGGCCTTCGGCGACTGGAACAGCTCTTTGATGACGGCGATCGGCCTGCACCCGAAATACAGTTACACCTTCGGGAAAAATACACTGCGCCTGAATTTGCCGAATCGGCGAAAAAACGCCGGACTGAAGATTCTGCTGGCGGTTGCCGTGGGGCTGCTGCTGGGGTTTGTCGGCCTGCTGGTTTTGCCCCAGACTGTCCGGCAAAGCGCCGCAACCGCCGTGCTGGAGCCCACGTTTGATCTGTGGAGCCGGACGCTGATTGCCATTTCCGGCCCGATCGTTTTCTTCATGGCAGTGACAACGATCCTGAACACAAAGGGAATTACCCGGCAGGGCGGGAGCAACCTGCATGTTGTCGGCCGCTTCTTTTTGTTCAGCTTTCTGATTACGGCGTTTGCGTTTTTGTGCGCGCGCCCGGTGTTTTCCTTTGCACGCCCCGATGCAGACGCGATGCAAAGCTTCTTTGCGCAAGGCAAATCGTTCTTGCTCGATCTGATTCCGCGCAACATTGTTGAACCGTTTCTTGACGCGGACACCATGCAGCTGTTTGTGCTGGCGCTCATCTGCGGCGGTGCGCTGGTTGCCCTGGGTGACAGCGTTCCGCTTTTGCGA
Source organism: Oscillospiraceae bacterium (assembly GCA_902772935.1). GTDB lineage: Bacteria > Bacillota > Clostridia > Oscillospirales > Acutalibacteraceae > UBA6857. The sequence continues at coordinate 4,148 of CACYCR010000128.1, forward strand.
GACGCCGCGCGGCAGGTTAACATGATCGGCTTGCTGGTTGCAAAATGGGTGAGTCTGCTTGTGCCGTTTGCGGCAGGCTTTTTCCTGTGTCTGCTGATCTGGAGCCGGGAAGCGCGGGCAATGATCGGCATGTGGGTTCCGATCGCTCTTGCCTTCGGCGTTTCGATCCCGGTGCTGCTTGTGGCGACAGTGAGTCTCTCGATGCGTATGAAAGTGCCGTTTTCCCTGCTGGTGAAAAAGCTGAAGACCCCGTTTTTGCTGACGCTGCGTACGGGAGAACTGGACGACAACGCGTTTGAGGCTGCGCAGCAGACAAGTGTGCAGCAGCTTGGTATGGACCGGAATTACATCCGCTTTTGTCTGCCGCAGGGGCTGGTGCTGTATATGCCGTTCAGTGCGCTCGGAGCGCTGATTTTCACCATGTACTGTATGCAGCTCTATCAGGTGCCGGTGGACTTGTTCCGGCAGATCGCGGTTGCGCTTCTGGCGATTCTCCTTTTCGTGATCACGCCGCCGGTGCCCGGACAGAACCTGCTGTCCTACGCCGTCTTTTTCTCCTGGATCGGTATTCCGAACGCCGCAATCATTGACGCAATGTTTTTTGAAATCATCTTCGGCGTCTTTTCGGCTGCAGCGAATCTGACGATTCTGCTGATCGAAACCGTTTTTCAGGCACAGCGGCTTGGCATGCTGGACCGCACGCGTCTGCTTGCCGATCGTACCGCGAAAAAAAGATAAAGAGGACATCTGCGCAGGACCCCGGTGGGTTTTGCGCAGGCTTTTCTTTTCACGGTCTTTTGTGCAGCGGTTGACAAGCAGGACGCCGACGTCTATACTTAATCATGACGGATTATATATACCCCGCTTTGCAAAGCGGCGGGATACAACGTGCAATTTAATAATAAGAAGGCAAAAAACAAAAAAATCGCAGGTCGGCTGCGATAATCGATTCCCCGGAGGCGTTTTATGAAACAGAAGACGATGATGATCAAAGAAAAACTGCGTGCCATCCGTGCGCCGAAGCCCCTGTCCCCGAAACGCGCGGCGCTGTCGGCGCTGGCGGTACTGCTTGCGGGCATCGCGCTCGGCGTATTCTCCAAGTGGCTGGACGATCTGGCACTGGACAGCACGATTTGGTGGCACCGGATTGCAGAGCGGCTGGATCTCGGCAATTTCTTTTCCGACTTTGCCGTTTGGCTGCTGCTGGCGCTGATCATCGCTGTCTTTTCGCGGTCTGCGCTGCAGGCGGCCGGCAATGTGTTTGCCTTTTTTGCGGGGATGTGCGCCGCGTATCACCTTTGCACCGTTTGGTTCAGCGGCTTTCATCCCGGCAGCTACATGATGATCTGGTACGCGATCACGCTGTTCTCGCCGGTGCTTGCGGTCTGCTGCTGGTACGCGAAGGGGCGCGGTACGGCAGCCTTGCTGCTGCAAACCGCAATTATTGCCGTGCTGGTCCTGAGCTGCTTTTCGCTCGGCTGGATCTATGTGGACTTGCGCGGTGTACTGTACCTTTTGGCGTTTCTCGGCGGCGCTGCCGTACTGTACAGCAGTCCGAAGCAGTCGCTCATATCGGTGCCGGCCGGGTTTTTGCTGGCCTTCCTTTGCAGCCCGCTCTGGCCAAGCCTGTGAGAAAGAAATTGACAAGTTTGGTACGCTAAAGTATAATAGAAATATCAAAAAGAGGGGGGAGACACTGTGGAGCAGCAAAGTTATTTGAACTACGCGTTTATCAGCTACAATCACGAAGACAAACGATGGGCAAAATGGGTGCAGAACCGCCTGGAAGCGTATCGGTTTCCGAGCGTATTGCGCAAGACGAACACCGATTTGCCGAAAAAGATATCGCCGGTGTTCCGGGACAAGACGGATCTGAGCAGCGGCAATCTGACGGAATTGCTGCACAAACAACTGGAAGCGTCGCAATATCTGATTGTTGTCTGCTCACCGAGCAGCGCTCAGTCCGCCTATGTGGAACAGGAGGTTGCATATTTCCGTTCCCTGGGACGTGCGCAGAACATCATTCCTTTCATCATCCGTGGAACGCCGAAAGCGACCGACCCTGCACAGGAGTGTTACTGCCCGTCGCTTCTGTCGATGGGCGGCGATCTGCTCGGTGCAAGCGTGGCGGAGCTCGGCAGAAGAAAGGCGCTGCTGCGGGTTATTGCAACCATGATGCATCTGCGGTTTGATGCGCTGGTACAGCGCGAAAAGGCGCGTCGAAAAAAGCGTGCTGCCGTTTGCGCGACGTCGGTGCTTCTGGCGGGAGCCGCGTTTGCGGTGTCGCTGAATCTGCTGACAAGGCCGCAGCGCGCTTCACAATACGCCGATGCGTCAGCCGTTGCGCTGCAAACGGGTGCGGTGTATGATGCGGTCGAAAACGGAAGGCAGAGCGTGAAGAACCTGCTTTCCAAAACCGAAAGCAGCGACGGGATCGTTGCGCTGCGCAGCGCGATGACGGAAAAGGGATTCCGTGAGACAGACACCGCGCTGCACGAAGTCTTCCGGATTGATACCGGGGGCAAGGCAATGAGTTGGCTCGGGAACGCAACGGACGATGCAGTGCTGTATTTGTATGATGAAGCAACGCAGGAGATTCTTGCCTATGACAATCAGACGGGTGCTTATCTGAATACGTATGGTATTTCCGATTTTTCTGGTACCGATAATCCGCTGCAAAGAGATCTCGTCGCCGAAATGAACAAATATGACTTTTTGGATGGTGAAATCAACCGCTGGACAGCAAATCGGAATCAACACCTGAAGCATACAATGGAATTTACCGATCAAAACACCCTGGTGGTGTCAGGCGGCGGTATGCAGAGAACCATTCAAAATATAACTGCGGATGACTGTCTGTTTTGTTTTAATGAAGACGAAAGCTTTTTGGCGGTGCTTGATCAAAAGGATAATTCCGTTTGGGTCGTCGGCTTGGATTCTGATTTCTCTTTTCAGTTGAAATTTCCGACGAACTGTCGAGTTTACGCGCTTCAAATGAGCGCAAAAGGGAATCTTCTGGCAGTCAGCTTTTTTGATGAGGATGCTGTGGAATGTTCGTCTGCAATTTATGATCTGTCGCGTCAAATATGGGCTGCTGTGCTGTTGAATTCGAATTTTTACCCGCAGGAATCCACACTGCGTAAAGCGGTCAAAATGACCGATGCAATGGAAAATTATTTTTATTGCTTTACAGACAATTGCTTTGTGAAGTATGGCTATGCTGATCAGAAACCGGGCCGGCACATCGAAACGATGGAAAGCACAGACGCCGATAGAATTGCAGAGAATTCCTATTGGGAGGGCATTCGGTTTTCCGGGGACCATGAGGTCTGTGTTGCGTTCAGACAGGATTTCGGCGAGACAGGCAGTTCTGCCGACAGGCACATTTTCTTTTTTGATCCGAAAACTGATCGGTCGTCCTCTTATGCGCACTATCAAAGCTCGGAACAGATCTATTATAATAAAAACATGACGATCGCCGCCTGCAGTGATGGTACAATCTGGGATATCCGAAACAGGAAAATGATTTATAAAGAGCAAGACGGGTTTTCGCTTCAGACTGCAATCAATGACGATGGGACTCTGTTGGTAACGATGGACGATGACCTTGACGTCTATTATTATGAAATCAACAGGATGCAGGTGAAAAAACAGTTTGCAAAATCGCTGAAATCGACGTTTGACAGATCTGTTTCCGGCTTCGGCTTGAGTGATGAATATGTTGTGATCGGTGTCACGGATTCGCTTGGTCTGCTTTCTCTGAAAGATGGATCTGTTTCTGTGGCAAAAACGGGGAATGACGAAGCACCGCCAATTGAGGTTTGCAGATTGCTTTTTGCAAAA
>CACYCR010000129.1 GCA_902772935.1 Oscillospiraceae bacterium
CATTTTCGAGTCATATTCATACTCTTTGATCAGCGTCGGATACTTTTTGAAATACTCAAATCCCGTCTTCTTTTCTTTCACCCATTTTCCTGTTTTGTAATCAACGCGATACTTCACAACGCTTTCAACGAGTGCCGGCTTCATCACCTTTGTTTCCTTTTTGCTTTTCGCGGCGAGAGCCGTTCCTGCCGGGGCGACAAAACAGGAGACGAGCATAATCAGCGACAGAACGATGAGCGCCGCTTTTTTCAAGACTTTTTTCATAACCATTACCTCTGGTTTTCCATTTTTTCAAACTCTTTCCCTGCTGTGCGGAAAAGAGTTTGATTGTGTTATTATTATAGCATATGATCTGTTTTTTTCAAACTAAAATGATTAGATTCCTACAAATAAGTCTTTTTCTTCTTTGAAAAAATCCATTTAAAAATGTAGGGAATAGGAATAGTAAGAATTTTATTTCTATTAGTTATATCAAAAGAACCACTCATGGTCAACAGAAAAAAACAATTACATATCTGCAAATAGAAGAAATCTAACGAAAGTGAGGTGCAACAATGTTCGAATACAAACATTATGATAGTAATAAATCAACAGGGGATCAACGCCCCTGTTGATGACATGAAAAACGGTTTTTGATTGTTGTGCTTTGTCGCGTATGTCGCCGAAGATGCGTTTGTTTTCAAAATCAAGAGCAGCCCGGTAGATCGCGCTCACCGTGTTCAACGGGGGGCTTAACGCGGATCGGAAAACATTTTTCACCCATCACGCAGGCAACTCTCCTCGATACCTCACGGTTTTTGATTGCTTCCCCGTTTTTAATGAAGCCGTCGCAGCCGTAGACAAGAAGAGGGACGTTGACGCCGGTGTGCGAGCCGCTGGTATACACGTATTCTCCGTTCTCAAGCGTTATGCCGCCTGTTTCGTGGTCTGCGGTTACAACGACAAGCGTGTCGCCGTGCGTCTCGGCGTAGCTGAGTGCATAACCGATCGCCTTGTCGAAGGAGAGGAGTGCGTCCTTCATCCCTTCGCCGTTGTTATTGTGGCTGTTTTTGTCGATGTGCGCTCCTTCAACCATAATGAAGAAGCCGTCCTCATCGTCGTCAAGAAGATCGATCGCCTTCATCGTCATTTCAGTGAGCGTCGGCATGCTCTTGCTCGGTACCTGCTGCCAGACCGATGCGCTGAACTGGCCGAAGCTTCTGCCTCCTTCTTCCAGGGCGTCCATCTCGGTTTTGTTCCGGATGGTGCTCCAGCCGTATTCGGCGGCGTCAGCTTCACTGAACGATGCTGTCGTGGTTCCCCAGATAAGGTCAAGGTTGCCGCGAAGCTGCTGATAAGTAATGTCCGCTTCATTGCCGCGGGCGTCGGTATGAGCAGAAAACGACGCCGGAGTCGCTCCGGAGGTCGAATCGGTGGTGATTACGCCGGCCTTCTTGCCCTGCGTGATCGCAAGCTCGGCAAGGTTCATCGGATGGCTTACAAGGTCATATTTGTCATAGGAATAATCTCCAACAACAGAATTCCTCGTTCTGACGGCGCAGGCAAGCGCTGTTCCGCCGGCGGCACTGTCGGTCACCTTATTGTCGGATGAGCGGGTCTTTGATTCACCCTTAAGCGGGAAGGTATCCATCGCAATGCCGGCGAGTTTCTCCTCGGCCTTGGTTTTGTTGATCGAATTGAAGCCCATTCCGTCACCTATCATGAAGATCACGTTTTTGCACTCCGTGAAATCCGTTCTCGTCTCGCAGGCCGGTTTAATGACTATCGGTGAGAAGCTTGAAACGAAAAAGGTGATTACTGCCGTGAAAAAGCTTAAAATCTTGATAATCATTCGATGAATCCTCCTGGTTTGATTATACATGAACAGTTCCGGTTTTCCTTAAGACGTTCGGTTTAAACCACTGCTCATTACCAAATATTATATCACAAAAAGCGAAAATGATCAACCATTGGTACGATTGTTTTTCAAATTACAAGTCTGCTGCAGGAGATTTTACGGATCATTTGCTTTTCAGCATGATCGAAAAGCAAAATCGGCAATAAAGGTCCACCCGCAAAGCGGACTTCGGATAATCACTGAAAATAGAATTGATTTTGCCAGATAACTTATGGTACAATATTACAAAATAGAAAATGGAGGGCTTAAAATGGTCTATGAAGTGTTGAAACGAATTGTTCTTTATGTTTTTTGTATTATAACAATGTTTCCGGCATATCTTAATTATACCGTTCATCAGCAGTCGTACGACATCACGAAAATTCAGGATGACAGCGCGATCACGATCGTCAGCGCGAATGCGCGCGGTTTCGATCAGGATGACAAGGGCAACACGCACTGGTTTGTGCGCGCTCCGCTGTTTGTGAAAACACTGGAGAAGGCAAAGCCCGATGTGATCGGTATGCAGGAAGTCAGCAAGGTGCAGTATCGATATCTCAAAAGAAATCTGCGCGGCTACGGCAGCGAGATTCTGTACTCGGACAACGGGGCATTTTCCGGCAGCAATCCGCTGTTCTATAATACTGCGAAGTTTAATCTGATTGAAAAGGGCAGCTTCTGGCTGAGTGAAACACCGGAAAAGATGTCCCTCGGCTGGGACGGCGCCTGCTATCGTGTCTGCACGTTCATGGTTCTGGAACAAAAGACAAACGGCAGCCGGTTTGCGATATTCAACGTGCATCTTGACCACATCGGCCGTGAAGCGCGGGTGAACGGAATTAAACTTGTCGTGGAACGTATGAAAAAGTATCAGGATATCCCGTGCATGATGATGGGCGATCTCAACGCCGCCGCGGAATACGGCAGCACGTATCAAACCGCGACAACGTACTTCAAGGATGCAAAGTACTGCACGAATGATTCCGATGACGGCACCACCTGGCACGGCTGGGACTTCAGTGACAATACCGAGATTGACGACTTTTTCATGATCTCCGAAACCGGCATCGACGTGCTGCAGTACCGGATTCTGCGCGACAGCTATGACGGTGTTTATCCGAGCGATCATTATCCCATCATGTTGAAAATGACGCTGACGCAGACGGAGGCTCCGAGCGGCGACGAGCCGGAGATCATTCCGGTCGATCCAATCATCCTTCCTTGAACAGCATGAAAATATCGGGCAGGGTTTAACCCTGTCCGTTTTTTCTTCATTCGAAAAATGAAGTTCGCGGCAGGACGGTTCTTTGCAAAACCGTGGGTTTCCCCTTGACATTCTGTTGATTTTCATCTATAGTATTGATAGATTCCTTTGTTTTTCTGTATAATCTGAACAAGAAAAAGCCAAAGAGGAGAAAGGAAGATCAGAAAAATGAGCAAAGAAGGCAATCTTGGCAGCAAGGTTAAATGGCTGTTCCAGGAAATCAAGACGCACTGGAACACGCCCGCACCGGGGAAGTACGTCCCGTACAAAGAATACAAGGACGTCATCATCTCGGTCGGCAGTAACTACGCGGGTTCCAAAACGCTGGAATACATTGCATTTGCCGCGTCGTGCTACCTGATGATGTATCATTATAAGCTGCCGTATCTGACGTTTTCCATCATCAACATCATCAATATGCCGCTGGGCTACATCTGGACGCTGATCTGGTGGTTCGTCTGCGACAACCTCGGCTTTTTGCCGAAGAAGACGGAGCGCAAACTGAATCTGCTGTATATTTGTATGACGCTGCTCGGTCTGGCCATGATCATCTTTGACCCATCCAAGCTGTTCGACCAGAGCGGAAGCTTCGTGACCTACATGAACTCCCTGGAGGGCATCTCCTGCGCCTCGGCGTTCAAAATCCTCGGTACGCATATTTTCTACAACGGTTATGTCGGATTGCGCAACATCTTCTGGCGCAAAAAGCTGATTCCGAAATTCGGCCGGTACAAATACAGTCTCTACTGTGACGCTGTGCCGAAATGTATCATGGTGATCCTGATCGGCTGGCTGCCGTTTTATAACATTCCCGATGTGGTCACACGCGTCTGGGTCGCAAACCTGCTGTTTGCGGTCTATAATATGTTCGGCTTCGGCTCACAGATGGAAGCCGCGGCAACGAACATCAGCCCGAACGTCCGCGAGCGTATCCTTGTGCGCGCTTATCCCATCAAGATCTCGCACATCTTAAACTCGATTCTGGCAATTATCCTGCCGGTGTTCATTGGTATGCTGCGCTACAAATGGGCGGATATCAACATGTTCCGCTATGTCATTCCCATCACGTTTGTCGCATCTGTGATTCTGACCATGATTTTTGCCGGTCGTGTCAAGGAGCGTATACCGCAGCCGCCGCTGGAAAAGAAGGTTCAGATTGATTTCTGGGACGGTATGTTCGGCGTCATGAGCAACAAATATAAATGGATCAACACCGTTTACGGGCTGCTGGATTCGCTCGGCAACGGGATGCTCGGCATCACAACGATTCTGTATCTTTATACCTTCCGTCTCAGCGGTCTGATCTACAGCCTGATCGTGGCGCTGGTCTCCTTTGCCGGAACGCCGCCAGACCTGCTGTCGCCGTATTTCATGAAGCGGTTCAAATACAAACACCTGATGATCTTTTTCCAGCTTTCACGCGGCATCGGCAATCTCATCATTGTGCTGGCGATGCTCTTCTGCAGAGAGAAGCTGATGCTGTGCGGTACGATCTGCGTTGTTGTGCTGATTCTCATGGAGATCTGCAAAACCGTTCCGGTCACGGCGCAGCACGATATGGACGTGCGGATCAACGACTATCAGATGTATTTGTCCGGCGAACGGCTGGAAAACTTTTCGGGTGTGTTCGGCTGGTTCACGGGTCCGATCGTGTCATTTGTCAGTCTGATTATCCCGCTGCTGCTTCTGAAATATGGCTTCAACAGCAACTGGGACGTTTTGTTCCTGGATTCCACCCGTGTGAAGATCATCGTCATTCCGCTCATCATCGACACCGTCGGCTACTTCCTGATGGCGATTCCCTTTTTCTTCTGGGATTACACGGACGACAAGCAGTTCAAGGTTATGGAAGTGCTGCGCCGCCGTGAGGAAGTCACAAGAAAGCAATTGGAGACAGAGCAGCCCGCAGCCGCAGAGGAAGCAGTTGTTTCTGAGGAGGTGTCTGTATGAGTAAAAAGAAAAACGCGCCGGAAAAAAACGAGGATTTCCTTGCAAAAGAAGCGAAGGAAGAAGCTGCGCAGGCGCCGGCTTATACGCAGGATATTCCGGAAGATGAGATCTGGACCTATCGTATCGAGGGTCTGCAGGAACCCCGCATCGGAAGACCGGTCAAAAACGTCCGGCAAAAGAAAGTGGCTGTCGTCATTATTTTGCTCATTGCAATCGGTCTGGCAATTTATCTGAGTATGCGCGCCGTGCATACCGATACCTTTCAATATGCGCTTCTGGAAGACGGCACGGTGGAGTTGGTCAAATTTTCCAACCCCGGCTCCGTCACAACGCTAACGATTGACACGACCGATGATGACGCGCATCAGCCGATCACGGCGCTGCATGAATTTGCGTTCAACTGTGATGAAAAGATCACGGAGATCACAATCGGCAAAACCGTCACCGCCATTGAAGCAACGTCGTTTTACAGCTGCTGGGCGCTGCAGAACATCAAGGTGGACAAAGATAACCCCGCGTTCTGCGATGTCGACGGCGTCCTGTATACGAAAGACATGACCCGCGTGATCTGTTATCCGATTGATCACGACAAATATCTGCGGGAAAAATGCGGCTATACCGACCTGAAGGATGATGAGGGCAAGCCGATGGAAGAGCTTTGGGGACCAACGAAAACCTATGACGAAGCCTTCTTTGAAAAGTATAACGCAGATGTGCGCACCTACGTGCTGCCGTCGACGGTGACCGTCATCGGCGCAACTGCATTCAACTATGCCAACCTGACGGACCTGTATCTGCCGGAGGGTCTCGAGGAGATCGAAACCTTTGCATTCTTCAAGAGCACGTCGCTGCGCAGCATTTACACCTATACCCCTGCAGCGGCAAAGAACGATGCAGCGCCTGCCGCAAAGGATCTGCAGGGCACCTATCGTTCCCTGCCGGACGGTTTGCAGACCATCGGCTCCGACGCGTTCACCGGCGATCAGGCGTTGTCGTATCTTTTTATTCCCGCATCCGTGACGTCGATCGGTCACCACGCATTCTGGGATACCTGCTACAAGGCAGACGGCGCGCTCAAGGGCATCACTGAAATTCATACCGAACTGGGACAGGAAGCCTTTGAAGCGCAGGTGCATACCGGAGATCAGTGGCGGCCGCAGAACACCGCCGGGCTGTTTCCGAAAAACATTCCCGTGGAATACGCCGCAGCGCGCGCAGAATAAGCTATGCCGTATCTATTTACACACTTTCGGGAAAAACTGACGCCGGACGGCGAACAGGTGCATTTTGCGGTGAGCCGTGACGGATACCGTTGGGAAGCGCTGAACGGCGGAAAGCCGATCCTCACCTGTGACAAGGGGGACGGGGGCTGCCGCGACATTGAAATCGTGCGGCTGAAAACGGGCGGGTTCGTTCTTCTGGCAACGGATCTTTGCATTGTGCATCACATGGACGCGCAGCACAATGTGGACTGGAGACAGCTCAACCATTACGGCAGCAAAAAGCTGTCTCTTTGGCGGACGGAGGATCTGGTACATTTTTCAGAACAGGAGCTGGTATTCTTCGGGCGCGACGATTTCGGCTGCCTTTGGGCGCCGGAGGTCTTCTTTGACGAAGACAGCGACACCTATCTGATCCACTGGGGCTCGACGGTACGGGAAACCAACTTCGAGCATATGTCGATCTATTGCTGTACAACGAAGGACTTCAGGACGTTTTCCGCGCCGCGGCTGTTCTTTGACAAGCCCTGTGAGATTCTGGACTCCCATATCACAAAACATGACGGGGTGTACCATCTGTTTTATAAAAATGCACATGACCCGTCAATGAATCTGCACGCGACATCATCGGCGCTGTTCGGACCGTATGTGAACGACGCGGCGTTTGAACGGTACATGGGAACACTTGAAAAGCCCGGGGCGTATGAAGCGCCGACGACACTGCAACTGCCGGACGGCAAGTGGTGTCTGCTGCTGGATTTCTTCGGCTGCGAAAAGGAGAAGATGGGCTATGTTCCGTTTTTGTCAGCGCGGGCCGGCGACACGAACTTTCAGATGAACAAAGCGGCGTTCCGGTTCCCTTACGGCTTCAAGCACGGGCATGCGATCGAGATCACCGACGAGGAATACGACCGGCTTTGCAGATGCTATGGCGTCGGATAAAAAAAGAAAAAAGGTACAGAGCGCTCTGTACCTTTTCTTCGTTTGAAGATCAGTCTTCCTGTTCAATCGCCGCCGGCTGTGCGGTGATCGCTTTGATGACGGCAGGATCGAATTTCGGTTTGCGGTCATAGGTATACAAGCCGTTCTGTTCCTGCTCCACGTCGGTGAGCTGCGTATAGCAGAAGGCGAAGAACCGGTTGTTCTGCAGCAGCGCTTCAGTCAGACCCTGATAGCGGGCAAGAAACTCTTCGGCGGTTTTCGGTGCGTTGCCGTAGCCCCAGCCGTCGCCGTCGCTCCAGCGGATGCCGCCGTATTCGCTCACGAACGTCGGCTGCCCGATCTGATACTGCTGCCGGTCGCCGAGGTGGTCATACAGTTCGCCTGTTTCCATGAGCTTGTCATAGCGCGGCTTGAACACAGCCGGGTCCTGCTCATAGTCATGGACGTCATAAATGTCGGTCTCAACATGATAGCCGCCGCTCGAATCAATACACGGGCGTGTCGAATCAAGCGCTTTTGTCACGCGGTACACCATGCGCAGCACGTCGTCATGCTGCTTTCTGCCGTGCTGATCCCAGGTCTCGTTGAAGGGGCACCAGCCGATGATGGAGGGGTGGTTGAAGTCGCGGTCAACCTCTTCCATCCATTCATACAAGATCGGGTAAACGCTGTCCGGACGGGAGTGGTCCAGACCCCAGTTCGGATATTCGCCCCAGACGAGATAACCCATTTTATCCGCGTGATAAAGGAAGCGCGGTTCAAAGATCCGTTCGTGCAGCCGCGCGCCGTTGAAGCCCATCGCAAGTGCGCGTTCAATGTCTTCGCGCAGAAAGTCGTCGGACGGCGCGGTATAGATGCCCTGCGGATTGAAGCCCTGATCGAGAATCAGACGCTGGAAGACCGAGACTTCGTTGATGCGGAATTTGTAGCCGTCCAGACGCATGGAGCGCAGACCGAAATAACTGTTGACGCTGTCATCGCCATAGGTCAGAACCAGGTCATACAGTCGGCCGTATCCCGGCTCCCAAAGGTGCGTTTCCGAAAGCGCAAGGTGCAGCGTTTCGGCGCCGCCGCTGCTGCAAAGGCTGGCTTCGCCGACCGGGCGGCCTTCGTAAAAGGCTTTTGCAGTCAGCGTTCCGCAGCCGACCAGGTTTGCGTGCAGGGTCAGCGCACCGTGAATGTCGGGGTAATATTTGACACTAGCGATGTGCGTCTGCGGCAGATACTCGAGCCAGACCGTTTGCCAGATGCCGGTGGTCCGGGTGTATTCACAGCCGCAGGAATGATAGAATTCGCACTGCTTGCCGCGGGGAATCAGCGGGTCGCGCTCGTTGTCTTCGGCGTGAATCACAAGAAGATTTTCCCCTTCGGTGAGATACGGCGTGATATCAAAGCAGAAGGAGATGTAGCCGCCGCGGTGTTCGCCGGCGGATTGCCCGTTGACATAGACGGTCGTCAGATAATCGCAGGCGTCGATATGCAGCAGGACCACACCGGAAAGCTGTTCTTTTGTAACGGTGACGGCACGGCGGTACCAGACCGAAGACATAAAGTCCGTGTCGCTGAGACCGGAAAGGCTGCTTTGCGGACAGAAGGGGACGGTGATCTGCTGCGGATATACGACATCTTTTTCATAAAACTTGCGCTCGGCGCCGCTTTGGCCGGGGTCTTTCAGAAAGTCCCATGTGCCGTTGAGGCAAAGCCACTGCTCCCGGGCAAACTGCGGATTCGGATGTTCCGGACGGGGAATGTTCATAGTGATCGCTCCTTTTTTTAAGACCGGGTGTTGCTCCGTTTTGCTGCCGCAGCAGCATGGAAATCCCTTTTCTTTTATTATAGTTTTCCATGGGCACTTGTCAATTCCGTCGGCGGTTTTTTTACAAAATTGTCATGAAATCATATCACATGAAAAAGAGGTACAGGGAAACCTGTACCTCTTTTATGTCCATCAAATCAGCCGATATGGAACCATTTTTTGACCATGTTCACAAGGAACCGCAAAAAGCGCAGCAGTGTACCCGCCCAGGAACGGTCAATCGTCTGCTGAATTTCCTGCGCCGGGGTGTCCGCCTGCAGGGGCAGCAGGCTTTCCGCGCCGTCCCACTGCAGGAACTGCGGCCGCGTTTCATCGGAGAAGACCGTCAGATTGTCATAGATGATGCGGTTGAGCAGATCAAAGTATTCATCGCATTTTGTGCCGTGCCAGAGGTCTTTGATGTACCAGGTGTTGAACGGCAGCAGACCGGTTGACGCGTCAATCATGCGATCGGGGGAAACAAAGTTGTAATCGGTGAGCTTCTGCTGGGTGTAGGTTGCCGGCAGCTTCTGGCCGATTTTTGCGCAGGTCGCGCCGAAGGATGCCTCTTCGCAGGGGATGAAGCCGTCTGTCAGGGCGCTGTCGTTCGTGCAGATCGGCAGCGGCGCGGAGTTGTATTTGCAGACGATGTTGAAATGGATACCCTTCGAAACGGCGGTATTGATGATGTCTGCCGTATGATTGAAGATGTTTTCATGATAATACCGGACACGGTCGATCAGCAGCTGATGCTCCGCTTTGTCCTCGTCGGTGGGGAAGACATAATCCAGTGCGGCGTCAAAATGCTCGTCGTCGATGAAGCTCCAGAACGCGGGCATGGTGCCGACAATATCATGGATCAGATCGTGCAGCGCGTCTTCCACTGCCGATTTCAGCGCAGGCTGTGCAACATGGTCGATGACCTGCTGCAGAGCGCCGCTTTTTTCAAGGACTTCAATCAGCGGATCATAGTCGCTCAGCAGGTTGTACTGCTGCAGGGTCTGCCGCAGCGCCGAGGCACTGAAGGTCAGTTCGCCGGTGAACAGCTCGGAGACCAGACGGACACCGCCGGTAGTCGGTACGCAAAGCAGCGCGGAGTCAATCTTGTCGTAGCCGTATTCGTTCAGGTACGCCAGCAGCACTTCCGCACCGTAGGAGGAGGCAACCAGCTCGATGGTGTCGGTGACGGTGTTGTGATAACGGCTTCTGGTGACGCGGCCGTCACGCTTGACCCATTGGATATAATCGTCGAGTTCTTTTGCAATGTCGACCGGGTCAAGCCGGGGGTCAAACTGGAACAGGAATTTGTTGCCGTCCATTTCATAAAGCCGGGTCGGCGCAACGGTCACCGTGTCTTTCATGGTGATGCCGTCGGGCAGCAGGGCGGCTTCGCCGAAGCAGTCATAAACCGGGTCATACACCGCGTGGTACGCAAGACGGGGATCCCCTTTTTTGACCGCGTCCATCAGATAGGTTTTGACATTGCCGAAGGCTGCCTTCAGGCGGTCGGTGTCGACCGGTGCAAAAAGCGAAACGGTCGGGTCGTCTTTCGGGGTGACCCATTTGGAAACAAGACCTTCGATATAGATTTGTGTGTAATGGTCGTCTCTGTCATAAGGCACATAGCCGTCGCTCGCAAAAGCGGGCACACAGATGCCGCATAACAGAACTGCGGTAAGCAGCAGGCTGAGGATGACATTTCTTTTTTTCATTGGAATGCTCCTTTCATCATAGAAGATTGTGTATCATATAAATTGTAACAAAAGAGTGAAAAGGTGTCAAGTCGATTATAGAATAATAAGATAATTATCTTTGCATTCAGCATAAAAAAGGGTTGCTTTGCAACAACCCGAAATGTTTTTGGTAATTAAGCGGCGGCTTTGAACAAGCCTGACAAGAGCACGGACGGCAGCTCGGAATACCCGTTGGAACCGAAGTGACTGAACAGAAAACGGCTGACGGGTGAAAAGGCATCCGGCAGCGGGATGTCCGGGCGCAGGGCGCCGGCACGAACCAGTGCGGTTTTCAGTTGTGCTTCCGCGTTGGGCAGCGCGTCGGGGGCGTCCACCGTTCTGGACAAAACGGCGTTTGCGTTGGCAACGGCGGCATCCAGCGCGGCGGCACGTCTTTTCGGCAGCAGCTTCCGGTTGACCGTTTCGGCTTTGTCAAGCAGTTCCAGAATCGTTTTCACGTTTCTGCCGTGATTGAACTGCGGAAAATCCGGGGAGGAATAGACGTCCTTGATGTCGTCATGGGCAATGAGTTCCATAGCGAGCTTGAGAATGATGTCATTGTGCTGCGTCAGGTCATGGCGCTGGTTGTCGAAGTAAAAGGTTGTATCCGGCAGCAGACCGGTCGACGCGTCGATCATGTGATCGGGGGAAATATGGTTGTGTGCCGGGTTGCTGCAGTGGGTGTTCTGCTGCTTGTAATCGGCCGGCAGCGTTTCGCCGATATTCGCGGAAACCGCGCCCATGGTGGTGGAGTCAAGCTGGATAATGAAGTCGGCGTTCTGCTTGTTCCAGTTTTCGCCGACATTGATCAGCGAATAATTGTATTCCGCGACGCAGAAGACCTGCACGCCGGCGTCCTTCATCTTTTGGACATTGGCGCGGGACTGCAGCTGTACCTGATAGTACCGGTCGGTCTGTGCCTTGATGGCGGCCATCTCCGGCGCGGAAAGATACTTCGCTGCAGCGCTCGGATAATCCGCGGACGGGCAAAGCGCCCACATGCTTGTGCTGCGGATCATGATGTTTTCGACGAGATGCTTGACGCCTTTCTGCAGGGCACTCATCAGTACTTCATCCGGGAAGATGCGGGCGAGCACTTCAATGAGATGCGCGGTCTGCGGATCCAGCAGGGTCATTTCTTCCAGAAAGCCGTTGTACAGATAGTCGGCGTTCAAAAATGTGATGCGGCCGTTGAAAACATCGCCGATGATTCTGGATCCGTCAAGTGCCGGAACGACAAACATGACTTTGTGCAGTGTATCCACCACGTCCGGATGGTATGCCAGAAGCGCGCTGACGATGGATGCGCCCTGGCTGAGCGGGACCAGGTTGATTTTGCTGTGGCCGGTCTGCGCCTTTACCATCTGAATGTAGGCATACAGCTCTTCCACGAGATCGATGTGGTTAGCGAAGGAGTTATAGGAGAAATAATAAAGGTGGTCGCGCGGCAGGTCCGTCGGATACAGTTCGAACGGGATGTGGGTGTTGATGACGCTGCGCTCATAGTCATTGCATTCCGCATAGGAATACGGGAACTTTTCGGTTTTGACATTGGTGACGGTTTTGCCGTTCAGGTCATTTTCGTTGATGCCGAAGGCAAGGTCGATCGCGTCGGCAAATGCGTCGGAAAAGCCGACATCCCGCTGCAGCAGCAGTGTCATCAGCGTCGGCATCAGCATTTTTTTGAGCAGCGGTCCGATCTGCAGGTACGCCGGAAACGCCGAAATCTTGTTGCCTTTGCGATCGAGAACCGGGTTGCCGTTATCGTCGGTAACGATGACGCTGGACTGTCCGAGGCCCGGCACAATGATGGTCGGATAAAACGCGCAGTCTTCGCCGCAGGTGGTACGTTTCTGCTCGTCTGCAGCAGTGGCAGCGCAGGTGCAGACGCTCAGCATCAGCAGCAGACTGAGCATGAGGGCAAGCACGCGCTTAAAATTCTTTTTCATAAAAATGCCTCCTTCTTCTTTTGCTTCAACATTGTAACAAAAATTCATCAATTTTTCAAGAGTTTATCACAAAGCTTTTGTATGATTTATGAAAGAATGCGGTGGGGAGATGCAGACATGAACCGCCTTTCACATACGGATTTTGAAGCGGTTCAACAAAGCATGATCGAGGAAGCAAAGCACAATGTCCAAAAAGACATCGCCGTGCCGGCAAACAGGCGTTTTTCTATCACGGCAAGGATCACACCTTTGCCGCGATTCTGACGGCAGTCGGGTGCAATTTGTTCGGTGTGCTGCTGATTTGCGGCATCATTGCGTGGATTGTTTAAGGAGAGACGATGGCAAAGCAAAAGAAAAAATCAAAAAAGAAAAAGAATAAAGTGAACGACCCAAAGCGCGGACGGCGGCGGTTTTGGGCGGTGGTGCTTGCCGCTTTGGTTTCCGCAGCGTTTTTCCTGCTGCGGCAGCTGTGGTTGTTGCCGCGGATGGGTGAAGGGCACTGGTTCGTGTTGCCGATGCTCGGTCTGCTGGTATATCTGTTGCCTGTTTTCCTGTTGCTGTCCGCCGTACTGTTTGCGCACCGCGCCAAAAAAACGGCGGTTTTCTTCCTGCTGTTTGCGGTTTTGGCCGGGTTCTTTTCCACCGGCGCAGATGTTGTGACCGCCGACAAAGACGGTATCACCCGAAGTCTGCTGCCCTTTTCCAAAACGGAGTACACCTATGACGATATCGAAAGCGCAACACTGCAGATTGATCATGACGTTCTGACGGTGCGCGCGTTTACCTGGCGCAACCGGACGACGCTTTTGTATCAGATGAAAATGAGCGACGGAAAAAAGCTCGACCTTGCGCTTTCCGATGCGCAGTATGCGGATTTCGACGATCTGATCCGCTTTGACAAACGCGTTGCGGACAAACGCCTTGTGCTGCGTACGGACTGGTCGTTTGACGACATCGATCAGCATCGTTCTGCACCGCCCTCTGCAGCGGCCCGGGCATATTTCACAAGGGTGTTTTCCTGAATGGCAACAACCGGCTTTGCAGCCGGTTGTTTTTTTTTGCAAAATAAACGGAGCAAAAACCGTCAAAAGATGATCTCATCCTCTTGCATTATTCGCATAGTTATGGTATAATACGCGAAAAGTTTGCATATTTATTCAAAAAAGACATTTGAAAAGAAGGTGATTTCCTTGCCGCAGATGGATGAAAAGCATGAGGGTCTGAATATCAACAAGAAAACCATAGTCGGCATCATGGGGCTGCTGCTCGGCGTGTTGTTCCTGGTCGGTCTGCTGACGCAGGTACTGCCGCGCGGACAGTTCGCGCTGGATGAAAACGGTTCGGTCATTGCGGGAACCTACACCGTGGAAGAGGATTATAAAATGCCGGTCTGGAAAATCATCGCCGCGCCGGTGATGGCGTTCACCAACAGCAACGCGGTCACGGGTCTTGCAATCATCGTGATTCTGGTGCTGGTCGGCGGAACCTTTTTGATTCTGGATAAGATCGGCGTGATGAAGTATCTGATGGCGTCGATTGTAAACCGGTTCAAAGATCACCGCTATCTGCTGATTGCCGTGATGGTCTTTGCCGGCATGGCGCTGAGTTCGACGGCGGGTGTCCTTGAAGAGACGCTGACGCTGGTGCCGCTTGCGGTGGCGATCTCGCTTGCGATGGGGTGGGATTCCCTGGTCGGTATCGGCATGAGCTTTGTCGCAGTCGCCTTTGGCTTCACAGCGGCGACGTTCAACCCGTTCAACGTCATCACCGTGCAAAAGCTTGCGAATCTGCCGGTGTTTTCCGGTTTGTGGCTGCGGCTGATCGTGTTCGTGGCCGTTTATTGTACGTTGACAGGTTTCTTGATTTTGTATGCGCGCAAGATTGAAAAGCAGCCGCGCAAGTCGCCGGCGTATGAGACAGACAAAGGCATCCGGGATCGCTACCTGATGGAGAACTGCGAGGCGGTGCTGGCGGATCAGAACATCAAAAAAGCGACACACGTTTTTGTTGTGTTTCTGCTTTGTGTACTCGGCGGCGCAGTTGCTTCGTTTGTGCTTTCGCTGATCGGGTCGAAAACGGAAAACGAACTGCTGCAGACGATCGGCAGTAACGCCTCGCTGGTCAGCATGGCGGTGTTCTTCCCGGTCGGCGGCCTGACGGCGGGGTATGTCTCCGGTCTGCGCGGAAAACGGCTGATTTCGGCATTCGGCGCCGGCATCAAAACGATTCTGCCGGTGATTCCGCTGGTGATCTTCATTCTTGCCATCACGTATGTTCTGGATGCGGGACATATCATGCACACGATTCTGAACTGGCTGAGCACCGCGATGCAGGGACTTTCACCCTATGTGGTGATTCTGCTGATGTTCGCGTTCATCGCGCTGCTGGAATTCTTCATCGGCAGCGGTACTGCAAAGGCGTTTCTGATTGTGCCGCTGATGTCGATTCTCTGCGACCTGCTCGGCCTGACGCGGCAGTCGATGGTGCTGACGTTCTGTCTGGCGGACGGGTTCACGAACCTGCTGTATCCGACAAGCAGTCTGATGATTCTCGCCATCGGTATGGTCGGCGTGTCCTACAAGAGCTGGCTGAAATGGACGTCAAAGCTGTTTCTGATGGAGGCGGTCGTCTCAGTCGCGGTCATGATGCTTTGCGTCGCGATCGGATATCAGTGAGTTTTGTGTGGTATTGTATATAGGAAAACAGCCTCGAAGCGAAAGCCTTGCTTCGGGGCTGTTATTTATTATGTATACGGCGTTACGGCTGCAGCTCCGGCAGGAAGGTCTGCATCCTTGTGGTGACCAGTTCCTGTGGGCGCATCGCGCGAAGTGTATCCCGACTGACCCAGCGAAAGGCGACCGTTTCGCCCGCCTGCAGACGGATGCTGTCTTTTTCACAATCCGTGATGCATAAGAATTCAACGTAGATGGTGCCGGGCCGTTTGACTTGTCCCAAAACGGCAAGATGCGTACTGCAAATGCCGGTTTCCTCATAGAGTTCACGGTGCGCACAATCGTGCGGCGTTTCGTTTCGGAGGGCGGAACCGCCTGCCGTGGCTTCCCACAGACCGCCGAAATGCTTGTGCGGATCCCGCTGCATCAGCAAATAGTCGCCGTCGGTATGCCGCACAAGGACGTCGCAGACCAGATGGTACAAACTGTCCGGAATCGGTTCACCCCGGATCAGGATCCTGCCGGGGATCCGGCAGAAGTTTTCGTCATAGGCGTCCCATTGCTCCATACATTCACCTCCGATAAAAAAACGCCGCAGCACATGGGACGGAAATCCGCTGTGCCGCGGCAATGTTCGGTTTTCTGCGGACGATCAGCCCTTCAGCAGCTGCTTATACAGCTTGATGTATTCGTTGGCGCTCTTGCCCCAACTGAAGTCGCATTCCATGGCGCGGACGACCAGCGTCTTCCAGTAGTCGCGGTCATAGTACGCACCGACGCCGCGACGCAGCGCGTCAAGCATATCGTGGGCGTTGTAGGTCTTGAAGGTGAAGCCGTTGCCCTGTCCGTCGCCGCTGTCGGTGATGGAGTCGCGCAGACCGCCTGTCTCGCGGACGATGGGCACCGTGCCGTAGCGCAAAGCGACCATCTGTGACAGACCGCAGGGTTCGCTCTTGGACGGCATCAGGAAGAGATCGGCGCCGGCATAGATTTTCTTGGCGAGCGCCGGCACAAAACCGATGCGCACGGCGACCTTGTCGGGATAGCGGTCGGACAGCTCGCGGAAGTAATTCTCGTACTGCCAGTCGCCGGAGCCGAGAACGACAACCTGGACGTCCGTCGTGGACAGGAATTCATCGAAGACGCCCTTGATGAGGTCGAGACCCTTGTGGGAAACAAGGCGGGTGACCAGACCGACGATCGGCACGTCCGGGCGCTGCGGCAAACCCATGTTCTCCTGCAGAACCTTTTTGTTGGCGGCTTTGCCTTCAAAGACGTGCGCGGTGTCATAATGCTCGGCAAGGTTCGGGTCGGTTGCCGGGTTGTTGGAATCTACGTCGATGCCGTTGAGGATGCCGGTCAGTTTCCACTGCCGGTCACGCAGGATCGGGTCGAGGCCGTGGCTGTACCACGGATCCATGATCTCCTGCGCATAGGACGGGGAGACCGTGGTGATCATGTCGGCGCATTCGATCGCGCCCTTCATGAAGTTCGCGTCGCCGTCATATTCGAGCAGACTGCTGTCTTCGCCCTTGAGGCCGACCACGTCGCCGATCAGATCCATGCCGTAGGTGCCCTGATACTGGATGTTGTGGATCGTGAACACGGTTTTGATGCCGGCGTACCACGGATCCTGACAGTACATGGTCTTATAGAATACCGGGGTCAGCGCGGACTGCCAGTCGTTGCAGTGAATGATGTCAGGCTTGAAGTTGATGTGCGGCAGAATTTCCAGTACGGCGCGCGAGAAGAACGTGAAGCGCTCCGCGTCGTCATAGTGGCCGTAAATGGAGTCCCGCTTGAAATAATACTGGTTGTCGATGAAATAATAGATCACGCCGTTGTGCTTTGCCTGGAAGACGCCGCAATACTGTCTGCGCCAGGCAACGGGAACGGAAATGCTGGTCAGGAACGTCATCTTGTCTTTCCATTCCTGGGCGATGGTGTCATACATCGGCATGACCACACGGCAGCCGATCAGTCGCTTGCGCAGTGCCGCGGAAAGCGCACCGGCAACATCGGCAAGACCGCCGCTCGCCATGAAGGGCTGGGCCTCACTGGAAACAAATAAAACTTTCATTGGAAACAGTCCTTTCGTTTGATTTCATGCCGGCATGCGAAGGCGCGGCAGTTGCCGGCGTTTTCCTCATTCGTATGCCGGAGCGCAATGCAAAGGCATCACACAGTGCTGTCCTTTGCAATATACAACGGGCAGGTGTCGGCGCCGGAGAGCTTTTTGTTCGGTTTAATGACAACATTCTTGTCAAGGACCGCGCAGTTGAGTTTTGAGTTTTCGCTGATGTAGCTGTCCTGCATGACAACGCTGTTGCGGACGACCGCGCCTTCCGCAACATAGACGCCGCGGAACAGTATGCTGTTTTCGACGGTACCCTTGATGATGCAGCCGTCAGCGATCAGGGAGTTTGCCGCCTTGGCGCCGATGCCGTAAATGGCGGGCATATTGTCGCGCACCTTGGTGTAGATCGGCAGATCCTTCTTGAACAGCTCTTTATAACCGCCCTGAACAAGTTTCATGCTGACTTCGTAATACGTTTTCAGCGAGTCGATCGTGCAGGCAAAGTCATTGATCTTTTCACCGCGCAGGAAGAGCGTATCCACATTGGCGGCTATGACGTCGCGTTCAAAATCGGTTGCGCCCGCAGCGGTGGCGGCGTTGACAAGGCGTTCAAGCAGCGCCTTGCGCAGCACGAGGATGTTGAGGGAGTAATCCTTTTCGGCTTTGTCGTTTTCGTTGACAAGCACTTTCGTGATCTTTTCGCCGTCGAGCGTGAAGGTCATGATGTTCGGCAGGTTCGGCTTCACGCCGTGCTTGTAGCAGATCGTGATGTCGGCGCCGGACTTGATGTGGCCGTCAATGATCGCTTCGTAGTTGAGGTTGGCAACCACGTTTGCGTCCGCGAGGAGGATGTATTCCTTCTTGGAATGGGAGATGTAGTTCATCAGACCCTGCAGCGCTTCGAGCCGGGTACGGTTTGCGCCGCCGTTGCCGGCAAGATCGAAGGGTGGCAAAATGGTCATGCCCTCATTTTTACGGGAAAGGTCCCACGGCTTACCGGAGCCGAGGTGATCCATCAGCGAACGGTAGTTGCTCTTGGTGCTGACGCCGACGGCGGTGATGCCGCAGTCGACCATGTCGGACAGCGGAAAATCGATCAGACGGTACCGGCCGCCGAAGGGGATGGACCCCGAGGCGCGCACGCTGGTCATTTCACTGATGTGTTCGTCATATGCGCTGGCATAGATGATGCCTAATACGTTGGATGCTCTCATTATGCTTCCCCCTTTACGTCTGTATCGACCATTTGTTTGGCGCAAACGGCCGCGTTTTTGCCGATGGTGATGTTTTCGCCGACCACGGCGATGCCCCAATCCTCCAGATGATCTTTCATTTCTTCCGGACTGTTGCCGACGTGTGCGCCCGTTTCGATGACGGTGTTTTCCGCGATGATCGCATATTCGACCACGGCGCCCGCCTTGACGGTTGTGCAGGGCATGACGATGGAATAGCGGACGGTGGCGCCTTCTTCCACGGTGACATTGGAGAAGAGGACGGAATAGTCAACGGTGCCGCTGATATCGCAGCCTTCGGAGATCATGGAATTTTCCACGGCAGCCTTGTCGGAGATGAAGTGCGGCGGCGCAACAGCGCTCTTGGAATAGATCTTCCAAGCGCTGTCCGAAAGGTCAAGGTCGACCCGCGGATTGAGCAGATCCAGGTTCGCTTCCCACAGCGAGTCGATCGTGCCGACGTCTTTCCAGTAGCCGTCAAACTGATAGGCAAACAGGCGCTCACCGGCGGCATGCATGGCCGGGATGACGTCATGACCGAAGTCATTGCCGGAGTTCGGGTTGTTTTCGTCGTCAATCAGATACTGGCGCAGTTTCTTCCATGTGAAGATGTAAACGCCCATGGAGGCCTTGTTGCTGCGGGGCTTTTTCGGCTTCTCTTCGAATTCGCTGATGGAGCCGTCGTTGTTGACGAACATCAGACCGAAACGGGATGCCTCTTCCCAGGGAACCTCCAGCATGGCGATGGTGCAGGCCGCATCTTTTTCCTTGTGGTACGCAAGCATCTTGGCGTAATCCATTTTGTAAATATGGTCGCCGGAAAGAACAGCCACATATTCGGGATTGTAGCGATCAATGAAGTTGATGTTCTGATAGATCGCGTTTGCGGTACCCTTGTACCAGTCTGTACCTTTGATCTGCTGATACGGGGAAAGCACGTGGACGCCGCCGTCTCTGCGGTCAAGGTCCCAGGCTTCGCCGTTGCCGATGTAATCATTCAGTTCGAGCGGTTGATACTGCGTCAATACGCCGACAGTGTCGATGCCGGAATTGATGCAGTTTGACAGGGGAAAGTCGATGATGCGATATTTTCCGCCGTAGGGTACAGCGGGCTTTGCAATATGCTTCGTCAGAATTCCGAGACGGCTGCCTTGACCGCCGGCAAGAAGCATTGCAAGACATTCGGTTTTCTTCATAGTGTAATACCTCCGTATTTTTATCAGTGGCGCACAGCGGCTCACTTTAATTTTTTTGTGCTTGGTTTTTTCGGCGCTCTCGGTTTGTACCGCAGCAAAATCGCGGAAAGGCCGGGCAGCGTCATGTTCAGACTGTACTGATAGCCGTGCATCGGCTGTTTCTTTGTGGTGACGCGTGTCTTCGGACCCTGACCGCTGCCGCCGAACGCGACATCGTCGGAATTGAGGATGACTTCGTAGTGTCCGTCCTTTTCAACGCCGAAGGCGTAGTTGTCACGGGTGACCACGGTGAAGTTGCAGACGCAGACGATCTCGTTGCCGAGCTTGTCCTTGCGGCGGAAGGCGACAACGGAGTTGTCCTTGTCGTCGCTGACGCACCAGGCAAAGCCTTCCCAGTCATAGTCGATTTCCCAAAGGGCGGGCGTCTTTTTGTAAAGCCGGTTCAGCGTTTTGACATAGGTCTGCAGCTGACGGTGCTTTTCATAGCCGAGCAGCAGCCAGTCCAGACCGGCGTCATATTTCCATTCGATGAACTGACCGAATTCCTGTCCCATGAAGGTGAGCTTTTTGCCCGGGTGCGCCATCATGTAGCCGAGGAAGGAACGCACGCCGGCAAACTTTTCTTCATAATCGCCGGGCATCTTGGAAATCAGAGAGCATTTTCCGTGCACCACTTCGTCATGCGAAATCGGCAGGATGAAGTTTTCCGAAAACGCATAGAAGAAGGAGAAGGTGAGCAGATTGTGGTTGTATTTTCTGGACAGACCGTCCAGCGAGAAATACCGCAGCGCATCGTTCATCCAGCCCATGTTCCATTTGAAGTTGAAACCGAGGCCGCCGATATCGGTCGGCTTTGAGACGAGCGGGAAAGCGGTGCTTTCTTCCGCGATCATCAGCACGCCGGGATAATCCCGGAAGATGAGCTGGTTGAGCGTTTGCAGGAAAGCAATGGCCTCCAGATTCTCGTTGCCGCCGTATTTGTTCGGGATCCACTGACCGTGCTCACGGCCGTAGTCCAGATACAGCATGGAACTGACGGCATCCACACGCAGACCGTCGATGTGATAGCGGTCCAGCCAGAACACCGCGGAGCTGATGAGGAAGGAGACGACCTCGTTGCGTCCGAAGTCAAAGACCTTGGTTCCCCAGTCCATGTGCTCGCCCTTGCGCGGGTCGGTATATTCATAACAGGCTGCGCCGTCAAAATCGGCAAGGCCGTAGGCGTCCTTCGGAAAGTGCGCCGGGACCCAGTCCATGATGACGCCGATGCCGTTCTGATGGCAGACATCCACGAAGTGCATGAAGTCCTGCGGTGTACCGTACCGCGACGTGACCGCAAAGTAACCGGTGACCTGATAGCCCCAGGAGCCGTCAAACGGATATTCCGACAGCGGCATCAGCTCGATGTGCGTATAGCCCATCTCTTTGACGTAGGGAACCAGCTCATTTGCAAGATCCAAATAGGAATAGAAGTTGCCGTCTTCATGCTGTTTCCATGAGCCGGCGTGGACTTCATAGATGTTCATCGGCGATGCATACGGATTGGTTTGCGCCTTTTGCTTTTGCCATACGCGGTCTTTCCAGTGATACCCGTCCAGCGCATAAACCTTGGAGGCCGTGGACGGCCGGGTCTCGCAGTGGAAAGCAAACGGGTCGCTCTTGTCCCGGACGGAACCGTTGGCGCAGGTGATATGATACTTGTAGTTATCATATTGTTTGACGCCGGGAACGGTGACCTCCCAGACGCCGCTGTCATTCAGCTTTGTCATGGGGGATGCTGCAGGATCCCAGCCGTTGAAGTCGCCGACCACGCTGACTGCGCCGGCGTGCGGCGCCCAGACGCGGAAGACGGCTGCGGACCGGTCTGCCGTCAGATGTGCACCGAGATAGTCGTACGCTTTGTTGCTTTTTCCGGCGTGGAAATAGTACAAAGCGAAATCGTCAATCTGCGGTTTTTCTTTCTTCATGATTCATAACACCTCTTTATACGAGCATGGACAAGCACCGGCCTTTGCAGAAAAAGCGATAGACCACGCCTATTTTTTATATAATAACACTATAGAAAATAAAAGACAAGGCTTTTTGTTATTTTGTTAGAAACTGAATAAAAAAAGCGTTTGATTCTTGTTCATTTTAACGGAACCTTTTTGCTGTGTCAAAACAAATGCCACAGCGCACCAGTATAGCATACCCGTCCGGCAAAATTTGAAGAAATACGTGAGTTGACAAGAAAAATAATCTATGATAAAATTGCAGAACAAAATGAAACGCAGACTGTGCAGCCGGATGCGGCGTTGCACAGCATGGACCGAACCGGTCTATATATAATGAAAAGAGGATGTTGGAATGAAACTTCATCTCCCGGAAGAAGAACTCGCGACCGCAGCAGACCGTGTGCAGACACAGGCGGCGCGTGTGCAGAAAAAAGCCGAGGCCTTTTTCCGCCCGAAAACGGTTGCCCTTCTTTTCTTCTCGGTCATTTTTCTTTTGGCGGTTGTTTCGTTGATCGTGATCATTAAGGAAAAGAAGCCGGCGTCGACAGAAGAAGATACCACGGCCGTACTGGCGGAGGATGCACAGCCGCAGATGGAAAGCGTGAATTTCCTGTTGGCGTTCATGGACGATACCGTTGACAAAATCCGGATGCTTGCGGTTCTGCATGCCGACCGGCCGACCGGCAGCTTTTCGGTGCGGTACTTTGCGCCGGATGTCCGCAGTGAGGTCAACAATCTGAATGATACGATGCAGGCGCATTACCGGCAGGGCGGCGCAAGCGAGCTGCTTTGGGCAACCGGCGAATATCTCGGTGAAACGGTGGAACGCTATATCCTGTTTGATGACGACGATCTTCTCGCTGTCACAAAATTGCTCGGCGAACATACCGTGATGGTGGAAGAAAATATCCGCTCCAACCAGAACGGCGTGGACTATATAATAGAAAAGGGACCGCAGACCATGCGTGCGGACGCCTTGTGCAAGTACTTCATCGGCCGCAGCGAATCGGTATATGCGGGCGGCGAAGCGCAGATGACACAGGTGCTGAGCTTGTTTGCGAGCTGGCTGCTGCTGGAAAAAACCGACACGGATCCCGGACAGCGGCTGACGTCGTTCTTCAGTTGTACATCCAGTAATGTCTCCGCCATGGACATCAGCGCTTATGCTGCCGATCTGCCGGCTTACCGTGACGGCAAGGATGCGATCGAGATTACGTTTGAACCTGCTTCCTGACGGTTTGTCGCCTTTTTGGTACGCCGAAACGGTGCTCTGAAAAAAGATGAAATTTTTTCAAAAAACTTTCAAAAAGATCTTGACAAAAGGGAAACGAAGTGGTATACTTGCAAAGCTGACTTCGAGAGAGGTCGGCACAGAACCTTGAAAATTAAACAACGATGAAAAAGGAACCCGAGATGAATTTGAAGTAAGAAGTACTCTTACGACAGTAATTCTGGAGGCTGTCCGGTTAAGGGATAGCTGAAGGGAAAGAAAGATACGTTAGTGTATCGAATGAGCGATTAAGCTCTGAAATAGGTTGATACAGGGAGACCTGTGTTGATAGCATATTTTAGAGAG
>CACYCR010000130.1 GCA_902772935.1 Oscillospiraceae bacterium
ACCATCCGCGACCGCGACACCATGGAGCAGGTAAGGCTGCCCATCGCCGAGCTCGAAGCCTACATCGCCGAAAAAATCAAATTCTGAGCTGTAAGCACCCGGCGCGTCCCACCTTTCCCGGACGCGCCTTTTTTTAGATAGTTTTGAATGGAGGTTTTTATGAAAAAATCAGTAAAACAAATGCTGGCCTTTTGGCTTGCCGTTGTGATGGTTCTGGGGGTTGTTCCGGTCCATACGCTGGCGCAGAACGACGGTGCATCTCAGCAAAGTACGTTAGTTTCTTCGCGTGAAAACGCTGTGGGGGAAAATCCGTTGGCAGCGGTTGTTGCTGCGGCAGTCAATGAGAATGCGCAAACGACCGGTTCGCCCTATGGAATCCATCGAATTGTAATGAATGGGTTAAAAGCCGCAGTTGAATTTACGGCGGCGCCGAACAGTACGCTGCTGGTGGCAGTGTTCGATGAGCAAACCGGCGAAATGGTAACTTCCGGCAAAACCGCTGTGGATGACGTATCCCAGCAAGCCATGGTTTCTCTGGCAAAATGCGCTCTGCCGACCTATTATATTGTACGCGGCTTCTTGCTCAATGCTGATAACGCTCCCATCGCGGAAGCGTTTGAGGAGCTTCGCTATACCAAAGCAATGCAGGCGTTTTACGCATTAACGCCGGAAGATTTTGATCCGGACCATATTGTATTCAATGTAAACGACCGGAACTTTGCCGCGGTTTCCGCCGACGCGATCCCTTTTAAGAGCAGCGATAAAGAAAACAAACTGATTGAAAAGAATGCAGCCGCGGGACTCTATACTTTCTCTGCTCCTTCCGCCGCGCTCAAAGCGCTGAAGAAAGGCGACGTTTTTTACGTGGACATGGAAGATGATCTGGTCGTCGGAACGGTTGTTTCCGTGAAAATAAATAAAGACGGTTCTCTGACGGTGGCAACTGACACAAAGCAGGACGCCATTGATCTTTTTGACTATATTCATATTGATACCGACGCCTTGCCGTCTTCCGGTCAAAGCGGCAAAAAAGCGGCCCCGGAAAAGGAAAGCGAATTCGACGAACTCAAGCGGAAAGAGTTTTCAAAATCGCTGCCTGTGAGTTTCACAGTGCCGGCAAATCCGTCGGAAGCGCTGTACCCTGCCGATTGGAAGGGTACCACCGGTGTGAACAATAATTCATTGAAAACAACGTCAAAGGCAGAAAAAAAGCTGTCCGCCGTGTTCAGCGGAACGGTGTCCGTCAGCGTTTCAATGGAATACTGTTATCACAAAACGCTGCTGGGAAAAGAAAAGCATATTTTTAGCAAATCCACCACACTGAAGTATGATACCTCCGTTTCGGTGACTGGATCGGGGACGCTTTCTTTTTCCATTGATTTTATAAAGCTGGATATCCCCATCGCCGCCGTGCCCGGTTTGTTTGTGTATACGCAGATTTCCCTGTCGGTGTCTCTGACAGCAAAAGTCACGGGAACCGGACACGTTATCCTTGAAAATACAACAACACACAACTATCAAGCAGGCGAGAAAAAAACAACAAGCAAAAAACCTGTTTTGACCGTTTCTTTTGATGCGCAGGCACAAATCACCTTGAGTGTGAAATTAAAATTTGCGGTGGGTGTGGAGATCGCTTTCGGCGTTGTAAAAGCGGGACTTTATACCGACCTGACAGGCACAGGCACTTTAACGCCGTTTTCACTGAAAATTAAAAACAGCGTGGACACTTCCGGGAAAGACGCGGAATGGGACGGTGAAATCAGCCCGGAATATATGCGTGCATGGCCGATTGCGGCAGACGGGAAACATAAGATCTCGCACGATTGCAGCCTTTGCGTCACCGGCAACGTGAAACTGGAGGGGCATTTCGGCTTTGAACTGCACTGGGGATTGCGGGATATGCTTGATACCGACGACTATAAATATACGCAGCTAACCGAGATCCTGAACACGGATATCGATCTGATTCCGCCTGTGGAATTTTATAATCGGGATGCGCGGTTGTCGCTGATCAACGGCGCATGGGAATTCTCATGGATGGAACCGGGCGAGCTCTGCGCTCACGCAAAGATTCTGACGACTGTGAAGGTTGTTGACCCGTCAGGTGCTCCCGTCGGCGAGCTGCCTTTGACTTTTATAAATCGCAAAACCTATAATGTTAAAACAGACCAGAAGGGCACGGAAATCTTTATCAACAAAACGACGAAAACCGATGCGGCAGGGGAAGCAAAAATCTACTTGCCCGCGTCGGAGTACAGTCTTGACGTTGATGACGACGATTGTAAAATCGTCAGCAGCACTCCCGCCAACGCATGGTTCAAAATGACCGATCAGCCGCAGGAATTCAAGCTCACTGTAAAAAAGGCGCAGGACGTTGTTGTGACGCTGACAGACAAAGAAACCGGAGAAGCAATTTCCGGCGCGCATATCACCGGGGGATTAAAAGAACAAGAAACCAACGCGCAGGGAAAAGCCACCATCAAGCTGTTCCCCAATGAAGCGTGCACCCTTACGGTATCGGCAGACGGTGTTACGCGGACATATACGCCGACCATTCAGAAGGACACAAAATCCCTTGCGCTGCAAATGGACCTTGGTTTTACCATGACTGTAACGGTGACGAACAAATACGGCGAGGCAATGGCCGGGGCAACGGTGAAGGCTGCCAACGGCGAAACCGGCGCAACGGACGCCACCGGCACAGCAAAGATCAAAGCAAAAGCCGGCATCAATACTATTTCGGCGACTCTCGGCGGCAAAAGCGTCTCTAAAAATCTGATGGTGGAGAAGAAAGAAACGATTACCTTGCAGCTGCCTTTAGGGCGCGCCGTCTATTGCTCTGTGGTGGATGAGAATAACAATCCCTTGCAGGGGATTGCAGTTGACAAATACGGAACCACTGACGAAAACGGGAAAGCGACGATCTATCTGGACACAGGGACGTATACACTGACGGCAAAAAACAGCAACGGCGGCAAAGCGTCGAAAACCGTAACGGTGGACAAAAGCGGGATAAACGTAGAGTTTATTCTGAAAGCCGAACCGTTTTGGTGGAAGATTGAAGGTGACACTCTGTATATTGGCGGCAATGGACCTATGCCGAATTATGATTATAATCGTCAAAAGGCGCCTTGGAGTTCATCAAAATCTTCCATAAAAAGCATTATCATTCAATATGGAATTCAAACAATCGGCGAGAGAGCGTTTTCTGACTGTGTGAATCTTACGAATGTTACAATCCCGGGAAGTGTAACAAGTATCGGAAATTATGCTTTTTCTGACTGTACGAGTCTTGTTAGCTTGACAATTCCGGATAGTGTGACGAGTCTCGGGAACTCTGTGTTGCGCAAATGTACGGGTATTACAAAGGTTATAATCTCGAACGGTGTAACAAACATTCCGAATGGGACTTTTTACAAATGTGTTAGTTTGACAAGCATAACTATCCCTGATGGGGTAAAGATAATCGGTAATCAAGCATTTGAAGGTTGCAGCGGTTTAAAGAGCATGGTGCTCCCGGATACTGTGACGACCATAGGTCTTTCTGCGTTTAATGGATGTACAAGCATGACGAGCGTGACAATTCCGGACAGCGTAACAGACATATAGGAATAGGTA
>CACYCR010000131.1 GCA_902772935.1 Oscillospiraceae bacterium
ATAAAGCTCGCCGATTTTATTGTGGCACTACCATTTATTGCCCCCAGTAGAACTGGGGGTTGTCATCCACGTCTGAAGACACCAAAACAAAAAGCCCGAAATCGTTGAGATTTCAGGCTTTTTCATTGCATGGTCCGAGTGGCGGGACTTGAACCCACGGCCTCTTGACCCCCAGTCAAGCGCGCTACCAAGCTGCGCTACACCCGGATGTTTCGGACACGTTTGATATTATAGCTGTCCGGCCGGGTTTTGTCAAGAGGTTTCACGGATTTTTCACCATCATTTTTCACGGTTCAAACGAAACTCCACCGAGTTTTTCAGATAGTCCAGGTATTTTTCATCGCGGCACATGGCCTTGCCGGGATCGTCGGAAATCTTGGCAACCGGCCTGCCGTTGACATATTGGAGCTTGATTACGATGTTCAGCGCATTTTCGCAGGTGTCATTGGAGCAGAATGTACCGATACCGAACGAAACCTTTGCGCGTTCTCTGAAGTAATCATACAGTTCCTGTGCACGGTCGAAATCCAGGCTGTCGCTGAACAGCAGCAGTTTTGTCCGGGGATCCACGCCGTATTTTTGATAGTGCGCAATGATTTTTTCGCCCCAGGCATACGGGTTGCCGCTGTCGTGACGGACACCGTTATAGTTGTTGACCATGGAGCGGTTGAAATCCAGAAGGAACAGGTCTGTTGTCACCGTGTCTGTCAGGGCGGTGCCGTTGTCACCCTGATACTCATCATACCAGTCCTTCATCGCGTAATGGTTGGTGTACGCAAGCGGGATGGAGTCAATGCCCTGATACATCTGCACGTATTCATGTGCATAGGTACCGATCGGCGTCAGGTCGTATTTCATCGCGAGATAGACGTTGGAGGTGCCGACGCAGTTCTCGGTCTCGGTCGCAAAACGACGAACAGCCTCGTCTTCCCATGTACGCGAGAGCCGTCTGCGGCAGCCGAACTCCGCAAAAGTGAACGTATATTTTCCGCTTTGAAAATCCTTGATTTTCCGATCCAGACGCTCTTTTGCAGACGCAAGCAACACTTCATAATCATATTTCAGACGGTAATATACTTCATTGATGATCTCCAGCAGATAGATTTCAAACTGCATTGCGGAAAACAGCGGTCCGCGTACGACAACGGAAAGCTCACCGTCCGACGCAAGGTGAATCTCCACATAATCGCGGATGGGGTGCCACAACCGCAGAAACTCCACGTAGTCCGATTTGATGAACCGGATGGAGCGAAGATAATTGAGTTCATCCGTCGTGAAACGCAAAGCGCAGAGATGATCCACCTGGTCGCTGATTTCCTGCGCCATCTCCGGTGTAAATACAACGCCTCTGCTGCGGCATTTGAAATAATACTCACCGCTCAGGTCGGTATGCTTATGAAAAATGACCTGATCCATGTTGAACTTGTACAGGTCCGTATCCAGCAGAGATATGACGATGGGTTCCAGTTTCATATTGGTAGCCTCCCCTTTTGATCTGAAATATTATCGAATCTGAATCTGACAGCTTTGCATCGTTTTCAGTGCGGCTTCATGCGCTGCAGGTGTGACGCCGGCGCAGCAGGCAGCGTCAACAGCAATGACAGCTTCCGGAAAATGCGCCTTTAAAATCAGTGCGTTGGACACCACACAGATGTCCGTGCAAAGTCCGATAAGTTCAATGGAAATCGTGTCACCGCCGGCCGCTTCATTAATCAGCCGCGGCAGCGCCGTACTGCCAAAGGTGTGTTTTTCCACCGGTGTATAGTCTTTGCCTTCCAGCGCCGCTGCCACAGAGGCGTTCAGCTTCCAGCCGTCCGTGCCTTTGATGCAGTGCGAAACAGGCAGTTGTTTGCCTTCGGCGGTTTCCAAATAGTTCTCAAAATGCGTGTCATAAGTCACAAAAATCGGGCCGTCAAAGCCGCGGATCTTTTCCGCTGCTTTCGGAATGATCGAAACGGCTTCCGGCGTTCCGAGCGCACCGTCCACAAAATCTTTTTGCAGGTCAACAGCCACTAAAATCTGCTTCATGTCCAATCACATCCCAATTGCATGATCATATTGATGATAGTACAAACCGCCGCCAACGTCAAGGGCTTTTTTTGAAAAAAATAAAAAAAGCCATCGGATCCAACTACTGTACGATGGCTTTCAAAAGCGTTATTTCTGATCACTCAAATAGGTCGTAAACGCTGATTTTACGGCAGCGTTGTCATTGCTGACAATAAACACAGCGTACTGTCCCTGCGAAAAGACAAGGCCGTTTTCCACCTTTTTGCTCTGTGTCGGGTCATATGTCGCATAAAGACTGATGCGCTTTTCCAGATGCTGCTTCAGCGACGCCTCCGCGGCGGCGGCATTAGCTGCATCCTTGAGCGCGATGACGCAAAGCTCATCGGCATTGCCTTTGCCGTCCTTCGCAAACGCCATGAAGAACGCATCCACCAGGTCATAATCGATGTCGCTTGCATACGACAGCAAATTGGCCGGATCCGTGTCCGCACTGCTGACATAGGTCATTTCGTCAAAATCGGTCGCTGCGAGCATCGCACGGCTGAGGTCATACATACTGACGGTTTGCGTTTCTGCTTTTTTGCAGGCGAAAAGGCCGCCTGCAAGCAGAACCACGCAAAGGATCATCGCAATTGCACGTTTCATCGGGGGTTCTCCTTTCTCAGTTGCGAACAACATCTGTGGTCATCTCAACGTCATTGTCCATTTCGAAGGATTCGTCTTCCTCAAAATCGTCAAAATCGAATTCGCCGAAAACATCCGAAATCTTCTTTTCAATGCGCGCACGCAGATCATCGTCAATATCTATAGTATCGTCCTCATTGTAGTCTTCAATCCGGACCGTCAGCAGATACTCGTCCTTATCGGTTTTGCTCCAGGTGCACTCAAGATAGCGTTCATCAAACATGCCGCTGTCGGAAATGTATTCGGTCAGTACATCGACCATCGCTGCTGCTGCCGCTTCGTCTTCCGGCTGAATCTTTTCCTTGAAGGTGCAGCAGCCGATTGACGCTTCCTTGTCGAGCAGTTTTTTCACAAAGGCGGGAATTGCGTAAATATTTTTGATTTCAACCGTATGCTGTGCAGCATAGGAGTATTTATAGCCGGTAGCCGCCGGGAAAAACTCATGGTTCCAGTCATGGTTTTCCTGTGCGATCGTATCATTCATATTGAAGTTGCCGTATCTTACGCCGTCGGCATCGCTGTAGCAGTCAACATGGTACCACTCGTCATCGAGTTTGACAAGATCCCAGGAATGGATCAGATCACTCGAGTGGATGACCTTGCATTCGATATTCATCATCTGCATGAACAGACGGAACGTCGTTGCGTAGCCGACGCAAACAGCATTTCTGTTTTTCAAAACACCGTGCGGGGTGTCAACTTCGTTGCCCGTTTCGGGAATGACTGTCAGAAGACCTGTATCGTTTTTCATTTGGGTCGTCAACCAGAGATAGACCGCCTCTTCTTTTTCATAATCGGTCATATCTTTCTTAATGATTTTCTGCAAAACCTTGGACGCCATATCGAGCGTCTCCTTATCACTTTCGGAAAGATTGCTTGTGTCGCCGCTTTTATAAGCGTCGGAAATCTGCGTCGTCGGCAGAATCGTATACTCATCGGCAATGATCACATTGTCTTCTTCTCCGGTATCAACGGTCCGGCCGACCAGCGTGTTAACCTGATCAAAGACTTCATCGGCCTGTTTGCCGAGACGGATCGCTTTCGGCAGTAAAAGCGCACCGACAGTGATCGAAAAGACCATATAGATCGTGAGCAGGGTGAGTAATACTTTGGATGTTTTTGACATGGGAAATCGCTTCTTTCTCTCCTGATATTCATGAAAAAACACGCCCCGGAGCGCGCGTTTTTTCAAGGTGATTCAATTATATGCACATGGCATAAATTGTCAATAGCTAAATTTGCAAATTAAGAAATATTTAAGAATTTCTCAACAGTGTTCTATATCGTTGATGATCGCTTTCTGTCCGGCGCTTATTTTTCACAAAATACATCGCGAACCGCTTCCAGATAACCGTATCCGTATACATCGTCCGGCTCCAGATAACTCATTTCCGTCCATTCGTTCCACGAGTTGATCGTAACAAGCGGCACCGTGTTGTACCTGTCGGCGTAATCCTTCGCCATCAACAGCCCTTTTTTGAAGTTGTCGGGCGTGTTGTTTTTTATGATGGGAAGCGTCAGATGGTTGAAGCGCGGATTGTTATCCCAACCGATGGACATGTGCGGATAATACGGCACCTTGTACGTCCGGCGAATCCGCTCCCACTCCGCTTGCACATCCGGCAGAATCTCCGCATAGTCCCGGTTGCAGTCAACAAAATGACAGAACTGATAATGGGTCACGGAATCGAAGCCGAGCAGATTCACCAGATCTTTTGTGGATCCTTCTCGTGTGCTGTCCACACCGCTGACATTGACTGCGTTTTCGCTGTAGATCGTCGCCTGCAGATGAAGATTCGGGAACCCGGCTTCCTTTGTCAGCGCACGGAACCAGTCGAGCGCCTGCCGTGTTTTTTCAACACCGCCGAGTCCACGCACCAAGTTGGACATTTCGTAAATCATGAAAACCGGACAACCGTCAATCTTATAGTAATTCGGCCGTCTGAAATACAGATCGATCACGCGGCGGCAGATCCGTTCAAACTCCTCCCGGGGCTGACTGCCGAGCCAGATGATTTCATCAAGGTCTGACTGTCGTTTGTCCCAGGTGTACCCGGCGTCATGATTCGCCCACATGAGATAGAACTGCATTTTTTCATTGTTCGCTGCACCGAGGAACCCTTCGTCAAGGCACTGTTCCAAAAACGGGCGCCGGTCATACCAATACCAGTCGTAAATAAAGACGTTGACGCCGTGGCGCAGCGCTTCGTCAATTTGAAACGCCATCACCTTCGGGTCGGCCTCATCCACAGTGCCCCAAAGCGGCTTGCGCGGTAGGATCTGTCCTTCAACCCGCGCTTGGGCGCTCCGGACAGATTGCCATTCGCCGATTCCCTCTGCCCAGAACTGTCGGGACCGCGGTTCCTTTCCGGTATAGGAAGGCCAGATATAGGCCGCAACATCATATTGATTCATCTGTCTTGACTCCTTAACAATCGACGGTTTACTGCGCGGTAAAGGTCACACGCAGCGGCTTTGAGAATTTGTGATAGGCGCTTTCGGCAACCGTCAGCAGTTTATATGTTTTACCGGATTCAAGCGTATCCGCGCCGATGCGGAAATCCGCCGTATTGTCATCATCGATCACAAAGTAATCATCCACAAAGGTCTTGAACAGGAGGGGCTTTCCCTTTTCGTCCGTGATCAGCACCTTGTAGTCATGAACAACATAGCCCGGTGCTGCTTCGGCTTCCGTGAAGGAGATCACCCATTCGCCGCTCTCATTTTGATATGCGGTCGCGGTTGTATCCGCCGGGAAAACCGGCGCTTTGTCGTGCAGCGCCATGTTGTTATAGGTATACGGATAGTTCTTGCAATCATTGACGTCGTCAATGTAATACTCGCAGAAATAGGTATTCGATAACAGATCGTAACCGCGGATGCGAACGCTGCCGTCATTGTCTGCCTCAACAATACACATTTCGTTCGCAGGGTCATAGCCATCCGGATGCTGACCGGGGAGGAAGTTGTTGTCCAGTTCAAAGTATTCCATCGCGCCGCAGCCAACTGCGGTAAAACTTGTCTGATTGATGGAGCGCGGATCATTCATCGGGAAATGCGAATGACCGGAGAAGTCCACAATGTTCGGATGGCCGTTGAGAATGGGATTGAGCTGCGGATCACCCCAGACGCTGCTGCCGTAAACCGTACCCCACGGATGCGGATGCTGGAAGACAAAGATTGCGCGGCCGTCCGTCTTATTCTTTTCCGCATCGGCAATGGAATCTGACAGCCACTTCAGGCTTTTCGGCGTGAAGGTCCATTCGGTCAGGCTGCGTTCACCGGAAAAAGCGATGCAGGAAAAGCCGTTGATGGTTGTGTACGTGTTCGGTTCATAGCCGAAGTTATTGACGAAATACTCGTAGTAATTGTCATTTTTAAACTCATGGTTACCATGAATGTTAATAACCGGCGTTTCGGGACGCACATGCGCTTTCAGCGCCGCGACAAAGTTGATATAGTCATTTTCTCCGCCAACAGACGAAAAATCGCCGAGACCGAAGAAACCGTCAATGCCCGCATACGGTTCCGCATTGTCGAACATCTCATAGGCGGTATCAATCGCGTTCGCCACACGGTCGTTGTGATTATGGGTATCCGTGATCAGTACAAGGCGGATCGTCGGGACAAAATCCGCCGGTGTCTGGGGCAAATCCTTTGAGACAGCGCCGAACATATGCTGCACGCCCTGCCCCGGCAAAATCACCAGCAGCACAGAAAAGACACCAAAAATAATGCCAATGATCCATTGTTTGATTTCAGAAAATTCCATGTTGTATTCTTCCTTTCAAATCTGATTCGATTGTAATCTCTTTGGTTGCCGGGGCTTTTGTGCGCGTTCTGGTTGCAGCAACAAACCAAATCCGGCAGCCGTGTCAGATCATTTGATCACGCAGTGCTTTCGCTACCGTCAGCAGACGCGCAAGAATCGCGTCGCGTTCCCCGTCCGGTGCCACAAGCGATTGATGATGTGCCTCCATCACGCAATCGCCAAGATAGCCGATCTCTTTCAGCGTATCAATAAACGCATCAAAATCAATTGTACCGTCGCCGGGAATCAGATGACCGTCGCCACTGCCGTCATTGTCCTGAATGTGCAGCGACAAAGGCACAACGGCACATTTTTTGAGAACGGACGGCGCATAGCCACTGCACCAGGCGTGTCCCACATCAAAGCACCAGCCGAACCACGGGGAATTCACCGCTTTGACAAGTTCGGCAATCACACACGGATTTGCCGATGCACCCCAGAGGATATTTTCCGAAAGGAGAAC
>CACYCR010000132.1 GCA_902772935.1 Oscillospiraceae bacterium
AGGTAAGAGCTCACCGGCGCGCAGGAGACTGCGCGGCCATGTAAACCCTACCCGGAGCAACACCGACCGGATGCAGCAATGCGCGTTTGCTGGACGTTGATCCGACGGGTGGCTTGAGCGTACCGGCAACGGTGCGCCTAGACAGATGACTGCCTTCAATGACAGAACTCGGCTTACAGATCCACTCATTTTTCAACTGCAATCGTCGGTGCGCCGGCGATTTTCTTTTTTGCAGAAAAATAAATCTGAAAAATGAAAAAAATATATTGACAAACGATAAAATATGGATATAATAGAGGCAAAGGGGGCAAAGCCTATGTATACTTCTGTCACATCCGCAAAGCTCACGCGCGTGATTACGGTACTGTTCGGCGTGCTGCTGTTTGCGCTGATGTTCCTTGCGCCGTCTGCGCTGCGCTGGTATTTCGGCAGTCAGCCGGAACCGCTGTTTTCGGCGATTCTCTGGGCGTTTTATCTCTGCTGTCCCGCGGCGTGGACAACGCTTGTCGGCATCTTTATCCTGATGAACAACATCATCCGCGGCGACATCTTCATCAAACAAAACATTTTTCTGATGCGGCTGCTGTCCTGGTGCTGCGCGCTGGTGGCGCTGATCTGCTTTGTGGGCGGCTTCTGGTACGTCGGTTTGTTCATCTTCTCTCTCGGCGCGGCGTTCATGATGCTGATTCTGCGCGTGCTCAAGAGCGTGATGGCACGGGCGGCCGAACTGAAAAACGAAAACGATCTGACAATCTGAGGGGAGGAGAGACCATGCCGATCATTGTGAATCTGGACGTGATGATGGCGAAGCGCAAGATCTCTTCGGGTGACCTTGCGTCCCGCGTCGGCATCACACCGGCAAATCTTTCCATCCTGAAAACAGGAAAAGCAAAAGCGGTCCGGTTTTCAACATTGGAGCGCATTTGCAACGAACTGGATTGTCAGCCGGGCGATATTTTGGAATACCGGAAAGGAGATTAACTATGGATAATTTTGACAACACGAATCTGCATGAAGAACCAACCGGTGCGCCGTCATCTTCGACGCCGCCGTATACTCCGCCGCAATCACCGTATATGCCGCCGCGGACAATACAGCAGCCGCAGGCGTTTCACTGGTATGACTGGCTGATTAGCCTGCTGTGTCTGCCGCTGAGCTACGGAATCATCTCCGGCTTTTTTGAAGGCAACTGGGTGTTCACCTGTTCTTATTGCGTTTTGTTCATTGCCGCGTCCGCGTATCTCATCACAAAGCATCGGCGCGTGCCGGCAGACGCCGTTTTGCTCGGCGCATTTGCGCTGGCAACGTCGTTGTCGTTTGCTTTGCACGGCGATGTCAGTGCGTCCGGGGTTGCCTTTTTTCTGCTGATTCCGCTGTCCGGTATCTACTGCGTACTGCTTACAAATGAGAACCGCTATCCGCTCGGCTCTGCCATGTTCATCTTTGATGTGCTGCGCTGCGAAGTCGGGCAGCCGATTGCCGAGTTTTTCCACCCGTGGCGTGCTGCGCTGCATACCCGTCCGTCGAGGACAAGAGAACCGAAGGTGCCGAAGGAAAAGAAATCCGGCGATCATACGAAAAACATCATCTTTGCCGTCCTCGGCGCGGTGGTCGGTCTTCTGATTTTGTCCATCGTGATCGTGCCGTTGCTTGTGAAGTCCGACGCGGCGTTTGCGGCGGTCCTCGGCACGGCGTTCCAAAAGTTCTTCGGCTTTCTCTGGGAAGGCATCAAACGGCTGTTTGAGAATCTGTATCTGCCGTATATCATCGGCACGCTGATTGTCAGCCCGTTTATTGTCGCCGTGCTGTTCCGCTTCCGCCATAACGCGCAGCCTGTTGCCCAAAAGCAGATGGAATCCGGCAAACGCGGCCGGATGCCCGGCGCATTCTTCATCACGTTTTTGTCTGTGATCCTGGTGGTGTATCTGGTCTTTTTGGTGTCGCAGGGCGCTTACTTCTTCTCCGGCTTTGCCGGGACGCTGCCGCATTCGTCCAGCTATACGCTGGCGCAGTACGCAAGACGCGGCTTCTTTGAGATGGTTGAGATCGCCGGCATCAACCTGGTACTGATCGCGGTCACTGCCGTGTTCTGCAAACGCAGCGACGAAAAGATCCCCGCAGCCGTCAAGGCGCTCAGCGCGGTGCTGTGCTTTGTGACGATGCTGCTGTGCGCGGTCTCGATTTCGAAAATCGTGCTGTATATCCACGGCATGGGGCTGACGGAAAAACGCCTTTGGGTGCTGGCGGCCGACCTTGTGCTGCTGCTGTCGTTTGCGGCGGTGCTGATCCGGCTGTTTGTCAAAAAGTTCCCGTACTTCAAAGTGATGCTTTACGCAACCTGCCTTGCGGTCGCGGTGATCTCCCTCATGGGCACGAACCGTCTGATCGCCACGTTCAACACCAACGCGTACCTGAACGGAACAATCAAAGACCCCGACCTCGAGCAGATGGAATCGCTGGATTTTGACGGCTATCTCGCGATGAAAAAGATCGCGTCTTCCGATAAGCCGTTGGCAAAAGTTGCGGCGCAGGAGGCTGCGAATTATGAGGCGATGATGTTCCGCGGCGAGCGCGGCTATATGACTGCAAACTGGGACGAGCACCGCTTTTTCTCCGCGCGGGAGAAGTATCTGATGGAAAATGAAAATGCTGCACTGGATAAGTATCATGCCTATTTTATGCTCAATGACACAAACGGCAATGTGCAGTCCGTTGCCGTCACCTTTTGCAATCAGACGGTTGCTGTGGAACACGCGAATCATTCGCCGCTGCAGGACGGAAAGCTGTATGTCTTCTCCTTTGACGTGAAGGAAGTGCGCGCCCATCTGAAATCGGTCGACGATATCCGGTATCAGTACACGGTGACCATGACTGACGGCAGTACGAAAGAATATGACGATATTTCGAACTGCGTTCTGTTTTCGCTTGAGCAGCCGGAGGGTCTGTGGGCCAAATACATCGCCCGCGAAAAGGCAAAATTTGTCGAATCCGGTTACAATTATTTTGCAACGAAACAGGAAGCAAACGCTTGGCTGAGCAAGTAAGCCGCAGAGAATGATAACAAAACTACCGCCGTACGGTCTGCAGATCGCACGGCGGTTTTTCTCTGTCACGTTTTTGCGCCCCGGTCATAGAATGAACCGAAAGGCAATGTCTGCGCGCGCGGCAGACAGCTTTCAATTCCGGGCGGTGCCCAGAAGCGTACCGCCCGACGAAGGAGAGATTCCATTGAACAATTACAGATGCGGTTATCCGATGCAGCAGATGGCAAACCGCAGCGGAAACGGAAATTGCGATGACCGGGATGCAGACGACAGAGGCGCACTCCCGGAAGATCCCGTGGTCGCCATGGCTTATGTGCCGTTTCAGCTAAACAGCGACGTCTATCCGATGGACAAAGCGCTGCAGCGCGGCACGGCGTTTCCGGTCCTTTACAAACCATTTCTGGCGGGGTGCATGCAATGATGAATGAAAACAGTCTGAAGTTCCGCTTCA
This sequence comes from Oscillospiraceae bacterium, assembly GCA_902772935.1. Classification (GTDB taxonomy): domain Bacteria; phylum Bacillota; class Clostridia; order Oscillospirales; family Acutalibacteraceae; genus UBA6857. The sequence continues at coordinate 3,496 of CACYCR010000132.1, forward strand.
TGGCGGTACGTTTCTCCATGTGGGATCTGCATTTATATCTGGATACCCACCCCGAAGACGCTGCGGCAAAGGCGCTGCTTAAGAAATACGAGGCGCAGTATAAGCAGCTTCTGGAGGAGTACACGGAAAAATACGGTCCGCTTGAGCCGTCCGCGGCCGGCAGCGGCAAGAGCTGGCTGCAGGCGCCGTGGCCGTGGGACAACGCAAAGGAGGCCTGCTGACATGTGGCAATACCAGAAAACCCTGCAGTATCCGATCAACATCCAGAATTCGAATCCGCTTTACGCAAAAATCATTTCCAGTCAACTGGGCGGTCCTGACGGCGAGCTGGGCGCTTCACTGCGCTATCTGAATCAGCGCTTTTCCGCACCCTATGACGATGTGCGCGGTCTGCTGACCGACATCGGCACCGAGGAGCTCGCGCACATGGAAATGATCGGCACGATGATGCACCAGCTGACAAAGAATCTGTCTGCGGAACAGATCAAGCGCGCGGGCTTTGAAGGATACTTCGTTGACCATACGAACGGCGTGTATCCGTCGTCGACCGCCGGCGTTCCGTTTACGGCGGCGTATCTCCAGAGCAAGGGCGACATCATTACCGACCTGCACGAAGACCTTGCGGCAGAACAAAAAGCACGCACAACATACGACAACATCCTCCGGCTCATTGACGATCCGGACATCATGGATGCGATTCGCTTTCTGCGTGCGCGCGAGATCGTGCATTACCAGCGCTTCGGCGAGGCGCTGCAGCTTGTGACCGACCGGTTGAACAGCAAGAATTTCTACGCCTTTACGCCGGGCGTTGATCGCCCCGTCAAGATGCATTGACCGCCTGCGGGAAAAAAAAGAGCTGCCGGTGAAACCAAGCCGGCAGCTTTTCTGTTTTATTTGTGGCTTGTCAGCCGATCCATTTTTTGAATTGCGGACGATCAAGCGCTTTGTAGAGCAGCAGACCGAGCGTCATGCAGACGACGAGCTCGCCGAGGGCAACGAGACCGCCCTGTGTTAAAAAGCCAAGAAAATGGAATTCGCCTTTTGCGCCGATGAAGAAATATTCGATCTCCGCACCGATGATGATGCCGTTGAAAATCGCCGGCATGAGGGCGGCAAGCAGCGGCAGTTTCCACAGGCGGATGTTGCGCAGCAGATACATGGCGATGCCGGCGAGCAGCGTTGCGATCGGGCCGACGATCATGTCGACCGGCAGCGCCTGCACATTCGTGAGGTTCGACAAAAAGCAGCCGACCGTCAATCCCGGAATGGCAGCCGGTGTCAGGCAGCAAAGCAGATTCAGTGCTTCACTGGCACGAAATTGCACCGCCATAGACGTCGTACCGGGCAGAAGCATTTCCTGACCGTAAGTCAGCGCGACGTAAAGGGCGGCGATGATAGCGCCCTGTGTGATCCACAGGACTTTCTTGTTGTTTTTCATTTGTAACACTCCCGTAGTTTTATTTAAGGTCAGGATGGTTTCGAACTGACCGCACGAAATCGTGCCGTGCTATTATATGCTGATTTGCAATATTTGTCAAGCATTTACATGGAAATCGATTTAACATCCGAAGTTACCGCGCAAAGCGTTGTGCCGCCGCTGACAACCGACGCTTTGATCTTGAAGCAGGGTGTACTGCCGCGCGGACAATCGGTGGCCGCAAAGGTCGTCTTTGACGTTTTGCCGAGGCATACAAAGGGACCGGTTTTCTGGTCGGCGTACCAGATCTCATAGACGCAGTTTTTGCCGCAGTTGTTCCATTGCAGGCGGACGGTGCGCCCGGCGCCGCGTAGCTGCAGGTTTGGCGTTTTCGGCAAAGTAGCGGCTGTCTTATGAGAAGAGTCAACGCTCCAGAGAATGTCTTTGCCGACACGCGTATAGGCGCGGATCATAAAGGTGTAGGCTGTGCCGGGCTTGAGCTTCTTGACCCGGAAAAAGCTGTTTGCCGTAACGGCGATGCGTGTGGTGCTTTTGCCGTCGCAGCGGTAGACAAAGTAGCCGGTTGCACCGGGCACTTTGTTCCAGGACAAGGATACGGCGGTCTCGGTGGCAGATACCGAAATGCCGGTCGGCTGTTTCGGAACAATGCGGAATTTGAGCGTTTTGCTGCCTTTGTAGTTGCCGCAGAACACGACTTTGACGCCGTAAACACCGATCTTCTTGCGGCCGGCGGCGAGCTTGACGCGGTAATCCTTGCCGTTGCGCAACGCTTTTCCGCCGGCGGCTGTTGCCGAGACCGTCGGTGATTTGACTTTGCCGTCATATACGAATGAAGTGGCGGACAAGCGGATGCTGCGCAGTGCCGGGATCGTCTCACGGGAGAATACGGTCTGGCAGGTCGTGCAGACGGAGACGCGCTTTCCTGCCTTGTCAAAGGTGGCAGGCGACAAGCGTTCTTCTTTGTTGTGTCCGGTCGCAGGGACGGATGATTGCGCTTTGAGGACTTTGCCGCAGACACTGCAGTGCTTGCCCGCGGTCTTTCCCGCGGCTGTGCAGGTCGGCGCAACGGCCTTGTCTTTGACGGCTTTATGTGCGGCGCGGTCGATGGCGGTGACGTCTCTTCTTGCGCCGCAGCGTGAGCAGTGATGAGACTGCTCGCCCTTTGCGGTGCAGGTTGCCGCCTTGTCGATTGTCCATTCACTGCTGTAATCATGTCCGAGTGCAGGCATTTCCCGGGTGACGGTCAGCTTGCAGCGGCTGCATTGCATTTCAGCGAGGCCTTTCGTTGTACAGGTGGCTGCTGTGAGGACATTGACCGGGATATAATCGTGTCCGAGCGCAGGGACGACTGCCGCGTCTTCAAGTTCTTTGCCGCAGACACTGCAGTGGGTGCCGGCACTTTTGCCTGCTGTGGTGCAGGTCGGGGGCGTTGTAATGTCCTGTACCGGCGTATGTGCGGCACGTTCGATGACGGTGACGTCTTTTCTGACGCCGCAGCGCGTGCAGTGATGAGATTGCTCTCCCTGCGTTTTGCAGGTCGCAGCCTTGTCAATCGTCCAGCTGCTGCTGTAATTATGACCGAGGGCCGGTGTTGTTTTGCTAACGGTGCTGCCGCAGCGGCTGCAGGTTTGTTCCTCGCTGCCCTTTGCCGTGCAGGTTGCCGCTTTGATCGTTTTGACGGTGACGTAGTTGTGCCCGAGTGCAGGGACGACGGCAGCGCTTTCAAGCGTCTTTCCGCAGACGCCGCAATGCGTACCGGCACTTTTTCCTGCCGCTGTGCAGGTCGGCGGCGTTGTGATGTCCTGTACCGGCGTATGCGCTGTGCGGTCGATGGAAGTCACGTCTTTTCTAGCGCCGCAGCGGGTGCAGTGATGAGATTTTTCGCCTTTGGCAGTGCAGCTTGCAGCCTTGTCAATTGTCCACGATGCGCTGTATTCATGACCAAGGGCGGGCACCGTCTTTGTTTCTGTTGTGCCGCAATTGCTGCAGCGGACCGTTTCGCTGCCTTTTTCGGTACAGGTCGGCGCGCTGACAATGATTCCGGTTGAAACAAACAGGTGTCCGGTCGCCTTCGTCGGTTTTGTCTGATAGGTATCGCCGCAGGCACGGCAGGTATGCTGGGTATACCCGGGTGCGGTACAGGTCGGTTCGACCACGGTTTCGGTGTATATGTGTCCGTTTGCGGGAATCGGCGCCTGTTCGACTGTCTCTTTGCAACGCAGGCAGTCGCGATGGCGCATGCCTACGTGTTCGCAGGTCGGTTCTTTGTCCGTGATCCAGCGGTCGGGGTCATGGCCGAGGGCAGGTGTATAGGTGTCGTCACGTTCGGTTTTGCAAATGTTGCAATACCAGTGGGTATATCCTTGTTCCGTGCAGGTCGGTGCGATGACGGTCTTAGTGTAGTTGTGGCGGGTCGTCTGAATCGCTAGCAAATCCGTACGCGCATCACAGCGCGTGCAGTGGCGGCTTTTTTCGCCCAGTGTAAGACAGGTCGGTTCTCTGTCCACTGTCCAGACGGGCGCAAAATCGTGGCCGAGTGCGGGGATGGTCTCGGTTTTTGTCATGCCGCAGTCCGTGCATGTATAGATTTCCGCACCTTCCGATACACAGTCGGCAGGTTCTGTGAGCGTCAGCACAAACTGATGCCCCTGCGCAGCAGAAGCGAATAACGAAAAGGCGCAGAGCATGGCAAACAGTGAAATCAAAAATAGAATAATGCGACGAATGTATTTCACGAGGACCCCTCCGTTGCTTTGTTTATGGATTCGACAAATTACGCATCATATAATGGAATCATAGCACGTTGAATATGCGTTGTCAAGGGCATAAAGACAGAGGGTGCAGCATAGAGTAAAGTAATCAACCTCTGCGGAGGGAAACAAAAGGAGATGCCTAAAATGGAACTTACGTGGAATCCCGGTGAACTCGGCGTTTGTGTTTGCCGTCAGGAGGAGACTGCACGGCAAAATCTGGATGAGGATTACACGCTGCCGGATTACTGTGCGCCGATCCGACGGATCCTCAAATGTGTCCTGCAGCCGAATATCAGCGGCGTATCCCGGACAGGGGACCGGGTCAGCGCAGGCGGCGAAATCGGAATTCGTCTGATATATGTCAACGAGGACGACCGCATCGACTGCTGCGAACAAACGCTCACACTTTCGGTTTCGGTGCAGATGCGTGATTTGTCGGCGCAAGCGGTTGTTACGGCGGTTGCGGCAGCCGAATATGTGAATTGCAGAGCTACGGGGCAGCGAAAGTTTTCGGTGAGCGCTGCGGTTTCGGTTCGGTTCTGCGCTTATGAACGCAGCGTGCTGCAGCTTGCCGCACAGCCGGAAGGCAGAACAATCGAAGCGAAGACAGAGACGCTCTCCTGTTTGAATCTTGTTTCCGTGTCGGAAAAGCGGTTTGACCTTTCCGAGACAGTGGCTTTGCAGACCGAGCAGCCCTCAATCGGGTCGCTTTTGCAGGCGGATGCCGTTGTGAAAATCACATCCCGCAAAGCCGTCAGCGAAAAGCTGCTGCTGCAGGGCGTCTGCGAAGTGCATATCGTATACCGTGCGGACACGCGCGACGGAGAAATTACCCGTCTGGTACATACACTGCCGGTCAGTCAGGTGCTCGATGTGCCCGGGGCGACGGAGGACGGCGTTTGCGATACACAAATCAGCGTGTGCGCCCTGCAAACGATGGTGCGCGCGGACGGGGCGGGGGAGAACCGCCTGCTGGAGCTCGCGGTGAAAGTTGCGGCGCTCACAAAGGCATA
>CACYCR010000133.1 GCA_902772935.1 Oscillospiraceae bacterium
CGACCTGCGGCACGGCAGGCGTGAAGCATGAAGAATGTACGGTCTGCCACGCGAAGCAGAACGAAGGCACCGCCATTCCGGCAACCGGCGCACACAGGTTTGCAAAGCGGGACGTTAAGGAGGATGCGCTGAAATCTGAAGCGACCTGCAAACAGAATGCGGTCTATTACTTCTCCTGCGACGTCTGCGGTACGGTAGAGTACAGTGACAGCCATACCTTTGAGCAGGAAGGCACAATTCTGCGTCATGTTTCTTCGGGTTGGATCATTGACCGCGCGGCGAGCTGCAAGGAAGCCGGCAGCCGGCACATCGAATGTGTCAAGTGCCATGACTGGCTGCAAAAAGAATCCATCCCGACCTTGCCGCACACCGAAAAAACCATCCCCGGCAAGGCGGCAAGCTGCACCGAAACCGGTCTGAGTGACGGCATTGTCTGCGAAGTCTGCGGTACCGTCATTCAAAAGCAGACGGTTCTCCCGACAACGCCGCATACCGATGACGGCAACGGCTTCTGCAAAGACTGCAAACAGGATCTGAAGGCGTCGCAGCGCTGCAAGTACTGCGGTCAGATTCACAGCGGTCTGTTCGGCTGGCTCATCAAATTCTTCCACAGCATTCTTGCCATTTTCAAAAGATAACGCAAACAATGCTGTCGGCGCATCCCTGCGGCGCTTTCCCGGGGATGCGCTTTTTCTCTTTGCATCCCGGGCATCCGGTATGTCCAGGGGGCGTTTTCACAAGAAAGCGTGTCCCTGAACAATTTTTTTTGGTTGCGCGCGCCGGAAGGTCTTGTGATTGCCTGCGGTCTGTGTTATAATAAATAAAGTTACATAGAAAAAGGGGATGTTGATTTGAAAAACACCATCTTGGAACAAGCCATTCGCTTTGCGACGGACGCCCACGCCGGACAAAAGCGCAAAGACGGATCCGCGTTCATTCTGCATCCGCTGGAAGACGCCGCCATTGTCGGAACGCTGACCATGGACCCCGAGATCCTCGCGGCGGCAGTGCTGCATGATACGGTGGAGGACACCGACGTCACGCAGGAGGACATTCTGCGTGTTTTCGGACCGCGTGTCTGTGCGCTCGTGATGAGTGAAACGGAAGACAAACGGCCTGCGCTCTCACCGAAAGACACCTGGCGCATCCGGAAAGAGGAATCGCTGCAGGAACTTGCAAACACGACGGACCCTGCCGTGAAAATGCTCTGGCTCGGCGATAAGCTCTCAAATCTGCGGGCGCTGGCGCGCGAGCACAAAACCCTGGGCGAAGCGATTTTTCAGCGGTTCAACAATCATGATCCCCTGGCGCATAAATGGTACTACGGAACGATCCTTGAGCTGCTGCAAGACTTTGACGGCACTGCGGCGTATGAGGAATACTGTGTGCACTTCCATAGCGTATTTGACAGATATAAAGGAGAATGAGCATGTTTCAGATTACGACAAAACAAGAGGGCAATCAAAAAACTGTTTTTCTTGCCGGACGGATCGATTCTTCCAACGCTGCAGCGGTTGAGGCGGAGATCAACGCCGCCATCGACGGGTTTTCCGGTGAACTGATTCTGGACGCCGACCGGCTGGAATACATCTCCAGCGCCGGACTGCGGGTGGTGCTGCGGTTGAAAAAAGCAAACGCGTCAACGAAGATCATCAATGTGTCTTCGGAGGTTTACGAAATCTTTGACATGACCGGCTTCACCGAGATGATGGACATTTCCAAAGCGTACCGCAAGCTGTCGGTTGACGGCTGCGAGGTCATCGGCGAGGGCGCCAACGGCATTGTCTATCGCATTGACGCGGACACAATCGTCAAGGTCTATAAAAACCACGACGCGCTCGCAGAGATTCACAACGAACGCGAGCTGGCACGCAAGGCATTCGTGATGGGCGTACCGACGGCGATCCCTTATGATGTGGTGCAGGTCGGCGATCTGTACGGGTCCGTGTTTGAGCTGTTGAACGCAAAATCATTTGCAAAGCTGATGATCGCGAACCCGGAGAAGACCGAGGAATACGCAAAGGAGAGCGTTGAGATCCTGAAAACGATCCACAGCACAATGCTCAAGCCGGGCGAGCTGCCGGATAAAAAAGCAGAGGCGCTGGTCTGGGCGGAATTCTGCCGTGACCATCTGCCGAAGGATGTCGGCGACAAGCTTGTTTCTCTTGTAAAAGCCATCCCCGATACCAACAATATGCTGCACGGCGACTATCACATCAAAAACATCATGCGGCAAAACGGCGAAAACCTGCTGATCGATATGGACACGCTGTCCATGGGCCACCCGATCTTTGAGTTTGCTGCGATTTATCTTGCCTATCTCGGCTTTTCCAGCATCGACCGCAACAACGTGAAAATGTTCCTCGGCATTCCCTTTGAGCAGGCTGAAACCTTCTGGAATGCAACGCTGAAGTATTATTTCGACGGCAAAGACGAGGCCTTTCTGCAGGAGATCGAAAACAAGGCGGCCATCATCGGCTTTTCCCGCGTGCTGCGCCGGACCTTCCGCAAGGCGAAGGAAGACGAAGATTACAAGGCACGCCTCATCGACTATTGTAAAAACGCGCTGTGCACGCTGGTGCCGCAGACGGATACCCTGTCATTTTGAAACGGAGGATTATGTATGGACATCATGACCAAAAATGAAAACGGCATTCTGACCATTGAACTCGCCGGCAGACTGGATACCACATCGGCGCCGGATCTCGAAAAAACCATCACCGAACAGATTCCCCAGGCGCAGACGCTGGTCTTTGATCTGGCGCAGCTGGCGTATACATCTTCGGCGGGACTGCGTATCTTTTTGAAAGCGCAGAAGCTGATGAGCCAGAAGGGCGGCGCCATGAAGGTGCTGCACGTTGCGGAACCGATCATGGAGATCTTTGAAATGACCGGCTTTACGGATATTCTGACCATCGAATAAGGGACCCTGCCGCAGACGTTTTGAATGTGTGCCGGTCGGAACGGCCGACGGCCACGCGAATCCGGAACACAAAAGGAGGAGACCAAACGATGCAAACGCTGACAGTGCAGGCAATACCGGAGAATCTGGCGCAGGTCACTGCCTTTGTGGACCTGTTTCTGGAAGCGCTGGACTGCCCGATGAAAACACAATTGCAGATTGATCTGTGCGTCGAAGAAGTGTTTGTCAATATTGCACACTACGCTTACGGCGACGCGACGGGTGACGCTGAGGTGCGGCTGTGTGAAACGGACAATCGGGTCGAGCTGACGTTTATTGACAGCGGTATGCCGTATGACCCGCTTGCCAGAAAAGATCCCGACATCACGCTTGCCGCGCAGGATCGGCAGATCGGCGGTCTGGGTATTTTCCTGGTGAAGAAAAACATGGACACGGTCACTTACTGCTATGAAGACGGAAAGAACATTCTGACCATGACAAAACAACTGTAACACAAGGAATCCGGTCACCCCGGGTGTGTCCTGTACTTGCACAGGATGCTCCGGGGTGGCTTTTTCTGTGCAGCGTGCGACGATAAGCGTGGAATAGTTCATAATTTTTTTAAATTGTGACACATTGTTAGAAAGCTGTTCTTGCTTTTTGGGGACAGAGTTGCTATAATAGAACAGATCGCTATACTAAAAATAAACGATCTGACGGTATCTGAAAAAGATCAAAAGGAGAACAGCTATGATTAAAATTCCCGTAACCGCACAATCCAGAGAATATCCGCCGACGGACATCACGTGCTGGAAGTATTTCATCCGCAACAGCGCGCAGTACGGCGATTACACCATCTTTTCCCACGCGGGCAAAGACCACAGCCGCAGCGAGCTCATCGCCGATGTGGAAGCGCTTGCCGCGTTCTTCCATCGCGAGCTCGGCCTCAAAGAACAGGACGTGTTCACCGTGTTCATGCCGACCAACGCGGAAAGCATCATCACGTTCATGGCGCTCAACAAAATGGGCATCATCGTGAACTTTGTCCATCCGCTGCTGCCGCCCGAAAGCGTGGAAGAGATTCTGGAATTCACCAACTCCAAGGGTCTCATGATGCTGGATATGTTTGCGCCGAAGTACGCTTCCATGCTCAAGAAGGCCGGTCTGCCGGTCGTGCTGTGTTCTCCGAAGGAATACGCGTTCCCCGATAAGACGCTCTGCCCGATTGACGAAGAAGCGCTGCGGGCACTCTCTTCCGGTCACAACAACGTCTATACTTATCCGTCGATCCTCAAGCGGTATGCCGGTCAGCACGTCAACTCCGTGCCGGAAGGCAAGAAATACATTGCTGTCTACATGAACGGCGGCGGCACCACCGGCAAGAGCAAGACGATCAAGCTGACGAACTATGCGCTCAACTGCGTGATCTACGGCCTTGCGGGCGTCATCACACCGGTGGAAAACATCGGCTATGACACCGAGCTTTGTACGATGCCGTTCTTCCATGCGTTCGGTCTTTGCGCCGGCGGTCTGTCCGCGCTCAACAAGGGCTCGCGCGCGATCTTCCTGCCGAAGTTCGACCCCGATCAGTTCATTCAGTTGATGAAGACCAACCACGTTGTCGAATTCAACGGCGTGCCGAATATGTACAAAAAGCTCGTGGAGCATCCGGATTTTGACGATCCCTCGCTGAAGAATATCAAGGTCATGTATTCCGGCGGCGACTTTGTCAGCCCGCAGCTGCTGGAAAAGATCTATGCCGTCATGCGAAAGAACGGCTCCAACGCTGAATTCTGTCCCGGCTACGGTCTGACGGAGTGCGGCGCGGTCTGCTCGGCAAACCGCCCTTGGGCCAGCAAGCCCGACACGATCGGCCAGCCCATCCAGGGTCTGCGCTTCGAAATCTGGAACGACAACAACGAGCCGGTGCCCTGCGGTGAGATCGGTCAGATCGTCATCACCGGCATGTCCATCATGGAAGGCTACCTGACCAAGAACGGTCCGAGCGACGCCGGTATTTACCGCGACGCCTACGGCACCAAATGGATCCTCACCGGCGACCTCGGCAAAATGGACGAAGAAGGCTACGTCACCTTTGTCGGCCGTCAGAAGCGCGTGATCATCATCTCCGGTTACAACGTCTACCCTGTGGATATTGAACAGCTTGTGGAAACCATGCCGTTTGTCCGCGAATGCTGCGCGGTACAGGGCTATATCGGCGATAAGCCGATCGTCCGTCTCTTCATCGTGAAGGCGGAAGACGGTGACGAAGACGCCTATCGTGCGCAGGTCACAAAGCTCATCAGCGACAACCTGTCCACGTTCAACGTACCCAAAGATATCCGGTTCATCGACGAGATTCCGCGTACCAAGCTGCAGAAGGTCGATTTCATGAAGCTCTCGCAGTTCACCCCGGAGGCATAACTTTGCAAACAGCAGCCCCGTCAGACGACGGGGCTTTTTTATAAGAATCCGCGACTGCAAAAACAAAAAAAGATTGCATCGGGCGGGTGCTTGTGGTATAATAAATCAGTTATCAGTTTTTGTCGGAAAGAAGGACGTTTCATGATTATGGAAGATTTGACAGCCTTGCGCAACCTGAAGCACATGGTGGATTATGCGGCAGAAAACTACGGCGAAAAACCGTTCGTGACGTGGAAAACGCCGGAGGGTATTGTCAGCCGCACCTATGCGCAGTTCAAAGCCGACACCGAAGCGCTCGGCCGCTTTTTCAAGGAACAGAATCTGCTGGGCGCGCACGCGGCGATCATCGCCGCCAATGCTTACAATTGGCTGGTCGCGTATTTCGGTACGGCGAACTGCGGCAGTGTCGCTGTGCCGCTGGCGGCGAATGAGACGCCCGAACAGCTTTGCCGGCTGACGGACTTTGCCGATTGTAAGGTTGTTTTTCTGGACAAGGCACACGCGGGCTTGGTACCGCTGCTGCGCGAAAAGGCGCCGCAGGTGCAGTATATCATCTTCCTTGATGAAAAGGGTGCGGACGGCACGCTTTTGCTGCAGGACCTGCTGACACAGTATGCGGGTGCTTACACCGAAGAACCGGACGGCGATGCCATGTGTGCCATTCTGTTTACGTCGGGCACGACCGGCTTTCCAAAGGGCGTCATGCTCACGCACAGAAACTTTGTACTGTCCGCAACGAGCGTCCATGTGACCTGTCCGACGCATTCGCTGCTGTGCGTGCTGCCGCTGAGTCATGCCTTCTGCTTCACGGCTGTCATCACAAAGGGCATCGGAAAAGGCAAGGAGATTTTCATCAATGACGCCCTGCCCAACATCATGGAAAATATGCGGCTGTTCCGGCCGGAGTCGACGGCGGTTGTGCCGCAGCTTGCAAAGAAGCTGATGTTCGGCGCGCTCAAATATGCCGAAGCGCGAACCGACCTGACGGAAGCGCAGGCGGTCAAAGCCTTTTTCGGCGGCAACATCATTGACGTCATTTCCGGCGGCGCACCGCTGGAGCCGGAGCTTGCGATCCGCTTTGAAAAGACCGGCGTGCCCGTGCTCAACGGCTACGGGATGACCGAATGTGCGCCGATCATTGCGAACAACGCGACGTACTGCCATCGCGCCGGGTCTGTCGGCAAACCGATCCCCTGCATGGAAACGATGATCCGTGACGGCGAGCTGCTTGTGAAGGGGCCGACCGTCTTCAAGGGCTATTACAAGAATCCGGAAGAGACCGCCGCGGCGTTTACCGACGACGGCTGGTTCAAAACCGGTGATCTCGGGCATTTTGACAACGACGGCTTTTTGTACCTCACCGGCCGCAGCAAGAACCTCATCCTGCTCGACAACGGAGAAAACGTTTCCGCCGAACAGCTTGAGGACCGCTTTGCGAACGAACACGCCGTCAAGGAAGTGGTCTGCTACGGCGAAGGCAACGCCATTGTTGCCGAGGTGTTCCTTGACGCAGACTTTCTGAAGGCCAACGCCGTCACCGATGTGGACGCCTATATGATCGGCGTGCTGCAGCGGGTGAACAACGGCCTTGCCTCCTTCCAGCGCATTTCGCGCTACGTGCTGCGTGCGGTGCCGTTCCGCCGCAACGCGTCCATGAAAATCATCCGCAATTTTGAACATACCAAGGCGCAGCGCAAAATCGTGCCGCCCGAAACGCCGACGCAGAAAAAGGTTTGTGCGGCGGCAGCCGACCTGCTTTCCCTGGATGCTGTCGGCATTGACGACAACTTCTTTGCCCTCGGCGGCAGCAGTCTGAGCGCCGTGGAATTTGCGCTCGCGCTGAATATTGAACCGCAGCTTGTCTATGACAAGCCCTTCCTCGGTCTGCTGGCCGCAGCGATGGACGACATGACGCAGACGGCAGAGACTGCCGATGAAAGCGCCGTCAACGCGCTGATTGCCGAAACGCGCGGCGGTACCGCGCCCCGGCAGACGCCGGTTGTCCTGCTGACCGGCGCGACCGGATTCCTCGGCGCCCATGTGCTGCAAAGCCTGCTGCGCCGCGGCGTGGAAACGTATGTGCTTGTGCGGGACCGGGAACGCTTCCTGCGCCGGATGGCGTATTACTTCGGCGACGCGGACTTTTCGTCCGTACACGTTGTCATCGGCGACATTGAAGACGCGCGTCTGGGCCTGACCGAAACGCTGTATGATGAGTTGGCTCAAGCCGTCAACACCGTGATTCACACCGCCGCCAATGTGCATCATGCCGGCGACTACGCTGATCTTGCACGGACCAATGTCGAAGGCACAAAACATGTGATCGCCTTTGCGAAAGCCGCAGATGCCGTGCTGGCGCACACCTCAACGACCAGCCTTTGCGGTGCGGGTACCGTGATTGAAGACCACAAGGACGCCGTGCTGGACGAAGGGACACTGTATCTTGGTCAGCACTACGCCGACAACGTTTACATTCACAGCAAATATGAAGCGGAAAAGCAAGTCCTTGCCGCTCGCAGGGACGGCCTCAAAGCGAACATCTTCCGCATGGGCAACCTGACGTGGCGGACGGCTGACGGCAAGTTCCAGCCCAACAAGGCCGACAACGGCTTTTTGCACCGCGTCCGTGCCATCCTGAAAATGGGGATCGTCAACGACAACATGGACAAGTATCCCATGGATCTCACCGCCATCGACGAGGCGGCCGAGGCAGTGGTGCTGCTTGCACTGGACGAACAGGTCAACGAAATCTATCACATTCTGAATCCGAAGTACCTGTCCGTGCGCGCGCTTTTTGACCGGCTCGGTCTGCCGCGCCGCGAAGCGTCCACTGCGGAAACCATTGAGACGGTTGCCGCAAACGCCGGCGACCGTGACGTCCATGTCTTTGAGTTCTACTCCCTGATCTCCGCGCGCAGCGAAAACGTGGACGTAGACGTGCGCTTCACGATGGACGCGCTGAAAAAATACGGCTTCACCTGGTCCGAGCCGAGCGCCGACTACCTGAAAAAAGGTGACTTCTGCGGCGATCTGGATGCCTTTGTGAAAACGCCGATGCGCTCCACCGGCGGCACCATGACCTATATCCAGAAGCTTTTCCTCGGTGTTCTGCGCGACGCTGTGCTGCCCGAAAGCGAAACCATTTCCGGCTGCGGCTGTGTGGCAAAGCTTGCCGACCGCGCTGCCGCGCTGCAGATGCAAAAACCGCTGGTGATTACCTTTGACGCGGCGCTGCAGATGCCGTCGGTTACCGCTGCGCTTGCCGCGCTGCCCGGCTATGCGGTCTACACCGCCATTCAGGGCGAACCGACCCTGACCGACGCCGACGCCGTGCTTGCGCTGTATGAACAGGAAGGCTGCGACGGCATCGTCGCCATCGGCGGCGGCTCCGCACTGGACATCTCCAAAATCACGGCGCTGCGTGCGGGCAATCCCGGCGCGGTGCTGGACGACATCTGCAAGATCGACAGCAACGCACAGCCCGCCGTGCCGTTCATCGCCGTACCCACGACCGCCGGCACCGGCTCGGAGGTCACGCTCTTTGCCGTGATCGGTGACGAAGAAGGCAAGAAGCATCCCTTTGCAAGCACGAAGTTTTTGCCGCAGGTGATTTTGCTTGACCCGGCGCTCACGGTGAGCGTACCGAAAGCGACGACGGCCTTCACCGGCATCGACGCGCTCAGCCACATCGTTGAGGCGTCGGTCAGCCTGTATGCAAGCGCGTTTGCAGACGATCTTGTGCAGGCGGACGACGCGGCCGCGGCAATCTTCCGCGATCTGCCGGCTGCTGTTGCAACGCCCGGGGACCTGGATGCACGTACATCGCTGCTGCAGGCGGCGCACCGGGCAGGCATCGCCTTCCGCCGCATCAGCACCGGGTACGTCCATGCGGTTGCGCACCGTCTCGGCGAATTCTATCATGTGCCGCACGGCCTTGCCATTGCGAAGGTGTTCCCGGCGGTGCTGCAGGTGTCCCGCCCCTACGTGGACGCCCCGCTCGCTGCACTCGCGCGTGCCTGCAATCTCGGTGAGACCGCCGACGATTTCCTTGCCGCGCTGCAAAAACTGCTGACAGATGTCGGCATCGACCGCTTTGATGTCAGCGTGAAACGTGCGGACCTCGATGCCATGGTGCAGAAGGTGCAGGATGAAGCGCGCATCACCGGCTATCCGCGTCCGCTGTCGGATGCACAGGTGAAGGCACTGATTGTCGATACGCTGCCTGTGACCGACTGAACCTGAGATGATATAATGTATTGCCGCTGTTCATCACAGCGGCTTTTTTGCAAAAAACCGGGCTTGCGTTTTTCGAAAAAATACCCTGAAATTTACAGGGCGTTCATTGACTTCCCCGCTGATTTCCTGTATCATAACAGGAAGGGGATTTCGCACTGTGAATCCCGAAGGAGGTTTTATGATGAAGTATTACCTTGCCATAGACATCGGCGCGTCTTCCGGACGGCATATCGTCGGCTGGATGGATCACGGCGTGCTGCAGACCGATGAGGTCTATCGCTTTCCCAACGGCGTCATTCCGCAGGACGGCCATCTGACCTGGGACGTGGAGGCGCTGCTCGGCCATGTGAAACAAGGCATTGCCGCGGCGAAAGAAAAGTACGACGCCATCGAAAGTCTGTCCATTGACACCTGGGGCGTGGACTATGTGCTGCTGCAGGGAGACACAGCGGTGCTGCCCTGCTACGCTTACCGCGACAGCCGCACGAAGACAGCCATTCCCGCCGTGCACGAGCGCATCCCGTTTTCCGAACTTTACCGCCGGACAGGAATCCAGTTCCAATCCTTCAACACGATCTATCAGCTTTACAGCGACAAATGCGCCGGACGGCTTGCCGGCGTGACCGATTTTCTGATGCTGCCGGAGTATCTGATGTACCGGCTGACCGGCGTCAAGGCGCACGAGTATACCGACGCGACCACCGGCGGTATGGTCAACGCGCAGACCGGCGCATACGACGAAACCATTCTTGCGGCGCTGGAGCTGCCGCGGCATCTGTTCTGCCCCTTGCAAAAGCCCGGCACCGTCATCGGCACCTACGAGGGCATCAAGGTCGTCCTTTGCGCAACGCACGACACCGCCTCGGCGGTCGAGGGGATTCCCATGGACGGCGACGCGCCCTACATCTCTTCCGGTACCTGGTCGCTGCTCGGCGTGAAGACGAAACAGCCGCTCACGGATGCGGCGTCCGAAAAAACCAACTGGTCGAATGAAGGCGGCGTCGGCTACAACCGGTATCAGAAGAACATCATGGGGATGTGGCTGGTCAACCGACTGCGTGCCGAGCTTTGCCCCGATACGCCGTGGCGGGAGATCGACCTTGCGGCGGAAGCAAGCACTTTTCGCGGAACCATTGACGCCAACGATGCTGCGTTCCTTGCGCCGGACAGCATGAAAGACGCTTTTGACGCGGCGCTGTCCGCACAGCCGCAGACAACGGGCGATTATTTCTGCTGCGCCTATCGTTCATTGGCACAGACTTACAAAAATGCAATCAGTGAGCTGCAGGAAAACACCGGCAGGCAGTATGACAAAGTATACATCGTCGGCGGCGGCGCGAAGAATCAGATGCTCAATCGTCTGACCGCCGAGGCCACAGGCAAACAGGTGATTGCACTGCCGATCGAAGCAACAGCGATCGGCAATCTGAAAATACAGATGGAGGTTCAAGCATGAGTTATTCCGAAGCAAAAGAAATCTACGCCGCACGCGGTATCGACGTCGAAGCGGCGATGGAAACCCTGAAAAGCGTTCCCGTGTCCCTGCATTGCTGGCAGGGCGACGACGTGCGCGGCTTTGACACCGATCCGAGCAAGCCGCTCACCGGCGGCATCCAGACGACCGGCAACTACCCCGGCCGTGCGCGCACACCCGACGAACTGATGGCAGATCTGGATGAGGTGCTTTCGCTCATCCCCGGCAAGCCCAAAATGAATCTGCACGCCTCCTATGCGATCTTTGAAGACGGCGACTGGGCAGACCGCGACAAGCTCGAACCGAAGCACTTTCAAAAATGGGTGGACTTCTGCAAAGAAAGAGGTCTCGGCTGCGACTTCAATCCCACCTTCTTTTCGCATCCGAAGTGCGATCCGCTGACGCTCTCTTCGCCCGATGAAGCAACAAGAGCCTTCTGGATTGAACACGGCAAAGCGTCCATCCGCATCTCGACCTATCTTGCCGAGCAGCTCGGCGAGCCGTGCGTCATGAACATCTGGACCGGCGACGGCTTCAAGGATATTCCCGCCGACCGCATGGGCCCGCGGGAGCGGTACCGCGACAGCATCGACGCGATCCTGTCCGAGCCGTATGACTTCAACCTGGTCAAGCCCTGCGTCGAATCCAAGGTCTTCGGCATCGGCGTGGAGGCCTATACGGTGGGCAGCGCGGAGTTCACCCTGTCCTATGCCGCAATGCACCGCGACAAATGTCTGCCGCTGATGGACAACGGCCATTACCACCCCACCGAGGTTGTCAGCGACAAGATTCCGGCGCTGCTGACATTCTTCCCGGAGATCGCGCTGCACGTCACGCGGCCGATCCGCTGGGACTCCGACCATGTGGTCCTCTTTGACGACGAGACCAAAGAAATTGCCCGCGAGATCGTGCGCTGCGGCGGTCTGAACGGCCGTGTCCACATCGCGCTCGATTATTTCGACGCCTCCATCAACCGCATCTCCGCCTGGGTCACCGGGTACCGCAACGTGCAGAAGGCACTGCTCTTTGCGCTGCTGCAGCCGGGTGAACAGCTCAAGGCCCTGCAGGACAGCGGCAACTTCACCAAGCTGATGGTCGTCCAGGAAGAGACCAAGACCCTGCCGTTCGGCGAGATCTGGGACGAATACTGCCGCCGCTGCGGCAAGCCCGTGGATGGAGGATGGTTCGCAGAAGTGGAACGCTATGAAGCGCAGGTGCTCTCAAAGCGCTGCTGAAGGAAAGGGGAAACTGACTGATGAAAGATATTCTGACTATGCCCGTAATGGTGGAACTGATCCGTACCATCACCAATATGTATGACCACGGCTGGGATGAGCGCAACGGCGGCAACGTCTCCGTCATGCTCGATGAAGCCGTGCTCAAAGAGTATCTCGATACCGACCGTGTGCTGCGTACGATTCCGACGGGCTTTGCCGCGCCGGCACTGAACGGAAAGTATTTTCTTGTGACCGGCACCGGCAAGTACTTCAAAAACGTACAGTACGCGCCGGAGAATAATCTCGGCATCGTCCGTCTGATCCAGGACGGCACCGTGGCCGAGCTGCTCTGGGGCTACAGCGACGGCGGCAAATTCACCTCCGAGTTCCCTGCGCACATGATGAGCCATGTTGCCCGGCTGCAGGTCGATCCGGAAAACCGCGTGATCATGCACTGTCATCCGGCGAATCTGCTGGCAATGACGTATGTCCATGACCTCGACGAAGTGGCGTTCACGCGGACCCTCTGGCAGATGTGCACCGAGTGCATCGTTGTCTTCCCGGACGGCGTGAACGTGCTGCCGTGGATGCTTTGCGGTACGAATGAGATCGGCGAAGCAACGGCGGAAAAAATGAAGACTGCGCGGCTCGTTGTCTGGGCGCAGCACGGCATTTACGGCGCGGGCAAAGACCTCGACGAAACCTTCGGTCTCATTGAAACGGCGGAAAAAGGCGCCGAAATCTATATGAAGATTGCGCACCTGCCGTTGGTCAACACGATCACCGACGACGAAATGCATCAGCTCGAAGCGCATTTCGGCGTGAAAGCGCGTCCCGGATACCTCGCATAATTCTAAGCAGCAACGGCTGTGCCGAAGAAGGCACAGCCGTTTTGATTCCTGCCGTTGAAAAGGCGAAAATTTCGGCAAACCCCTTGACAGAATCGCCTTAATGTGTTAGCATAATAAAGCGTCGGAGATGTCCGGCATTCCAAGACTATATAAAAAGGAGATCTAGAACATGAACAAAAAAATCATCGCTGTTATTCTTGCCGTTCTCATGGCTGTGACCTGCTTTGCGCTTGCGGCCTGCAACAAAAAGGACGAACCCGCTGCGCCGACAGATGACGCTGCGACAGTCAAGGATCTTGACTACGTGAAGGAAAAAGGTACCCTTGTCATCGGTATTACCGACTTTGAACCGATGGATTATCAGGAAAAGGGCAGTGACGAATGGATCGGCTTTGATGCGGATCTCGCAAAGAAGTTTGCGGAATCCCTCGGCGTTAAGGCGGAATTCAATGTCATCACCTGGGGCAACAAGGTCATGGAGCTTGACGGCAAAACCATCGACTGCGTCTGGAACGGCATGACCATCACCGACGAAGTTTCCGCTGCCATGTCCGTCTCCAACGCCTACTGCAAAAATGCGCAGGTCGTCGTTGTGAAAGCGGACGTCGCGGACCAGTATCAGACCGCAGAAGCCTGCAAGGATCTCAAGTTCGCCGTTGAAAAAGGCTCCGCCGGTAAGGATGCCGCAGATGAAAACGGCTTCACCTACACCGAGGTGCAGAACCAGGCCTCCGCGCTGCTGGAGGTTTCCTCCGGTACGTCCGACGCTGCGATCATCGACCTGTTGATGGCGGATGCCATGATCGGTGAGGGCACCAGCTTTGCCGGCCTGACCTATACCGCGAAGCTCAACAGCGAAGAATACGGCGTCGGCTTCCGCAAGGGCTCCGACCTGACTGCTGCGTTCAATGACTTCTATGCCGCCGCCGTAGCGGACGGTACGGTTGACGCGATCGCCGAGACTTACGGTATCAGCGCAGAAGCATTGATTAAATAAACAAAGTACCACACGCAGTTCCGGTGCCGTTTTTCCGGCGCCGGACTTCTCTTTGAAAAGGAAGTTGAAGCCATGGAAAAAATCATTGAGCAATTTCCAATTGTCTTTCAGGCACTGAATTCCGGCTTTCTGCAGACGCTGAAGCTGTTTTGCACAACACTGCTCGGCGCGCTGCCACTCGGTCTGATCATCGCTTTCGGATCAATGTCGAAATTCAAGCCGCTCAGCGCCGTTGTGCGCACCTTCGTCTGGATCATCCGCGGTTCACCGCTGATGATTCAGCTGCTCATCATCTATTACTTCCCCGGTCTGGTTTGGAACAACCCGATCTGGGGCAGCGGCGAAAACGGACGGTTCCTCGCAGCGACGGTGGCGTTCATCATCAACTACGCCTGCTATTTTTCGGAGATTTACCGCGGCGGTATTCAGAGCATTCCCGTCGGACAGCATGAAGCCGCGCAGGTCCTCGGCATGTCCAAGGGGCAGACCTTTTTCCGTGTGATTCTGCTGCAGGTCGTCAAGCGCATCGTTCCGCCGATGAGCAACGAGATTATCACTCTCGTCAAGGATACCTCCCTCGCGCGTATCATTGCGCTGCACGAGGTGCTGTTCACCGGCGAAAACTTCCTGACCGGCTCGCGCGGGATCGCGGGCGAAGTCTGGCCGTTGTTCTTCACCGGCGTCTATTACCTGATTTTCAGCGGACTTTTGACGATTCTCTTCAACAAGATCGAAAAGAAGCTCAGCTATTTCAAGGTGTAAGGAGGGGAGAACGATGGCAATTCTGGAAGTCAAAGACATTCACAAAAGCTTCGGCAAAACCGAAGTGCTCAAAGGCATTTCTTTTTCCATGGAGGAAGGGCAGGTCCTGTCGATCATCGGTTCCTCCGGCAGTGGCAAAACGACCCTGTTGCGCTGCATTTGTTTTTTGGAAAGCGCGGACACGGGAAAGATTCTGCTCGACGGCGCACCGCTCTTTGACGGTGACGCCCCGCCGCTTAAGCCTGCGGCCCAGCGGCATTTGCAGACCAAGATCGGTCTGGTCTTTCAGCAGTTCAACCTTTTCCCGCAGTATAATGTGCTGGACAATGTAACATTGGCGGTGAAGCTGCGCGCAAAAGAGCGGCCGGATTTCAAAAAGAACCGCAAACAGATCTACGCCGAAATCGAAGAAAAGGCGAAAGTACTGCTGGCAAAGATGGGACTTTCCGACAAACTCGAAAACTATCCCTGTGAACTCTCCGGTGGACAGCAGCAGCGCGTGTCCATTGCCCGTGCCATGGCGCTCGAACCGAAAATCCTCTTTTTCGATGAGCCGACAAGCGCACTTGATCCGGAACTGACCGGCGAAATTCTGAAGGTCATCCGTGAGCTCGCCGCCGAACACATGACGATGGTTATCGTGACGCACGAAATGAACTTCGCCAAGGAGGTCTCCGACCACATCGTCTTCATGGATCACGGTGTGATCGCGGAAGAGGGCAGGGCACTCGATCTGTTTGAGAATCCGCAGACAGACCGCCTGAAAGCCTTCTTGAGCAGCCACAATTAACGAAAGTGATAGACCGCGGAGAACCTCCGCGGTCTTCGTTATCTGCAGCGGTTGCGGCAGCCGGCGCGCGCGCCCCGCGCATGGCAGGCCATGCGCCGCGCCGAAGGCACGTTACGTAAAGCGGACGGCGGTCCGCTTTGCGTACGGGGCGCGCGCCGCCGGACAGCGCTTATACCAACCCGGTCGGAAGCGGACGTAAAATTTACTTGACGAAAGCGAAAATTTCATGTATACTTTCCGGGTAACATGTTTCGCGGGGCATAAGTTTATGGAGAAAGCAAAGACAAGAAAAAACAATCTGATCGGCGTTCTGATGCTGACGATCTGCGCGGCCGTCTGGGGCAGCTCGTTTGTTGCGCAGTCAACCGGCGCCCGGTTCGTCGAGCCGTTCACGTTCATTTCACTGCGGTCGCTGCTCGGATCGCTGTCCCTGCTGCCGGTCATCGCGCTGCGTACAAAGCAGCAGAAAAAGGACCTGGCTGCGTACGAAAAGCTGAAGGCAGAAGAAAAAAAGTGGCTGCCCAAGGGCGGTCTTGCCTGTGGCGTTGCGCTTTGCATCGCGTCGACACTGCAGCAGTTCGGCATTGACCGCGGCACGTCGTCCGGCAAGGCCGGCTTCATCACCGCGCTGTACATTCTGCTGGTGCCGATTTTCAGCGTCGTGCTGAAAAAGCGCATCCGCCCGATCATCTGGCCGTGCGCCGTGGCGTCGCTTGCCGGGTTGTATCTGCTTTGTGTGAAGGACAGCAGTGTACAGCCCTCGGACGGTTATGTGCTGGCCTGTGCGGTCGTTTATGCCGTACATATCCTTGTGATCGACCATATTTCGCCGCATGTGGATGGGGTGAAGCTCTCATGCGTGCAGTTTTTCGTGGCGGGCATCCTTTCCGGGATTCCGATGCTGCTGTTTGAAGACGTTTCGCCGGAACTGATCAAAGGCGCGGCGTTTTCGCTCGCGTATTCCGGCATCATGTCCAGCGGCGTTGCATTTACATTGCAGATTCTCGGACAGCAGCGCACCGAACCCACTATTGCCTCCATGATCATGAGTCTGGAGTCGGTTTTCGCCATGCTGACCGGCATGGTGGTGCTGCGCGAAATACCGACGCTGCGCGAGACGCTCGGTTGTGTGCTGATGTTTGCCGCAATCCTTGTGGCGCAGCTGCCGCAGCGGGAAACCACACCGCAAAAAGATCCCTGCATCTGAAAAATAGCGCGGGTACAGCGAAAGCTGCACCCGCGTTTAGTTTATGAGATTGGTGCTGCCGTTACGCATCGGCCGAAACGGTACTTTGCTCTGTTGCCGTACGTTTTTCCTTGAGCTGCTGCTCCACCTCGTGCATATGGGAGCGGTCGTCTTTGAGGAAAAGAATGACGATCAGATACAGCGCGGAGCCGATGGCGGGGCCGAGCATGAACTGATGCCAGCGGTATTTTACAATTCTGGTTTCCGGACCGTGCGCGCGGATGGCGGCCGTTCCCTCCAAAATGTTTCCGGCGGCGTCGGTGATCTTTTCATTGAAGCCGAGCCAGCGCAGCAGATAGCCCTGAATGAACTTGCTCACGGCGCCGGTCAGCTTGGAAACAAAATTCTGCATGGAGAATGAGATGCCTTCGGTACGCTCGCCGGTCTTCAGCTCCACTTCATCAATGGAGTCGGCGATCAGCGCACGGTGGGCAATGTCCTTCATGCTGGTCGGGATACCGATGACCGCCATGAGCGCCATGATGACGCAAAGGATCCACGGATTGAGGAAACGGTTATTTGTGCCCAGTACAAAACAGACAACGCGGATCGAGATGGCCAGCACTTCAGCCACTACCAGGATGCGCTTCATGCCGCCGATCTTCTCCGCAAACCGTGTGGCAAAGAACATGGCGAATGCGCCGGGGATACCGGGCAGGAAGGTATAGACCAACTGCAGCGTGGCGTGGCTGATCTCCTGACCGAAGAACGAAACGGTCATCCCCTCTGTTTCAAAAAAGTATTCCCACGGCAGTGTGAGTGAAAAACAGGCGACAAAACGCGCAAGGCAAATGATGATGAGCGTTTTGTTGTGCCGCAGGGTAGCAAGGTTTTTCCAAACGCTGTTTTTCTCCTCTTTGTGTTCGTACAGCACCTTTTCCTTCATTCGGTAGGCAAGCATGGAAACAAGCATACCGCCGAAACCAAAGACCACCGCACCGATGAAATAGGCGGTTTTCTCGCTGGCGAGGCCGCTGTTGACAATGCCTTGACGCACCTGCGGAAACAGCGATGCCACGGTGGAACCCGCGCCCGCGCCGATGGAGACCCATTGGGAAACGCGGCCGCGCTCTTCGGAATTTGGACTCGATAACGGAATCATGCCCCACAGCGCCACATCCTGATAGGAATAGATGATGTCATACATCAGATAAGCGGCGATGATGAAGATGATCGTCTGCGTCTGACTGAAGCCGAAGTCAAAAAACATGATTGCCGTGATCAGACCGATGATTGGCGGAAGATACAGCAAAAACGGGCGCAGCTTGCGGCCCGGTTTAAACTTGCGGGCGTCCACTAAGGTACCGATGATCGGGTCATTGATCGCGTCCCAGAGGGTGGAAAAGCCGGTGATCCAGCCTGTGGCGCGGGAGTCAATCTTCAATACGGTGTTGAGAAATACGAACAGACGGCTGGAAACAAAGCCGTAGTTTGCGTTTTGTCCGGCAAGACCAACCGCATAAGACAGCAGACGGTTGTTTGCGACCTTGGTGTCGCTTTCTTCGCGGGAAAAGAAGAACCTGATCGGATTTTTCATGGTATCCATGCCCCCTCTGTTCTTTTTGAGAATTGCCCGTAAGAATCAAGAAAAGCCGCACAGAGTGTACGGCTTTTGGTGATGAAGCTATTATGCGAGAATTTCGCCCATAAGACCCGGCGTGCAGCCTGCGGCGTTGGACTCATCCGTGTCGATGTGCATGGCAAGGGCGTAGTTCGGGCTGACGCGGACGACCACGTCGCCGAAGATCAGCGAACGCTCGTCGGTGTCCACTTTGACGGAAACAATCTGCTTGTCGGAAAGACCGTACTTTTCGGCGTCTGCCGGCGTCGCGTGGATGTGGCGCTTCGCAATGATGACGCCGTCGTTCAGTTCCACTTCGCCTTTCGGGCCGACGATTTTGCAGGGTGCGCTGCCCTTGAGGTCGCCGGATTCACGAATCGGCGCCTTGACGCCGATGGAGCGGGCGTCAGCAGCGGAAAGCTCGACCTGCGTTTCGGGACGGACCGGACCGAGGATCGACACAGCGGGGAAGCTGTTCTTCGGGCCGATGACCTGTACGCGTTCTTCGCAGGCAAACTGTCCCGGCTGGGAAAGGTCTTTTTTCCAGGTCAGTTCGTAGCCTTCACCGAAGAGGATGTCCAGCACGCGGCGGCTGACATGGACGTGACGGGCGGATGTTTCAATCAAAACGGGTTTGTTCATAAGGTTGCCTCCTAAAAAGTTTTCACGAAAGGGTCTGTCGCAGCGGAACAGGTTCCCTTCACAGACCGATTTTATTGTACATCATCTTTCGGGAGATTGCAAGAGAAAACATAAATTTTTCCGTACCGGGCAGGGTGGCTGCCAAGCCGTTCGGAGAAAAAAGGACCACCTGCAAGGACCGCTTTCGGGATTGCAAATGGTCGGGGATTGTGTCTGCTGCACTGCGGACGGATCTGCCGTCAGGCTTCTGTGGCCTGACGGACGGCCGCCTGAACCGCCAGTGCGAGCTGGTCGGGGCAGGAGGTGGACTTGAAGCCGCAGCGGATGCCGCTGAGCTTTTCTTCGATCTCGTCCGCGGTCAGCCCTTCCGCAAGGACAGCGACGCCTTTGGTATTGCCGTTGCAGCCGCCGACGAACTGAATGTTATGTACCCGGCGGTCGTCATCCAGTTCAAACAGGATCTCCTGCGCGCAGGTGCCGCGGGTCTTGTAACGGTATTGCATGATGAAAACTCCCTTCATTTTCGTTTGAGATACTTTTATTATACACGCAATCTTGATAGAAGCATGAAAAATTTATAAATAATCACAGCGGTCCTTCCGAAGAAAAAGCAGGAACTTTTCGTGATTTTTGCTTGAAATTCACGCCGGATTATAGTATAATCAATCCGTATACTGTTTTAGCAATCGTAACGGAGGAATCAAAATGGCTGAAATCGAAAAGAGCAACAGTTTCATCGACATGGAGCACCGCATTCTGGACTTCTGGACCCAGAACGACTGCTTTGGAAAACGCAAGGCGAAGAACGCCGGACATCCGATGTTCCGCTTCATTGACGGTCCGATTACGGCGAACAACCCGATGGGTATTCATCACGCCTGGGGCCGTACGCTGAAAGACACGTTCATCCGCTATAAATCCATGAACGGTTTTGACTGCCGCTGCCAGAACGGCTTTGACTCGCAGGGTCTTTGGGTCGAGGTTGAGGTGGAAAAGCAGCTCGGTTTCGAGACCAAAAAGGACATCGAAAACTACGGCATGGACAAGTTCACCGAACAGTGCAAGGAGCGTGTGCGCCACTTCTCCGGCATCATCACCGAACAGTCCAAGCGCCTCGGTCAGTGGATGCAGTGGGACAACTCCTACTTCACCAACACCGATACGAACATCGGCGGCATCTGGCACTTCCTCAAAAAGTGCGA
>CACYCR010000134.1 GCA_902772935.1 Oscillospiraceae bacterium
AAAAAAAAAAAAAAAAAACACTTTCCTTTTTTGTGAAAATCGTGTATAATAAGCGAGTCAATTTCCTTTTGGAAAGGAGGATGTTTATGTTTGCCCATGTCAACAGCATCGGCCTTTTCGGCATGAGCACTTATCCCATTCGCGTGGAAGTCTCCGTTGAAAACGGACTGCCGCGCTGCGAAATCGTCGGTCTGCCTGACGCCGCGGTCAGCGAATCACGCGAACGCGTTCGTGCCGCCATCAAGAACAGCGGCTTCTTTTATCCTGCGTCCCGCGTCACGATCAACCTCTCCCCCGCTGACAAGCGCAAGGAAGGACCGGTTTACGACCTGCCGATTTTCGTTGCGATGCTGCGGGCGACGGGACAACTGCGACAGTGCCCCGAGGACTGTGCGTTTTTCGGCGAGCTTTCCCTCAACGGCGACGTCTGCCGTGTCAACGGGATTCTGCCGATGGTCATCCACGCAAAGCAGGCCGGACTGCGTCAGGTGTTTGTGCCGCAGGAAAACGCGGCGGAAAGCTGTGTTGTGAAAGGGATCGACATCTATCCCGTGCGCACATGCAAGGAACTTGCGGATCACCTTTCCGGGTACCGGTCGCTGCAAAAAGCTGATGCATCCATGTTTTCCGGCTGTGAGGAACCGAAAGCGCC
The DNA here is from genome assembly GCA_902772935.1 of Oscillospiraceae bacterium. Taxonomy (GTDB): domain Bacteria; phylum Bacillota; class Clostridia; order Oscillospirales; family Acutalibacteraceae; genus UBA6857. The sequence goes on from CACYCR010000134.1 coordinate 653, forward strand.
ATTGCCTGATTTTGCCGACGTCAAAGGTCAATACCAGGTCAAACGTGCGCTCGAAGTCGCTGCAGCCGGCGGTCACAACACGCTGATGATCGGTCCGCCCGGTTCCGGGAAAAGCATGCTCGCCAAACGTCTGCCGTCGATCCTGCCGGATATGACGCAATCGGAGATGCTGGAAACGACAAAGCTGTATTCCATTGCCGGTCTGCTCTCCAATACACAGTCGCTGATCAGCAGCCGTCCGTTCCGCGCACCGCATCATACAATCTCCGCGATCGGCCTTTCCGGCGGCGGCCGCGTACCGAAGCCCGGAGAACTGTCCCTCGCACACAACGGCGTGCTGTTTCTGGATGAACTGCCGGAGTTTCCGCGTATCTCCATGGAGGCCATGCGGCAGCCGATTGAAGACGGCGTGATTTCCATCACGCGCGTTTCCGGTACGCTCAGCTACCCGTGCAAGGTGATGCTTGTCTGTGCGATGAATCCCTGTCCCTGCGGCTATTACGGGCACCCGACGCGCAAATGCACCTGCCGGGACGGCGCTGCCGCAAAGTATCTTTCCCGGGTCAGCGGCCCACTGCTTGACCGTCTTGACATTCACATTGAAGTACCGCCGGTTGATTTTGAAAAGCTGTCGGACAATCGCCCCGCCGAATCCTCCGCTGCAATCAAAGCGCGCGTCGACGCAGCGCGTAAAATTCAGCAGGCACGATTTGCCGGAACGGAAACGACCTGCAATGCACAGATGACAGCAGCACAGACGCGGGCCTTCTGTGAGATTGACGAAACCTCAAAAACCATGCTCGAACGCAGCTTCGTTGCCCTCGGTCTTTCCGCCCGCGCTTATGACAAGATCTTGCGTGTCGCACGCACCATTGCCGACCTTGCCGGCAGCGAAACCATCCAAAGCGTACACATCGCCGAAGCGGTGCAGTACCGCAGCCTCGACCGTAAATTCTGGAGATCATAACCACATATACGCATATTTTTTATCTGAAAGGAGAACCACCATGAAACGAACCATATCCGCCCTGATGACCGTTCTGCTGCTTTCCAGCTTTGCGATTTGCGCATTTGCGGCGCCGAAAATGCATACCTATAATGCCATGGACTACGCTGAATATTACAACGTCACAAAAAGCGTGACCAGAGACGGCAACGGAAACCTGAAATACGCATATTTTAACACCTACGACAAAAACGGCAACCTGATCAAGCAGGTGTATCAGACACCGAACGAAAAGGAGGTCTCCTCCTATGCCTATGACAAAAACGGCAACATGATCAAAGCCGTCAGCCCCAGCAGTTATCTGGGTGACAGAGTCACCTATTCCTATAACAATAAAGGCTATTTGACAAAAGAATCTCACCATTATGAATCCTCCGGAACAGCAACGTCCGCCTATGTTTACAACGCCTACGGCGATATAGCCAAAGAGGTTCATAAGTCCACAGACGGAAAAACCAGCTGCCGTGTCTGCACATTCGATAAAAAAGGACAGTTGCTCAAGGATGTTGAACGCAAAGAAGACGGTCGAGTGATCACAAAAACCTATGCATACGACAAAAACGGCAACCGGGTTAAAGAGGTTCTGAAGTATTCCTCCGGCGACACATATGTGACGACCTGCACCTATGATAAAAGAAACAATCTCATCAAATCCGTACAGAAACACCCGGACGGAACCTATGACATCGAGACTTACACCTATGACGCCAAAAACAATGTGAAATCCTTAAAGGAAAGCCATAGCTACGGCAGTTACACCTATACATACACCTATGATAAAAACAACAACCTGATCAAAGAGGTATCTCACTCCAACTACGATACCACCGTTAACACTTACGCCTATGACAGCATGGGCAGAAAAACCAAAGAGCAGAGCCGTTCTTCGAACTATACTACAACAGAAACCTTTACATATGATAAAAACGGAAATCTGCTCAAACACAACTATAAAAACTCCAACAACAGCAATTCCTCCTACAACTACAGCTATGACAGCAAGGGTAACAATACCAAACTTGTGATCACCCGTTCCAACAGCGCACCGGAAACACATGTATACAAATACGACAAAAACGGTTGCAGAATCAAAGAAGTGAACCGTTATTCCAGCGGCGACGTTTCCACAACGACCTACAGCTATCAAAAACGTCCGTTCCCGATTGCGAAATTCACATCGAATACGGACAACGCGCCGGTCTATGTCACGGTCAAGCAAGCCTCTTTTGTTTATGACGGCAAAGCAAAATGCCCGGTTATCGAGCTGCGCTTCCCGGACGGCGGGCAGGGCTTCCCCGGCACCTTCTTCAAGGTATCCTACGCCAACAACGTCAAGCCCGGCAAGGCAAAGGCGATCGTGACCTGGATCGATAGCGACAGAGATCCGTTTATCATCACCTATGACATTGTGAAAAAATAAGCAGACAGCAGAAATCCCCGGACAATTTTGTCCGGGGATTTTGTTATGCATAGTTTATGCAGTGATTGTCACCAGCGAAATGGACAACGCCAGCAAATACTGCGCAATGTAATACGTCAGATGGTTGATAATGAAATTGGTCGGATTGTTCTTCTCCTTCGGCCCGAAATACATCGGAGACAGCACCAGATCGGAGATCAGGAACATCACGCCGCCGACGGCGCAAAAGATGAATGCCGGCGCTTTTGTCAGCACGGCAGCCAGGATGCTTGTGCCGGCCATACCGGCAACAACCACACCGTACGCAGCAACTGTCGGTTTGAACTCGCCGAAGTTCTGCTTGGTTGCCTTTTCCGTTGCCAGTGAGAAGATGCTGACAATCACACCGAACAGCAGCGGAATCCAGAACAGTTTCAGCGGGATCTTTGCCGCGTAGAAGATCGCGGGGATGTAAAAAAGATGGCCGATGGCGAAGGAGGCAAACCCGGCATAAAGATACTTTTTCTTGTCATCCGGATAGACCCACTTCTGATCAAGATAGATGTCGCCGAGCATACCGAACACGAGACCGACCAAAATCGGCAGGCCGTAGCGATACACTTCGGGACGGTTCCAGAGCGCAATCGCGGCTGTAACGATGAAGAAAATGCTGATCGCGTTTTTCAAGAAAACGCCGCCGACACTGCGCTGTTTGCGGCACTTCACACAGAACAGAATGAAGAACACCGCGCCGATTGCTACTGCGCAATACATCAGATATTGCATAGTGTTTCCCCCTCAAAATGATATTTATATCAAGATTGACCGGTAAATCAATCGCTGATAACAATGCCGCGTTCTTTCCGCATGACGGCAAGCTCTTCGGTAATCTTCTTTTTCTTGTCACCGACAATATCATAGAAGAACATCGGAATCGCACAAAGCAGAAGACTGATGCCCGGTACAAGCGACACAAGCGCATACATACCGAAGTTCTGCGCCGGACCCATGTTCTTGGCGAACTCAAGCATTTCCTGTGCCTGACCGCCGGCGATCTCCTGCGGATCGATGTGAACGATGAGATACATTGCAATGATCATGACCGTTGCGAATGCGTTGCCGAGCTTGTTGACGAAGGACTGACACGCCGAACCGAGCGCATTGTCACGGTAGCCGGTCTTCCACTCCATAAAGTCGATACAGTCGAACACCATCGCGCCGGAGACGTTGTTGATGACGCCGAGCGGAATCGCGGAGATGATCATGAACGGAATGCAGATCAGCAGATTGTGCGTAAACCAGCCGACCAGCAGCGTAATCACGCTCGCGCCGAAGCCGCCGATACAGGACACGATCATCAATGTGCGGTACTCAAACTTTTTGAACAGCTTCGGCAAAAAGATCATCGCGCCGAACATACCGATCGCTGTACAGATCTGAATGATCATCTGAATCTTGCTCATGTTGCTCGTGAACTGATCCACAGTCATGGTTTCCGGGTCGACACCCATATAGAAGCCA
>CACYCR010000135.1 GCA_902772935.1 Oscillospiraceae bacterium
CAGAGGACGCAGGCGGGCTGGCGCCCGGCAAGGACGATAACGCCGCAGAGCGGAAATCTGACCGCAAAGATGCTTCGGGCTTCGGTCAGATTTTCGCACGCTTTTCTTTTTCCGAAAAGAAAAGCAAGCGGCCGCAGGGTTGCTCCCCCACGGCCGAATCTTTGTTTTTCACTCTTACTTTGCAAGATCGCCGATGAGCAGCAGGAAATTACCAAGCTGCGCACCGAATTCCGGACCGCCGTCCATAATCAGCTTCCCGCTCTTGACCGATTCCAGCATGTCCGCCGTGCCAAGCAAAATGCCCAGCGCGCTTTCAAACGAATCGAACCGCAGCGTGAAGAACGGCATCGCACGCTTGTATTCGCCGCGGCCGGCACGGGATTTGCCCGCCTTGATGCGGATGTACGCCGAAACCTCCGGATGATCGTTCACCGCCAGCGCATAAACGCGGTCGGGAGACTTCATCGTCCAATCGTGAATCTCCGGGTGTCCCATCTTGTTGAGCTGGCTGATGCCGCTCGTCAGCAGATAGAACATGCACTTGACCATCAGCCGCTGATCGTCTTCGCTCTCCGGCGCCGTCGTCGCGCCAAGCACGTTCGCCATCTTGAGCAGCGTCATCACAAACGCCGCCAGCGTACCGGCATGCTTGATGCCGTGAATCTTCGGAATCGCGTCCAGCGTAATGTTGCCCTTGAAAAACGCATTCAGCTTTTCAACACTCTTGAACTGCAGCTCAATGTGCGGATCCGGCGTCAGGCACGGATTCACAATCCATTCACCGCTGTTGACAATAAAGTGCATGCCGACTTTGCCTTCGGGCACTTCGGGGTTCAGGCAGCTCACCTGAATCACCGCGTGCGCGTGTTCAAACTTCTTTTTGAGCGAGGGAACGTCCGTCGCGAGGACCTTAACAAGAGGAAGCGCAGCATTTAAAAAGATCTTGTTGGAATATAATTCTTCCTGTGCAATCGCCATAATGGTTGCTCCTTTCTTGTTTTCGGATTAGAACTCGTCGTCCCAGTTGTCGTCTTCTTCAAAGTCCTTGTTCATGACTTCGCGGACAGCGGCAATAATGCCGTTGGCGTCGATGCCGACTTCGCTCATGATGTCTTCCTGCAGACCGATCGGTGCAAACTTATCCGGATGACCGAGCATCTTGAACGCGCAGGCCTTGCCGGAGTCAACAACCACTTCGGCGACCGCGGAGCCCAGACCGCCGATGATGCTGTGGTCTTCCACGGTGATGATGCGGCGGGTATCCAAAACCGCCTTGATGATCGCGTCGCGGTCGATCGGCTTGATCGTGTGCATGTTCAGCACGCGGACCTTCAAACCGTCGGCGCTCTCAAGGAAGTTTGCCGCTTCTCTCGCCTGGAATACGCAGGAACCGCAGGCGATCACGGTACAGTCGGTGCCCTCATGGACTTCCACTGCCTTGCCGACTTCAAAGCCGTAATCCTGGGAATCATACAGCACACGGTCGAAACCGCGGTTGATGCGGATGTAGTAGGGGCCGAAGTTCTCATATGCCGCGTTGACCGCGTTTGCAGTCTCATAGCCGTCCGCCGGAACGATCAGCGTCATGTTCGGCATGGCGCGGACGATTGCGAGGTCAACGATCGCGTGGTGGGTGGAACCCGCCTGACCGAAGGACGTACCGGAATGGGTCGCGATGATCTTCGCGTTGACATTCTGATAGCAGATGTCGGTGTGCATCTGATCGCAGGCGCGCATGCTCGTGAATGCGGAGAAGCCGGAAAGGAACGGAATGATGCCTGCGCGGGCCATACCGGCCGCCACGCCGAACATATCCTGCTCCGCGATACCGACATTGATCACGCGCTCCGGACAAATCTTCAGAACGTCGCCGAGTTTGGTGGACTTTGCAAGGTCGGCTGTGATCGCAACGACCTTCGGGTCTTTCTGCATAATGTCAGCGAGTGCTTTGCCGTAAATTTCAGCAGTTGCAACTTCGGTCTGATCAATTGCGTTATAAACAAATCCGCCTGCCATGATTATTTACCCTCCTTCTCTGCGCGTGCAACACGTGCCGCGTAGTCTTCCTCGAGCTCTTTGTTGTATTTGGCAAAGGTGTCGTCGTCGATTGCCATGTAATGGCAGTGATAATCACCGGCGATGTCCTTGATGCCCGCGCCCTTCTGCGTATCCATCAGGATGCAGGTCGGTGCGCATTTTTCCTTGGAGCGCTCGATTGCCGTGTCGATCGCGTCGCAGAGTTCGCTGATGTTGTTGCCGTCAACACAGATCGTGTTGAAACCGAACGCGACCATCTTGTCCTTCAGCGGTTCCAGCTTCATGACGTCTTCTGTCGGACCGTCGATCATGCAATGGTTGCGGTCGATGAAAACGATGCAGTTGGAAAGCTGATAGTGGTTGATCGTCATGAAGCCTTCCCAGTTGGAGCCTTCGCCGAGCTCGCCGTCGCCGGTGGCAACATAGGTCAGGTAGTTCTTGCCGAGAATACGTGCCGCAAGTGCGGTGCCTGCCGCGATGGAAACGCCGTGACCGAGCGAACCGGTGGATGCGTCAACGCCGACCACCTTGTTCGAGTCCAGGTGCATACCCATCTTGGAACCGGAGAGGTTGAAAGTCTTGAGCATTTCGGGATCGTTGAAGCCCTTGTCGCAAAGCACCGGGGCATAAGCGATCGCCGCGTGACCCTTGGAAAGAATGAAGCGGTCGCGGTCTTCCCATTTCGGATCGTCGACTTTGATGTTGAGATACTTGTGATACAGAACGGTGAGCAGGTCAAGGATGCTCATGCCGCCGCCGATGTGGCCGCTGCCCGCCCAGACGGTGGTTTGCAGCGTGAGCTTGCGCAGCTCGAACGCTTTCTTTTCAAGGGCAAGCCATTCTTTTTTTGAAAGTGGCATAATGTTTTCCTCCAAATCAGATTTTATTTACTTCGGTGAAAACCGAAAGGTATCCGGGATTCATGTGGAACGCTTCTGGTACTGCGCCGCAGCTCAGAACAGTTCCGGATGATTCTTCGCAACCGCCTTGAACGCGTCTTCGGCAACCTCGATGGTATACTTGATGTCCTTGTCGGACAGGGAGGCGTTCATGAAGTGGTTGTGGTGGCTGGCAAGGAAGATGCCGCGGCGAACCATTTCGGCGACCCATTCCTGATGCAGGACCATGCTGTCGTCGTTGGCGATGCGCAGATAGAACAGCGCGGGTTCACCGGAGACGACCAGGTCGAAGCCGTTGTTTGCGCCGGCAGCCTTGAGTCCGTCGGTGAGCTTGCGGCCCTTTTCGCGGAACATCGTCGGCGTGTCAAGCTTCTTCATCTTTTCGATGCAGGCGATGCAGGCCGCGAACGGCACGGCGGACAGCCAGTAGGAACCGGTATAGGACAACGAGCTCATGGCGCTCTTGAGGAATTCCTTGCCGCAGATGGCGGACATATTGTAGCCGTTGGCAAGCGCCTTGCAGAAGCAGATCATGTCCGCTTCAAAGCCGAAGTAATGGTCGGAACCGGCAAGGTCCAGACGGAAGCCCGCACGGACGTCGTCCACGATGAGGATGATGCCGTTCTTGGTGCAGATGTCGCGGACGGCCGGCCAGAAGCCTTCTTCCGGAAGGACATTGTCATAGAAGTTGCCGTGGTCATAGGGCTGCGCGATGAGCGCCGCAATCTCGTTCTTGTTCTCTTCGATGACCTTTTCCAGCGCCGGCAGGTCATTCCACGGAACGATGATGTTGTTGCAGACGTCCTCTTCGAGTACGCCGGGATAGTCCTTCTTCATCTGCCACGGAGATACGCCGTGATAATAGCCTTTGAAGAAGATGATCTTTTTGCGGTGGGTATGTGCGCGGGCGGCCATCATGGCGCCCTGGGTGGCGTCGTTGCCGTTCTTTGCAAAGAACGCCCAGTCCGCGCAGGCAACGGTATTCACAAGCAGGTCGGCGCAGTCAACGGTGATGCTCATCGGCGTGGTCGTGCAGTTGCCGGCTTCCATCTGCTTGAGCGCGGCGGCGTCCACATCGGGGTCATTGTAGCCGAGCACGTTCGGACCGTAGGCGCACATATAGTCGATGTACTTGTTGCCGTCGACATCCCAGATATAGGAGCCCTTCGCCTTGGTCGCAAAGAGCGGCCAGTTGGAAACGGGGATGAACTGTCCTTCTGCCGGGCCGAGGTGACCGTAAATGCCGGACGGGATGATCTTGGTTGCTTTGGTAAAGAGCTCACGGCTCTTCGCATGATTTTCAATGATGGGAATGTTCGCCATGATAACGCCTCCTTATGCTAAATACAGTGCAACTCTGTCGAGTATTCTGTTGAGATTGTCGATCATGCTGATCAGGCCGGACATGGTGATCGTACCTTCGCCGATGCAGGCAACGGCGTTGACCTTGCCGTCAAACAGATCGCGTGCGAGCTTGATGGATTCGAATTCCATCTTGGAGCGGTAGGACGCCGGTTTTTGCTTGATGGTGACCAGGTGGTGATCCTTGACGCGGATGGTGGCGGCGACGCTGTCCTTGATGCCCATTTCGATGATGCCGTCGGGGATGTTGGACGCGGAGAACGTACCGATGGAATCGTTGTTGCCGATCTGCGCAATCGCGACAGCGATCAGATAGAACATCAGCTTGGTGCTGGTCTCAAAGAACACGGGATCCTTGAGGTCGTCTTCCGTCGCTCTGAGGTACTTGGTCAGGATGTCCGTCAGTTTCATGAAGTTCTTGAGCAAAAAGCCGATCTTATGGAAGCCCTTGACCGGGATCGGCGTCACGGTACCGTCGATCATGCCGTTGAACTTTTCGCAGGAAGAGAACGGCAGCAGCACGGTCGCCTTCGGGTTTGCGCCCTGTTCCATCCGGCAGCGGCCGCCCTTGAAGGTCAGCGTTGCAGCGGGACCGCCTTTCACGGAAAAAGCGATCGAAACCGGCTTTTTCACCTGCGCCAGCGCACTGGCCTCGGCATCGAGTTCACACAGGTTTTCCAGTGTGCCGAGAATGCCATAGAGGTTAATGTACGCCAAGGTTTTTGCATCTGTCATAAAGATTCCTCCTTGTATTATGGGCGACGTTGTTTTGAAGAAAGCAGACCCCGCCACTTATAGTTGTATATATTTTATCAAAATTCGGTATAGGTGTCAATGGTTATTTAACAAATATAACAAAATATACATAACTTTCTGTGCCTTTTCAGTCATAACCACCACACGGCCTGCAGCGCCGCGCCATATGACGCAAAAAGCCGATTTTGCCGCCGTCCCTTCTCTCTTTCCCGCAATTTCCCTCCCCGCTGTCCGCCGCCCGATATCCGCATCCGCCCTGCTTTACTCTGCTAAATGTTGACAATTTTTTAACAATTTTTTCTTATTGTATTCGTTTTTCAATGCTATCCTTGACTATCATCTTTTATGCCCGCGGTGGGGGATGCGGCATGAACGGAGAGATATGGGGGAAACTGTTATGGTAACACAAGCTGTCCTTGCGGATTATAAGGAACTGCTCGACTTTGAAAACCGGATCTTCGGCGTTCGCTTTTTGACCAAGGTGCCGAAGCTGTATACCGACGAAGCCTTTTGCGTTTCGTGCCACGGGATCATCAAGCAAAACGAAGCCATCGTCGGCGGCATCGCTGCGTACCCGACAACCCTGACCACCCTCGGCGGCACCTTGCGCGCCATCGGCATCGGCTCCGTCGCCGTGGACCCCGCGGCCCGCGGCAGAGGCTACATGAAAGAACTGATGGCCTACTGTGACGACGTTGCTGCGCGGGAAGGTGCGGCCTTCGCCTTTCTGAGCGGTCACCGGCAGCGCTACGCCCATTACGGCTATGCGCCCTGCGGCACGCGGTATCTGTTTGACATCTCCGACTATTTCATCGACCGCCACGCCGTGCAGAAAGCGCTGTCATTTGAAACGCTCAAAAAAAGCCCCGAAGTCCTGACGGCGCTGCTGACGCTTTTCCATTCGCAGCCCTATCATTGGGCGCGCACCGCGGAGACGTTTGAACGCATCACCGCAACATGGGAAGAAAAATGCTACATCATCCGTGACGAGAAGCAAACCCTCTGCGGCTACCTCATCGTCGAAAAGACCAAGCGCGACATCAGCGAGCTTGTTCTGCGCCCGGACATTTCCGCCGCAGACGCCCTCACCGCCTTTGCCAGAAGCAAACGCATGAAAAAGTTGCGCCTTTGCGTCAATGAAGGCCAGCGGATGCTGCTGCGCGGGCTTGCCGCCTTCGGCGAACGCCCGGAAATCCAGGTGCCCGTGAAATTCAAGGTCTATGACTTCGAACGCATGATCGCCGTCCTCGGCACGCATCGGGCGCAGACCTCCGCCCTGCTGGAAGGCAGCCTGGTTTTGCGCATCGACGACAAGACCTACCGCATCACCGTCGCAGATAGTCGCTGCACGGTCGAGCCGACCGACGCCGCGCCGGACCTCTCCCTGAACGCGCAGGAGGCCGCCGCTGCGCTGACCACGCCCTTCGGCATGCTGCTGCCCCATCCGCTGCTTTCGGCATGGGCGCCGCTGTGTCCGCTCGGCATCCCGCACTGCGATGAAATCTGAATACAAAAAATGCGACCGTTTGCCATGACGCAAACGGTCGTTTTTTTATCCTTCGGAAAAGGCGGTACGGATGTCCCACGCCGGTTTGAACGCACTCGGCAGCGCGTACTGTGTCTCAAGCTGCTCGGCTGTCACCCACGTCAGCCCCGGCGCCTCGTTCCGGCAAAGGATCCAGAACGCCGTGATGTGCCATTCGATGTGCGTGAACACATGGACATACGACGTCTGCGCCTGCAGCGCAATCGGCGCAGCGCCCCGGGCAGCCGCGGCATCCAGTGCCGCCTGCGGATCCGTGTTGTCTGTATCTGCATTCGGGAACTGCCACAGCCCGGCAAGCAGCCCCTTGTCGCCGCGTTTTTCCAGCGCAAAGCGCTCCCCGCACTGCAGCAGCAGCAACTGCTTTTTCTGCTGCCGGCGCGCTTTCTTTTCGCCGCGCACCGGAAAGCGTTTCCAACTGTTGTTCTGCGCCGCGCGGCACAGGTCCCGCAGCGGACACGCATCGCATTTCGGCGTACCGTTCGGCGTACAGACGCACGCGCCGAGTTCCATCAGCGCCTGCGTGAGCGTGCCGCAGTCCCCCGGCGCATACAGCGGCAGCAGTGCCGCCGTCACCGCCTTCTTTGTGGCGTCGCGGTCGATGGGCGCTTCCATCTCCGTCAGCCGCGCAAACACGCGCAGCACATTGCCGTCCACGGCAGGCGTTGGCTGATCGAAGCAGATCGACGCGATCGCGCCGGCCGTATACGCCCCGATGCCGGACAGCGCCAGCAGCGCCTTTTGCGTCTGCGGAAACACGCCGCCGTGGCGTGTCATGATCTCGCCCGCGGCCTTTTTGAGATTGCGCGCGCGGGAATAATACCCGAGTCCTTCCCAAAGCTTGAGCAGCGTCTCATCGTCAACTGCGGCAAGCGCCTGCAGGTTCGGCAGCGCCGCAAGAAACCGCGCGTAGTAGCCCATGACGGCTTCGACCCGCGTCTGCTGCAGCATGATCTCGGAGACCCAGACATGGTACGGGTCCCGGTCTTTCCGCCAGGGCAGCTGCCGCGCGTTCGCCCGGTACCATGAAAGCAGCTTTGTGCGCAGTGCTTCGATATCCGGCAAACCCGGATGCATCTCCAGTTCCATCACGCCGCCCTCAGATCATCGTTTCCGGGTGGAACACCTCGTCAAAGCGTTCGGCCGTCAGAAAGCCGAGCGCAACGCAGGCCTCCTTCAGCGAGATGTTCTCCCGGTAGGCCTTCTTTGCGGTCTTCGCGGCGTTCTCATAGCCGATATACGGATTCAGCGCCGTCACCAGCATCAGGGAATTGTGCAGGTTCTGCGCCATTTTTTCTTTGTTGGCCGTCAGTCCGGACATACAGTTTTTGTTGAAGGACGTCATCGCGTCCGCCAGCAGGCGTACCGACTGCAGAAAATTATACGCGATCACGGGCATGAACACGTTGAGCTGAAAGTTGCCCTGTGACGCCGCCATGCCGATTGCGGTGTCGTTGCCGATCACCTGCACGGCAACCATCGTCACCGCCTCGCACTGTGTCGGGTTGACCTTGCCGGGCATGATGGATGAGCCGGGTTCGTTCTCCGGAATGGCGATCTCCCCCAGACCGCAGCGCGGCCCGCTCGCGAGAAAACGCACGTCGTTCGCAATCTTCAGCAGGTTCGCCGCAAGCGCCTTGAGCGCCCCGTGCGCAAAAACAAGCGCATCCTTCGCCGTCAGGGCGTGAAACTTGTTCTCTTCGCTGACAAACGGTACGCCGGTCAATGTGCTGAGAATCTTCGCCGCGTCTTCGGCAAACTGCGGCGGGCAGTTCAGCCCCGTACCGACAGCGGTGCCGCCGAGCGCCAGCTTCTGCAAAAACGGCAGTGCACCGACGATCATGGCGCGGCTCTCTTCCAGCATCCCTCGCCAGCCGGAGATCTCCTGAGAAAAGGCAATCGGCGTCGCGTCCTGCAGATGGGTGCGGCCGCTCTTGACAACGCCGGCGTTCTCGTCTTCCAGGCGCAGCAGCGTGGCAATCAGCGCGTCGATGGCCGGCAGCAGCCGATCCCGGATGGACAGCACCGCCGCAATGTGCATCGCCGTCGGAAAGGTATCATTGGAGCTTTGCGACATATTCACGTCGTCGTTCGGGTGCAGCAGCGCCTTTTGCGCAAGGGCACTGCCGCGCCCCGCAATGACTTCGTTCGCGTTCATGTTGCTCTGGGTGCCGCTGCCGGTCTGCCAGACCACCAGCGGAAACTGATCGTCAAGCGCGCCGGATAAGATCTCATCGCAGACGCTGCAGATCGTTTCGCATTTTTCCGCCGTCATTTTTTCCGGCTTGCAGCCGTGGTTGGCCTGTGCCGCCGCTTTTTTCAACAGGGCAAACGCGCGGATGATCTCTTGCGGCATCGTTTCGGTGCCGATCTTAAAGTTCTGAAAACTGCGCTGCGTCTGCGCGCCCCAGTATTTATCGGCGGGTACGCGCATCTCGCCCATGGAGTCGTGTTCGATTCTGTAGTCCATAGCCGGTCTCCTTCGAGGTGTTGATGATCATTACGGACGCCGGTTACAGCGGTCCGTGATATATAAAAGGTTAAAACGTCCCTCACTGCATCTGCGATTGCACCGCGTTGACCACGGCGACCACGTCTTCATGAAACGCGAGGTCGGCACGGCCGTCATAGGGTGTTTCGGATTTATTGATGAGAATGAGGCTGTCACCCCGGAAATACCGCAGGTATGACGCGGCCGGGTACACGGCAAGCGATGTGCCGACGATCACCATCACGTCGGCCTGTTCAATGGCACAAACCGCCTGCCAGACCGTGTTGTCGTCAAGCGGCTCTTCATACAGCACGACGTCCGGCTTGATGATGCCGCCGCAGTCGCAGTGCGGCACGCCGGGCTGTGCCAGGATCTCATCGAGCGAAAATGCCTTGCCGCAGCGTTGGCAGAAATTGCGGTGAATGCTGCCGTGCAGCTCCAGCACACGGGAACTGCCTGCGGCCTGATGCAGACCGTCGATGTTCTGTGTGACGACCGTCACTTCGCGGCCGGGCGCCTCCAATGCGGCAAAAAACCGATGCGCCGCGTTGGGCTTTGCGTCGGGATATACCATTGCGGATTTATAGAACGTATAAAACAAATCCGGGTCGCGCTCAAAAAAGCTGTGAGAAATGATTTGCTCGGGCGCATAGCGCAGGTTGGTCTTTCGGTTGTACAGACCGTCCGCCGAACGAAAGTCGGGGATGCCGGACGGACAGCTGATGCCCGCCCCCGTGAAGACCACCAGCCGTTTGCTTTTGTTCAGTGCCGCGGCAAGTGCTTCGATCTTTTCCATAAAGCGCTCCTTTCTGCTTATCGTGTCGGTTCCTCTGCCCGGTTCGCGGCGCAGCCCACGGCAAGACACATCCGCAGAACGTGCATCGCCGTTCGCTGCAGTTCGCCGAAGGTCACACCGTTTTCGGCACGCATACTCTTTTTCAGTGTACCGTCCGGTTCGGTTTTTCCGGTGCGCGGACCGCCGGGCATCAGCACATCCACCCCGGCGCGGACACGGTACCCCTGATCGATAACGCCGCGGAATTCATGCGATTCGTCCGAGCGCATCCACCAGTCGGTCATGACGCAGCCCTGATAGCCCCAGTCGCCGCGCAGAATCGTTGTGCAAAGGTCGTAGTTGTAATGGTTCCAGACGCCGTTGATCTTGTTGTAGGACGTCATGATGTTTTTCGGCTGCGCCTCTTTGACGCAGATCTCGAACCCCTTGAGGTAGATTTCCCGCAGCGCACGCTCGGAAACGCGGGTGTCGTTGTGGGTACGGTTCGTCTCCTGATTGTTGCAGGCGAAATGCTTCGGGCAGGCGGACAGCCCGCCGCTCTGCACGCCGCGCACGTACCCCGCCGCGATCTTGCCGGTCAGCAGCGGATCCTCCGAAAAGTATTCGAAGTTGCGGCCGCACAACGGATTGCGGTGCAGATTCATGCCGGGCGCAAGAAGAATGTCACTGCCGCGCGCCTTCATTTCTTCGGCGAGCAGCGTCATTAATTCTTCCACCAGCGCGGTGTCAAAGCTGCAGGCGAGGCAGACGCCGTTCGGCAGCAGCGAACACTGCGCCGAAAGGCGGATGCCGGAGGGGCCGTCGGTGGTGATGACGGGCGGGATGCCTTTGTCGCGCAGCGACGGCAGCACGCCGCCGATGGCGCCCGCGTTGCCCGGTGCGCCGAGCGGACTGTTCATCCGGTAATCGCCGCGGGAGATCGCTTCCAGCTCATCAAAGGAGAGCTGCGCAACAAACGCCTCCATCGTGACCTTGCCGTCGCGGACATCGGACAGCCGGTAGCCAAGGTCGCCGGTCAGCGCCAGATCTTCCGGCAGATTCGCAAGAATCCGGTCGCGCAGCGATGTTTTCATCACCGGGGCGCGTTCCGTCATCGGCACAGCCGCGCCGGTGCTGTCGTACCGCAAAACCAGCCGCTCAAAGGGATGCGCCGGGTCGGGTGCAGCCGCCTGCTGACACTGCCGGACACAGACGGTCTTCGGCAGCGTGAAGCTGCGGCATTTTTCGGCGCTTCTGACGTCGCCGCCGAGATAGAGCGTATAGACGCCCGCCTCAAGCACCCAGGCATGGAGAAAGCCGCTATAGCCGGTATCGTCATAGCTTGCGCAGTCGGCGAGGTCAAACTGCAGGCAGCATTTTTCTTCTTCGCCGGGGGCAAGCAGGGTTGTCTTCGTGAAAGCGGCGAGTTTGCGCACCGGCTGCGAAAGCGTTCCCTGCGGCGCGCGCAGATACAACTGCAGCACTTCGCTGCCGCTGTGCAGACTGCCGGTGTTTTTCACACGCACCCAGACGCGCACCTTGCCGTCGGAAATCTGTGTGCGGGTCACTTCGCGTGAGAACGTCGTATAGCTCAGCCCGTAGCCGAACGGGAAGAGCACCTGCGACGGTGCGAATGTTTCAAAAAAGCGATAGCCGACAAAAATGTCTTCGCTGTATTCGCTGTAGGCTTTTCTGCCGAATTGCTGCGCCGACGGGTACGCCGCGTAGCTGCGCACAACGGTATCGGAGAGTCTGCCGCCGGGTGCGGCCTTTCCGGTCAGCACATCCGCAACGGCCCGGCCGGTCTCCATGCCGTCCTGCCAGACAAGCACAGCCGCGGCGATCGCGTCGCCGTAATCCTCCAGCCAGGAAAGATCCATCAGCGAGCCGATGTTCAGCAAAACGACCACGCGGTCAAACGCCGCCGTCACATCGTCCAGCAGCGCGCGTTCCCCTTTTGTGAGGTAATAGCTGCCTTCGGTCAGTGTGTTTTCCCGGTCTTCACCGGCCGCACGGCCGATTACCACAACCGCGCAGTCGCTTTGCGCACCGTCGTCGGCGAGTCGGAAGTTCGGCAGCGGCATCTCCGGGTTGCTCATCGGCCAGTGTCCCCAGTACCCTTCATCGGGTACATGCGCGGGACACCACTGTTCATAAAGCGCAGCGAGCTCTTCATTGACGATCACGTCGCCGTCCGCCCGCAAGCCGTCAAGGATGCTGACATGATACGGCGCGTGCACATCGCCGCCGGAGCCGTACCCGACATAAAATGTGTCGATCTGCGTGCGGCCGTAAACGCTGATGCGCGTGCCTTTTGCAAACGGCAGCACACCGTCCTTGTTCTTGAGCAGCACCATGCCCTCGGCGGCAGCCTTCCGGGCGCATTCACACAGCGCCGGCGCCGACTGCTCCGACCCGATGACCACGCTTTCTGTCTGCGCAACCGCATTTGCTGCGGTCGCAATTGCGCGGTGAATGGTTTGCACGGCTTTTTCTTTCAGATTCATGGGGATCCCCTCCTTCAATAGTTTTACTTTATCACATTTTAAACGGAAAAACAAGCCGCAGCGCGAAAAATCGTACCGGCTGCCGCGCAAAGACCCTTCGGCCGCCAAAAATATTTTCACAAAATTTTTGCCTTTTAGGTACTCTTTAGGTTGCAGTGGTATGCTATAGACAGTTCAAAGGAGGTGCCGATTGTGGTACACGACAAGGACAACAAAAAGACCATTCTTGTTTGCGTCACGCCGCAGGAATCGTCCCGCCGTCTGGTGGAAGCCGGACAACACCTTGCAAAAACACAGGGCTGTGACCTGGAAGTGATCTGCGTTTTGCCGGTGCAATTCAACGGCAACGCCAAAGAGCCGCAGGCGCTCGAGCAGGTTTTCCGCTTCGCGCAGCAGGCCGGCGGCAGCATGGCGATCTACTTCAACGATGACCCCGCGCTGACGGTTGCGGCGCACATCGCCGTCCGCAAGCCGCTTTCGATCGTCACCGGTTTCCCGGGCGAAGACAGCAACCGGTTCATTTCCACGATTCATCTTCTGGTACCGGAGCTGCCGATCAGCATGGTCGGCGCCGACGGCACGATTTACAACATGCTGCCGTTCGACACAAGCGTGGTACCGACCCACTGATTTCTCCTCAGCGGGAAGAAGGTTTTTTACTTCCTCTCTCTTTTTTCCTTCTTCCCTGTTTGTTTTCATTTTCTTTTCCTCAGGGAACCGCCGATGCTTTTTGCGTCGGCGGTTTTCCTTTATGGCGGCGAGCGCAAAAATGCGGAATTGCAGTCGCGCCGAACGTAACGGTATAGTTTTTGTTTGCGCCGCGAAGAAAAGCAACGGCGGAAGAAATGTGGGTTGATTGTATGCGCTGTGTGCCGTAGAGAGAAGGCTGTGCCTGCGGCCGGGCGCCACCGCGCTGCGTGCAGCGTCCGCACCGCAGGTGCGGCAGCACGGTCGCAGACCGTGCCGGTGGCGCCCGGCCGATGGCAGCTTCGCTCGGTCCAATCGCATTTGCGCTCTATCGGCTGCTGCACACCTTCCTTTGCGGCGACAACATAAAGATGGCCGCAAATATCAATTTTCCATTTTTTCTGCCGGAAAAAAATTCTTTTATTTTCAGAAATTTATGGAAATCTGCTGCCGCTTGTGATATACTGTTAATAACTATGTAACGTTGTATTCATTTGCTCGTTTTTCTTGAAGGAGGATCGTGCTTTGACAAAAGAAATCGGCGGCCTGACCGTCAACTATATTCTGGAAGGCAGCGGCCCGCTGGTGCTGTTGCTGCATGGCTGGGGCGCAAATATCACCCTGTTTCGCTCCATCATTGATCTGCTGAAAGAAAAGTATACCATCCTTGCACCGGATCTGCCGGGTTTCGGCGAAAGCGAAGAACCCAAAGAGCCGTGGTGCGTGGATGATTATGTCGACTTTGTGCTCGAATTTCTGAAAGACTTTCCGACCGATCACCTCATCGTCCTCGGTCATTCCTTCGGCGGCCGCGTCATCATCAAACTCGCGTCGCGCAAAACGCCCTTTACCCTCGACAAGGTTATCCTCGTCGACGCCGCCGGCGTCAAGCCGAAAAAAACCTTCCGGCAGAAGCTGCGGCAGCGGATCTTCAAAATCGCAAAGAAGATTCTTTCCCTGAAGTTCATGCAAAAGCTGTTCCCGGACGCACTGGACAACTGGCGTAAACGCGCCGGCTCCGCGGATTATAACGCCGCCTCGCCGATCATGCGGCAAACGCTGGTGCGTGTGGTCAATGAAGACCTGTGCGATTTGATGCCGAACGTCAAATGTCCGACGCTGCTTGTCTGGGGCGAAAACGACGACGCCACACCGCTGTCCGACGGACAGACCATGGAGCGCCTGATGCCCGAAGCGGCGCTGGTCCCCATCAAAAATGCCGGACACTACTCCTTCCTGGAGCAGCAGGGGTTGTTCCTGCGCATCCTTGCGTCGTTTATGAATCTCACCTAAGGAGGCTTCTCATGAATCCCGTCAACCTTGTTTCCTACGTCCTGTGCGTTCTGGTGTTCTGCGCTGCGTTCGTGCTCTCGCAGATCGACTCCATGCACTTCTTCCAGCTCAACTCCTATCGCTTCGATACACATAACCGTTGGATCTTCAAAAACATCGGCCGCTATATGCCGCACAGTATGCTTTCGGTACTGCTGCTGATCGTGACGCTGATTCCCTTCAACATCATCTTCAAGATGATCGTCTCGCTCGCGCTGTTCGCCCTCGCCGTTTTCATCGAACGGCCGAAGAAAGCGAAAAAGCCGCTGGTCTACACGCCGCGCGTCAAGCGGATGTTCGTCACAACGGGCATCATCGCAGCGGCGCTGATCGTGGTGTTCTCCGCGCTGTACGCGCCGAAGAATCATGAAAGCATCGGCCTTCTGGTTCTGGTGCTGCTGTACGCGCTGTCGCCGGGCTTTGTGATGATTGCGAACCTCATCAACAAGCCGATGGAAAAAGGCATCAACCGCTATTATACCAACGACGCGAAAAAGATTCTGCGCGCCTGCCGCGATCATCTGACCGTCATCGGCGTCACCGGCAGTTACGGCAAGACGAGCGTCAAATACTACCTCAACACCCTGCTGCGCGCAAAGTACAACGTTCTGATGACCCCGGAAAGTTACAACACGCCGATGGGCGTCGTCAAAACGATCCGCGGCTCGCTCAAGTCCACGCATGAGATCTTCATCTGCGAGATGGGCGCAAAATGGGTCGGCGACATCAAGGAGCTGTGCGACATCGTGCATCCCGATCACGGTGTCATCACCTCCATCGGCCCGCAGCATCTGGAATCCTTCAAAACGCTCGACGCAGTGAAAAACACCAAGTTTGAGCTGGCGGATGCGCTGCCGGAGGGCGGCCTGCTGTTTTTGAACGGCGACGATGAAAACATCCGCGACCACGGCTGCAAACGCCCCTATATCGCGTACGCCATTGACGGCAAAGGGGACTACATTGCGACAGACATCACGGTGTCCGACCGCGGCACAACCTTTACCGTGACCGCGCCGAACGGCGAGCAGGAGACCTATTCGACCCGCCTGATCGGCCGGCACAATGTGCTGAACGTCACCGGCGCCATCGCCGTCTCCCATCAGCTCGGCATTCCGCTTGCCGCGCTCAAGGGACAGGTCCGCAAGCTCGAAGGTGCGCCGCACCGGCTGGAGCTTTCGGAAAAGAACGGCGCAACCATCATTGACGACGCATACAATGCGAATCCGAGCGGCACAAAAGCGGCCCTCGAAGCGTTGTCGCTCTTCTCCGGCTACAAGATTCTTGTGACGCCGGGCATGGTGGAGCTCGGCGAAAAGCAGGAGGAATGCAACCGGACGTTCGGCGCCGACGCGGCAAAGGTCTGCGACTATGTGGTGCTGGTCGGCCGGCGGCAGGCGGTACCCATTGAGGCCGGTCTGCTGGGTGAGAATTATCCGAAAGAGAAAATCTATATTGCCGACACGATCCAGGAGGCGCTGACGCATGTCTACGCGCTGAAGAGCGACGGCCGCAAGAAGGTCATTCTGCTCGAAAACGATCTGCCGGATAACTATTAAGGCAAGTAAAGAGGAGGCTTTCCGTATGAAAATCAAACTGGGCGTTGTCTTCGGCGGCAAGAGCGTGGAGCATGAGATTTCAATCATTTCCGCGCTGCAGGCCATCCAAAGTCTGGACAAGGAAAAATATGACGTCACGCCGATCTATGTCACGAAGAACAACGAGTTTTATGTCGGTGCGCGCATCGGCGACATCGAGGCGTATCGCAGCAACATCGGCACGCTGCTGAAAGAGAGTCAGCGGGTGCTGCTCGTCAATGACGGCAAGAACGTAAAGCTGCTGCGGTACCCCGCAAAGGCGTTCGGCAAGGCGATCGTCGGCGAAATCGACGTTGCACTGCCTGTGGTTCACGGCACAAATGTGGAAGACGGTACGCTGCAGGGCTTTTTCAAAATGCTGAATCTGCCGTACGTGGGCTGCGATGTACTTTCCTCGGCGCTCGGCATGGATAAATACGCGATGAAGGCGGTGCTGAAGGACAACGGAATCCCCGTGCTGGACTGCCGGACGTTCACGGCTGCGCAGTATGACGCGGACAACGACAAGGTGATCGCTGCCGTGGAGGGCGCGTTCGGGTACCCGGTGATTGTCAAGCCCGTCAACCTCGGTTCGTCCATCGGTATTTCCAAAGCGGACGACCGCGACAAGCTGATTGCCGCACTGGATACGGCGTTCTGCTATGCGCAAAAGGTGCTTGTGGAGCCGGCTGTGCAGAACCTCAAGGAGATCAACTGCGCCGTGCTCGGCGACTGTGACGAGGCGATGGCGTCGGAATGTGAGGAGCCCGTGAACGCGGACGAGATCCTGTCCTTTGAGGACAAGTACATCGGCAACGGCAAAGGCGGTGCAAAAAAGACCGGCGGCAGCAAGGGCATGGCAACGCTTTCCCGCAAGATTCCGGCGGAAATCACGCCGGAACAAAAGCAGACCATTCAGGCGTATGCGGTCAAGGCGTTTCAGGCGCTCGGCTGCAACGGTGTTTCGCGCATCGACTTCATGATGGACAAAAGCACGGGCAAGATCTGGCTGAACGAGATCAACACCATTCCCGGCTCGCTGTCATTCTATTTATGGGAACCGATCGGCGTATCCTATCCGGAACTGCTTGACCGGATGATTTCGCTGGCGCTCAAGCGGGAACGCGAGAGTGAGAACATCACGTATGCGTTTGATTCGAACGTGCTGCAGGGTGTATCCCTCGGCGGCGGCAGCAAAGGCGCCAAAGGCAGCAAAGCGTAAGGACAATACAATTTCTTTTTGGTACTTTTTCTTTGAAAAGAAAAAGTACAGAAAAAAAGGAAAAATAAGTAAGAACGTAAGAAAGAATTGAAAATTGAAAATGGATAATTGCGGTCGCGCTGAAAGCTGCGGCCGCTTTTATGTTATCGCCGCCAAAGAAGGTGTGCAGCATCCGAAAAGCAGAAAATGCTATTGAACCGAATGAACCTGCCGTCGGCCGGGCGCCACCGGCACGGTCTGCGACCGTGCTGCCGCACCTGTGGTGCGGACGCTGCGCGCAGCGCGGTGGCACCCGGCCGGTCAGCAGCCTTCCCGTCACGGCGCACCGCGCATACAATTTACACGTTTCCCGCAAACATCTGCCTCGCTCCGCGGCGCAAACCAAAAACAGCCGCAGCCTTTCCCGCGACCATAATTCCGAATTCCGAATTATTCCTGCGCTCGCCGCGCGGGCCTTACTTTTCTTTTCGGAAAAAGAAAAGCGTGCGAAAATCTGATCGAAGCCCGAAGCATCTTTGCGGTCGGATTTCCGCTCTGCGGCGTTATCGTCCTTGCCGGGCGCCAGCCCGCCTGCGTCCTCTGCCTTGCAGAACAAAAATCTGTCGCGCAAA